>JBBDJQ010000002.1:0-68708 GCA_040879765.1 Candidatus Pacearchaeota archaeon | reverse complement strand
CTGGGATTTGGGATATAACTATTGGTGTTGGCTCAGGAGGGTCTGCAGGGTCATCAACAGCTGTAACATCTATTGTAAAAGTTTGAGCGTCAAAATCAATTCCATCAGAAACTCTTGCTGTAACAATGTATTGGTAGTCAAGATTTGGAGCGATTCCAGAAATGAACCCATTTGAATTGATTGAAAGCCAACTAGGATTTTGAGTAAGGGAATATGTCAAGGTATCATTGTCTGCATCTTCTGCAATAATTTGGTAAGAATAAAGATAGCTGCCATTTACTCTGCTTGGAGCAACAGAAGTTATTTCAGGAGGATTATTTCCCAGATTTTGAGGCAAAACACTTAGGGACAAAAATTTAGTCTCTAAATTTAAACTTGGAAAACCAAAAACAGAACCCCTAATAGAATATTCTCCCGGGTTTCCATATACATTTTCATCAATAACAAAATAATTAAAATAAAGGTTTTGAGAAGTGTCAACATCAAGAAGGTTTTCCACCAAGTTTCCTTCTGAATCAAGCAAGTCAATCTCTATAGACATACTGTTTTCAAGTATTGAGTGCGCACTAACAATAACTCCAAATGAATCTCCCTCCATTATTTCTAAAGAACTATCATTTGTAGAATCATAAAAAAGATCAATCGATACGCTTTGCGCACTTGCAAATGAAATTAAAAAAACAAATCCTAGAAAAATTGAAAATAACTTGTGATTTTCCACATTAAAAAACGTACTTCAGATTTAATTCAACGCTTCCTTTTCCATCAATATTTTTACCAGAAATTCCAACGGACCAATCGTCATTGACATTATAATCAAATCCTAAGGCAAACGTGTTAACTTTTCTAGATGTTTTTTCCCCTATTTCATTAGTGATTGTACTTGATTCCCCAAAAGGCACACCATTTCTTTCATATGATATAACCCCTGTTCCTTCAGAAACTTCATCTCCCTTTAACCAAGCCACACCAAGTTCCCCGAAGATACTGGACTTACCTATGTTTAAAGAAGGTCTTAGTCCGATTTCTCCAACAACTTCTTCACTAGAGGTTGTTTCTATAATATCCTTCCTGTTTAAGTAAGTCCCAGGGCCTATCAACTTTCTTTCTATTTCCATAATTTCTGTTTCTGAATTTTCAAAAAGTTCCCCTTTAATGTAATGTCTTCCAAATATTCCTAAACTAATTGAGCTATTGGCTAATTGAACATTTCCAAAAGCTCCAACTCCTGAACTTCCATTTCCTCCTATAACGGCTTCCAATCCAAAACTTCTTTCAGGTCCAAAAAACTCAGAAAATTTAGAGGGTTTATTTTTTAATTGAGATTTAGAGCTAGATTTTTCATTATCTGAATTGCTAACACTTTTCTGTGCAGAGGTATATTTTTCCAAGATTACGTTACTTGGAACTGGCAATGAGTTTGCAACATATTCTCCATTTACACTTCCTTCACTTCTTCCGACTAATGTGTATGTTCCTGGAAGAATTTTCCAAGTTTCATTTTCAAAAAGGAAATCTCCCTTTACATCTAAAACGCCATCAGACACAGCGTTCTTCAATAAGCTAAGTGAAAAATCATCACTATCTTCAATATTTTCCAAAAGTTGCTCGTAATGGTCTATGAGTGCTAACCTTTCTCTTTTAGATTGAGGGTCTCTTGAATCAAGATTTGCTTTCTCATATGATATTTTATTTTCAATTCCACTAACAGCATTAATAACATCATAAGAAACCTCTCCTTCATTAGCATTGAAACAGAAAAAATCATCAAGAGTTATTCTTGAATCAGGATTTAAGTGAATATTTGCAATTGAACTTCTCAAATTAGTTCCATCGCCAGCAGCGGAAAGCCCATCTCGAAAGTATAATTCACTCTTTTCAGAACAATCTTCATCAACCTTAATCCTATTCTGAGTTTGTGCATAAGCTGTAGAAGCTCCCGACGTTAATGACAAACCTAAAACTGCTCCCATTAAATAATTTCTTAATTTTTTTGAATCCATATTGTATTAACTCTAGGATGATAATTTATAAAGATTTCGGTAGTGTTACTATTAGAGAATAATTCAATAATCTCCCCACAACACCAATTTACCTTCAGAATCTCTTAAAAACAAACTTCCTCCAGAATTCTCTAAATCTAAATTAAAATTTTCTTGATTTCCAGATTCTAAAATTCCATCAAAAATAAATTTATTTCTTCCCTCTCCTTTTATTTCCCAACCTTCAATGTCGCAATTAAATCTACAGGAATTAATTATCTTTTTTTCATTAATGGAAATGCAAGAAGAACAAATGTGATTTGATTTTTCACATAGATTCAAATTATTTTCAATACATGAATTCCAAGCCTCAATCAAATCTTTAGAATAAATATCTTTTCCAGAATAAAAATAATAATTTGCGAATCCATTCTCAACAAGTTTTAGATTAATATTCTTTCCATTAAAATAAATATAAGCTAAAGTTCTTCCATATTTATCCTCTCTTTCTCCTAAGTATTTTAATGTAACCTCTTTATTCAAGATTAAATTTTCAAGAAAATTTTTTGCTTCTTCATAAAATTCCTCACCTCTTTCAGGAGTGTTTATTCCAAGCAATCGAACATTTTCAATCCCCGTAACAAAAGTATCTCCATCTATAACTCTATCAACCAAAACTTTTTGGGCTTGACCTTCAAGTAAAAAGTTTCCTAATTTTTCATCAATAAAATTATAATTTAATGAGAAAAAAATCAAAATAAGAAAAATCAAAAGATAGATTTGTTTTTTCTTTTCCATAATTTGAAAAAGATTTTCACTAATTTAAGGATTTATATCTAAAACAAGAAACTTCGTGGTCATTAACCATTCCAGTAGCCTGCATAAACGCATAACAAATTGTAGTTCCAACAAATTTGAATCCTCGCGATTTCAAATCTTTACTCATTAAATCAGAATCTTTTGTGTTGGCAGGAATCTCTTTTATGTTTTTGAATTTATTTTTTATTGGTTTTCCATTAACAAAACCCCAAATATATTTATTAAAAGAACCAAATTCTTTTTTTATATCTAAGAATCTTTTAGCATTAAGAATCGTAGATTCTATTTTCAATCTGTTTCTTATTATCCCTTCATCAGACAATAATCTTTTAACATCCTTGGAATTATATTTTGAAATTTTCTTTACATTAAATTTATCAAAAGCTTTTCTGTAATTTTTTCTTCTTTTGAGAATTGTAGACCAGGAAAGCCCTGCCTGTGCCCCCTCTAATATCAACATTTCAAACAATTTTCTATCATCATGAAGCGGAAATCCCCACTCTTTATCATGGTATTCCTGCATAAATTCGTGTTCTCCCCAAGCACATCTTTTTTTCATTTTTTTCTAAGAATTTTTTTATATTCCCTATTTCCTGGCAAAGCGTATGCAACGAAGTGGAATCGCCTGTTTCCTGGCAAAGCGTATGCAACGAAGTGGAATCGCCTGTTTCCTGGCAAAGCGTATGCAACGAAGTGGAATCGCATGCGGGTGAAAGGATTCGAACCTTCGTAGGCACTAAGCCACTGGATCTTAAGTCCAGCCCATTTGACCACTCTGGCACACCCGCCTAAAAAATCTAATTTAAGAATGATTAAAAAACTAACTATTCACTCCTTGTCAATAAGATTATCATAAAATAAAAATGAGTTTTCCTCTTTTTTCAACTCCGGAAGCTCGTCATAATTAAACTTTCCATTCAAATAAATTTGAACCGGGAAAGTCACATATTCGCCATCAATTTCTCTCGTCGTTCCAACAGTTAAATCATAATTAATTCCGGAATTTCTTAAGCGATTCAGAAAAAACTCCAGTCTGTCTAAATCTTCCTGATCGTAAGTTTCTTTAAACCAAAGTGAAGATCTCGGTTTGAGAAGGAACATTCTGTCTCCTCTAAATCTGGCAGGAAAATTTTGATTCATCTCCTCTGAAAAGTTTGAAACTTCCATTCCCAATTCATCAGTGCTTACTCCTTCTCCATAGGCTATTGAAATATCACTGGCTGCCTTCCGGAGAAATTCAAACAAATCCTCACCATCCATTTCCACATTAACATTGAAGTCTTCTATGGTGTATTCAAATGGAGAAAGTTTCACAACATCGGCTTTTGCCATTTTTTTAGCTTTCCTCGTTTTTCTAACAATCTCGTCCAGGTAAAAGTCCATATGAATATGAAATTTTTGGGTATTTATTTTTTGTTGTGCTTTAAAGGAATTCTACCAAATCTTTATAAATCTCCTCAAAAACTATTTAATATAAACCAAGTTAATCTTAAAAATGGCTGACGAAAAAGTAGAAAGAATTCAGAAATTGATGAAGGACCATGAAAAAATTAGAAACATAGCAATAGCTGCGCATATCGACCATGGTAAAACTACCTTCTCTGACAATTTGCTTGCAGGTGCAGGAATGATGTCCGAAGAATTAGCAGGAAAATCTAGACTTTTGGATTTTCATGAAGATGAAGCAACAAGAGGAATAACAATTGATGCAGCAAATGTTTCAATGATTCACACCTTAAATGGCCAAACTTACTTAATTAATTTAATAGATACTCCTGGACATGTTGACTTTGGTGGAGACGTTACAAGGGCTATGAGGGCAGTAGATGGATGTATTGTTTTATCCTGTGCTGTGGAAGGAGTAATGCCTCAAACAGAAACAGTTTTAAGACAAGCTTTGAAAGAATTGGTAAAACCAGTTTTATTCATAAATAAGGTTGATAGATTAATCAAAGAAGTTAAGTTAACTCCCCAGGAAATGGAGAAAAAATTCATTTCCATAATTGATCATATTAATGAATTGATAAGCAACATTGCTCCAGAAGGTTACAAGGAAAAATGGAAGGTTGGAGTTGGTGAAGGATCTGTTGCTTTTGGCTCTGCATTCCACAACTGGGCTTTAAGTTTCCCATATATGAAAGAAAAAGGAATAACCTTCAAAGATATAATTGATGCTTATGAAAATGATAATCATAAGGAATTAGCCAAGAAAGCGCCATTACATGAAGTTGTTTTGGAAATGTCTATAAAACATCATCCAAATCCTGCAAAAGCTCAGATTTATAGGATCCCAAAGATTTGGCACGGAGACGCAGAATCACAAGTTGGAAAAGATTTAGTTAATTGCGATCCAAAAGGAGAAGTTGCCTTTGTTCCAATAAAGATTGTCGTGGATAAACATGCTGGAGAAGTTGCAGCAGGAAGATTATTTTCAGGAACTCTAAAACAAGGAGATGAAGTTTATATGAATCTTGCAAAAATGAAAACAAGAATTCAGCAAGTTTCCGTCTATAAAGGAGCCCAAAGGATTGTAGTAGACCAAGTTGAACCAGGAAATATTGTTGGAGTTGTGGGTCTAAAGAATGTTTTTGTTGGAGAAACTGTAAGTAAGCATGAAATTGAACCCTTTGAATCTATAAAGCATTTATTTGAACCAGTTATTACAAAATCTATTGAAGCAACAAAATCTGCAGATTTGCCAAAACTGGTTGAAGTTTTGAAACAGATTGGAAAGGAAGATCCCTCAATAAAAATTGAAATTAATGAACAAACTGGAGAATCTTTGATTTCTGGAATGGGGGAACTACATTTAGAAATTATTGAAAATAGAATTAAGACAGAAAAAGGCTTAGATGTGAGAACTTCTCTTCCAATAATTGTTTATAGAGAAACTGCAGGTAAAGAATCTTCTTCCCAAGAAGGTAGAAGTCCCAATAAACATAATTCTTTCTTCATACAAGTTGAACCTTTGGAAGATGAAATTTATGAGGCTATGAAATCTGGAGACTTACCAGAAGGAAGAGTAAAGAAGAAGAGCCAAGAAGTTTCAGAAAAACTTTTGGAATTGGGTTGGTCTGGAGATATGGTAAGAAATGTTAGAGATATCTATAAAGGAAACATGTTCTTAGATGAAACTCGGGGAGAAGTGCATATAGGAGAGATTATAGAAATGGTCTTGGATGCTTTTGAAATGGTTATTGACCAAGGGCCTTTAGCAAAAGAACCTTGTATGAAATTGAAAGTTTCTTTAGTTGATACCAAACTTCACGAAGATGCGATTCATAGAGGCCCAGCACAGGTTTATCCTGCAGTTAGAGAAGCAATAACTGAGGCCATGAAAAAAGCTGATGCATATTTATTAGAGCCTGTTCAAATTCACCTTATTGATTTGCCGGACAAGGCTCTTGGAGAAATCACTAAATTGATTGGAAGTAAGAGGGGACAATTATTGAATGTTACACAAGAAGGAACAAATGCAGAAGCAAAAGCAAAAATTCCAGTTTCGGAAATGATTGGATGGTCTAATGATTTGCGTTCTGCTACTGAGGGAAGAGGAACAAGCTCACTTGCAGACCAGCTTTTTGAGAGAATTCCACGAGGAATTCAAGCAGAGGTCATAAAGAAAATAAGAGACAGAAAAGGTTTGGGCGAGAATCAGTAACACCTAACCTATAATATGTTTTAAAAGACAGCAATTAATAAAAATAGATTTTTCTTTGTGCCTGTATGACAGAATATATTTTAGAGTATGATAAGCTCTCAATTTTTTCGGACAATCCAAAACCGTATGAGAGTTCAAGAAAATTTAAATTTGATTCTGATTCTGACGAGGAAGCAATAAAAGAGGCAACAAAAATTATGTGGGAAAAATGTAGAAAGGTCCCTCCACACGTGGATTATTTTAATGCAAGAGTTTTCATTTCTGGAGAGAAGAAGGGCACAGATATTTTGGTAAAAGGTTCTTGGAAGTATGACTTAGATGGAGAAAAACTTTCTGAATTGGAACATAGAGCTAAAGCGGAGTAATTTTCACTCAAAAGGTTATCAAAAACTTTATAAACATATATTTTCATTAAAAACCACGCAAAATAATTTATTAATATGGCAAGAGAAAAACCAAATATGAACGTTGTCTTCGTTGGACATGTTGACGCAGGAAAGTCAACCACGGTTGGAAGACTTATGTATGATTCTGGTGCTGTTCCTGAACAGGAAATGGTTAAACTTAGACAAGAAGCAGAAAAACACGGAAAGGGTGGTTTTGAATTTGCTTACGTTATGGATAAAATTAAAGAAGAAAGAGAAAGGGGGGTTACAATCGACTTAGCCTACAAGAAGATTATGACAAATAAATTTCAAATCACAATCATTGATGCCCCTGGGCATAGGGATTTTGTTAAGAACATGATTACCGGTGCCTCACAGGCTGATTCTGCTTTCTTGGTTATCGCAGCTCCTTCAGGAGTTCAACCACAAACTACAGAACACTTATGGCTTTTGAGAACAGGGGGAGTAAAAAACATTGCTGTTGCAATAAACAAAATGGACGAAGTAGAATACTCTGAAGAAAAATTCAACGCAGTTAAAGAAGATGTTGCAAAATTACTTGGGGGAGTTGGGGTAAAGGCTGAAGATACAACCTTTATTGCATGTTCGGGACTACAGGGTGATAATATTGCTAATAAGTCAGATAAAATGGCTTGGTACAAGGGCCCAACAATATTGGAACAAATGGATCTTTTCCCAGCACCTGAACCAGCAACAGACCTTCCAATGAGAATGCCTGTCCAAGATGTTTATGAAATTACAGGTATCGGAACAGTTCCTGTAGGGAAAGTTGTTACAGGGATTATGAAAAAAGGAATGAAAGCTATAGTTTTACCAGGAAGAACTGGAAAAGGAATTGGAGGAGAAATTAAGACTATTGAAATGCATCATGAAATGATGGATTCTGCAGATGCAGGAGATAATGTTGGGATTAATATAAGGGGGGTTGGGAAGAAAGACATTGCAAGAGGAGATGTTATTTGCGATGCGACTAAACCAATTCCAGTTGTCGAAGAGTTTATAGCCACAATCACTGTTATAAACCACCCAACTGTTTTGGCAAAAGGATATACTCCTGTATTCCACGTGCACACTGCTCAAGTGCCTTGCCAAATTGTTGAAATAATTGCACAAATCGACCCAAAAACTGGAGAGCCTGTGAAGGAAAGTCCAGACTTCTTAAAAAACGGAGACACGGCAAAAGTTAGAATCCAACCAAGAGGAAATCTTGTTTTGGAAACACAAAAAGATAATCCTTATATGTCTAGATTTTCAATTAGAGACACCGGACAAACAGTTGCTGCCGGAATGTGTACAGAAATCACAAAGACTAAGTAAGATCTTTTAATTAAATAAAACGAGGAAACACATGGAAGAAGAAAACGAAATGAATCAAGGAAAAGACGAAGATATGAAAGAAGAAACTTCAAGTGACGAAGAAAGCGATGACTCATCTGAAGATGACTCAAGCGATGATGATTCATCCGACAAAGATAGTCACGAAGAAGACAGCGAATAAATATTAAAATATTTAACAAACCTTTTTATATTATTTATTATTTAAAAAATCAATGGAGGCGAAATCTTTTTTTGGTTTTTTTCTTATTCTATTTTTTATTTTTTTAATAGGATTCTACTTTTTGACGCCTTTTGGAATAACTGAATTTAGTTCAGATTCTGATAGAAATTTTAATTTTTTACTAAACAATTCTCTTTCTAATCCTGGAATGCAATTTTATGAAAATATGAGGTATCCTAATTCAAGGATTTCTTATCAAATATATGATTGCCCGTTATATAAACAAAATAGGATCAAAGAGGCGTTTTCAATAATTTCTAATTTAACCATTCTAGAATTTTATCCGACTATTTCTGAGGGGGATATTTCTGCTTTCTGTAGTGAGCGTTCTATGGGAGAGGTTAGAAGGGGGGCAACGTATGTAGCTGGAGAAGGAGGGCCAATAAACATAACCCAAACGTCAAATTTTAATGTTATATTAAAAGGAGAAATTACTTTAATAAAAGAATCTGATTGTAAAATTCCAAACGTAGCAATTCATGAGATTTTTCACTCTATTGGTTATAAACATTCTGAAAATGAAAATAGCATAATGTATCCAGTTAGTAATTGTAATCAAAAAATTGGACAAGATATTTTAGAAAATATAAATGAAATTTATGCTTATCCAACCCATGCTGATTTAAATTTAAAAGAGGCTTCTGCAGTTATGAATGGAAAATTTCTGGATACAAATGTTAGTATAAGAAACGAAGGTTTGAAAGAATCTGAAAAAGCAAATCTAATACTCTATGCAGACGAAAAAATTATAAAAGAATTTGAAATTGAACCTATAGAAATTGGTTTTGGTTCTACAATAATTTTAAAAAATATTTTAATAACTCAATTAAGTGTGGATGAAATAACTTATATTATAGAATCTAATGAAGAAGAACTCAGCAAATCAAATAACGAATTAAAATTAAAAATTAAAAATAAGAATTAGTTTTGAAAGTTAGTCAAAGTCTAACTCCAAGGAATCAACATCATTCACAAATTCGTCGTCAGAAAATCCATCTCCAGGAAGTTCCTCGACTAAATCCTTTTCCATTTTACCTCTTTTTTTGTTTTATTTCTAAGAAGAATTTAATTTATAAATTCTTCTGTGTTTTTAATTAAGTTTAATAATAATGGGGGTAATGTTTTGTTCTCAAAATTTTATTGTGCGAAATAATTTCATACCCAAGATAGTAATCATAATCATCATCGAATACATTTCTATATTCGAAATGTTTTCTTTCATAAGGTTTTACGTATTTTGTAACTGTTTCAAATCTTTTATTACCTGCACCATCAGATAAATGGAATTTAACTGTAAAATATCCTGCCTTTGGTTCACTATTTTTTACCCAAGTATCATATTGATTTATCTTACTCCCAAAAACCCCATAAGTATTATCATAGGCTCCATATGATTTATAATTTAATGGAGTGCTTGTGTGATAATTTTTTCCCTTGTATCTATGCAAATCATTTCTTGTATATTTTTCGCTTCCGTAATCATAATATCTTGGGTTAGAAGCCCAGGCTTTTTCATGAGGATAGAAATACAAACTTTCTTTTTCATAATATTTATTGTAGGCTGCTGGAACATTGTAATGTTGCTCATAAGAATAATATGTGAATCCCGCGGAAACCTTTCCTATCAGAAAAACAGAAAGCAAAATTCCTAAAAATAAAAAAAGAAAATGTTTTTTGTTCAGTAAAACCATAACTTTAACTAAAATTTTTAGTATTTAAAGATTATTGAACTCTATTTTATGATTAATTAAGCAGCCCCGCAAGTTTCAGAATTCCAAACTTCGTACGTATTTCCCGAGTTCAATTCTGCTATGAGTTCTACACGGATATAACTGCTATTGAATTCAGAATCAAGGTATTCTGCATAAGAAATTCTTAGGCATCTTAAATCAGCTCCTGCTCCACTAAAATTCACATACTTTCCAATGTAAGATGAAATTTCTGAAGCGTCTGTTGGTAAATCTGGGCTGTCAAAATATTTGGTTGCGTCTGAGGGCCAAACTGTATTTATAGTCCCTGTATTTATACTTGGATCTGCCACACAATTTCCCGAGCCATCCCCAGAGAAACCAAAATCACATTGACATTCAAAACAATTATTTGGGGTTGGTGTTCCATCACATTCTACATCTAAGTCTTCTGAACTTCCTTCCCACACTCCATCGCAAGTTCCAGGAGTTTCTCCACCAGATTCATTTCCTTCTTCTTCTGATTCATTTCCAGAGCCTCCTGAATCATCACCAGAACCAGTCCCAGTTGAACCAGAACCTCCAATCAAGAAAGAGTGTGTAATTGCCCCCACTACTTGTTGATTTCCAGAATCTATTATTGGCGCAACAGAAACCCTATCTCCATTTTCTATTCCAGGTGCCTCGAAAGATGTAAAATTAAACAATCTCGATTCTAGTTCACTTAAAATAATGTATCTTTTTACAACGTGTCCTTGTTGCTCATTACTAAAAATAAAATTAACTCCTGCGAGATTTCCGGATCCAGAGTTTCTTCTTAAGTTTACAAAAATTGTGGAACCATCTACATATGCCCCAATTATTTCTAAATTTATTGTGAATTGAGAAATAGAATCTGAATTTGTATTTTCTGAAATAACATTTTGTACGACCCCCCAGACAATTCCGACAGCTATTATTGATATAAGTACAAGAATAAGCGTTGCAACGACTGTTGAAATACCTCTTTTGTTTTTTATTAAAATAAGATTTGACACACCTACCTTCATAATCTAATTCATGAATTAATCTTTATTAAGATTGGGGTTGAGAAAATTATCCTTTTTTCAATAACAGAATAAAAAACTCTTTCATCCATATTAAAGAGAATTATTTTAAAATTAATCTTTTCTTTCCTTCAATCATTACAATCCTCATAAGATTTTCATCGAATAAAAGCTTATCTCTAGCATAATCTCCTTAAAACGAACTATCCTCTCCAGCATGAGATCCTTCAAAAATATAATTAAAACCTGTAGCTATATAAATTTCCCCGCATAATTTCCAGAAAAATTATCCCCGTGCCAAGATTCGAACTTGGGGTCTTCCGGGTTCTGCACCCTGAATTCCATCGACTTTTCACATTTCATCCAATTCCTAACGGAATGTCCATGCTAGATTTCCCTAAAGACTAACTCAAAGGAAGGTTACGCAAAGGAAACCGTTAGGTGTCCTTGCAATCTACAGCCAGACGCTTTACCACTAAGCTACACGGGGTGTAAAATATAAATTCAAAATATTTTTAAAGGTTCTTGTTTCAAAGAATCTCATGGATGACAGAAATTTTACAGATTTAATTTATGGAAATCCAAAAGATTTTTTGAAGTTTAAATGTACAAATGCAAAAGTCCCTCTTGAATATTGCGCGGGTTCTATATGTGATTATTTTCAAGGATGTTTTGGGACAACTACTGATGATGTAGGAGAAATCTCTGGAGCAATTTTAGAAGTAATTAAAGAAGTTCCCAAAACAAGAACTACATCAATTCCAGATGACGAGTTTCTAAAAAATCTATCTTATCTACACAGACATAACATAGAATGATTAATTGAATTCTTCTTCACCTTTTTTTTGTTCAGCTATAAAGAATGTTTGGTTGGATTGAGACTCATGAATTTTCCCATTTTTTTCAAAAATTCCTGTTGCTGCTGGAAGAACAAACTTCCCTAAAACCCCGATTTTAGAATAAATTATATATGAAACAACTCTGGTTTCTCCTGCAGATAGGGAATTAAAATCCCATTCAATTCTCCTATGTTTTTCGCTAACTCTTCTAGGAGTTTCATTCCCGAATTTCTCATAGACTTTTACAAGAGTTGGCAGTCTATCAATTATCTCAATTCTATCCATATCTGTTTTTGCATGAATTGTCATAGAAACTTTTAGGGCAAATTCTCCTCCTTTAGCTTTTACGAAAGTTGCTCTCTTTCGCAAAATTAAATCAGTTTTCTTATATTGTTTTACCAAACCCAAAATAATTCCCACCAAAATAATTATTATGAATGGGAAAAACCAGTTTGTTTTAACAGTTATTGTTAAAATTTCTCCAGGAGGAATGTTCTGATTCCAAGTGTAATAAACAAAAACATTCTGTCTATCAACCATATCTGGTTCAGGGTTAAATGTAGTAAATAGTCTAGAAATTATATTTTTTCTAATAACGGTTTCTGTAGAAGCCAAAACATTTCCTTCATTCTTTTTTTGTATTATCTCTGTATTAACAACCCCTCCAAAATAATTTTCCTGTGTTGTTAAAATATTTTTCTCAACAAATTCTATTGCTCCCTCTATTCTTGTTGAGCCTCCATCTACTTGAACTTCAACCCCAAAAGTATAAGATCCTGCAATTAATTTTTTGAAATCTTCTTTATTTAAAGTAACATTGAAGTCTTTTCTTTGATTTGGTCCTAGGGTAAAAGTCTCTTCAAATTTAAAAAAAGAAGAATTAAATTTAGTAGTCATCTCCTCAAATCTTGTGTTTTCCCTATTATGAATATAAACTTCCATAAGATTTGACTCAGGGTCAATTTCTCCAGAACCAACTTCAAAAGCATCTTCCAAATCAATTATTTTGAAAGTTAATTCTTTCTGAATTTCGGTACCATCAATGGACCGTATATAATAACCAAAATTATAAAATCCTCTTTGCTCCAAATCTTCTCTTGGATAAATAGTTATAGGAACTAGCTTACTTTCACCCATATCGAAATTAATGGTTCCTTTTGGAGACATACTAAATCCTAGAAGATTATAAAATTCTAAATTATCCAGCGGTCCAAGATTTGTTATAAGAAGATTAAACTCTGCTGGCTTATTTGTTTCAGGAATCATGACTGGATATGAATCTTGCTCTTCAACATTCAAACTTATTGCAGACAGAGTTGGAAAAACCAACATAACCAGGATCATAAAGAAAATCTCTTTTTTCATTCTAATTTTAGATAAAGGCAGTTTAAAAGTTTTGTTGGGATTTTATTTCAATTAATTATTTAAATCCAGAATATATATAAAATCTTTTATGAAAGAAGGGAAAAAACAGGTTCGCATTCTGACCCTAAAAGAGTTTTCTCGGAAGGCTATCTTGAAGCTGAGGAAAGTGCTTATTTTGCAAGGGAAGCTTGCTGCGGTATAATAAGTCCTACTGAAGCTTTGTGTCGAAATTTGCCAGCTCTGGAAGAAAGAGAGTCTAAAGAAGAGTTTTTCTGAAAGCACGCTTAGCAGCCCTTATCCTGAAGATGACTCAGAAAACTACAAAACTACTTTAGGACTGATTTATACAATTCATCGAAGCCAAGACCAACAATAATTAACCTTTCTTACCTTCCAAATCTAAATAGGATTTTGCCTGAGCTAAAAAATCATCTGAATCTTCAACTATTTTAGCCTTTATTTCTTCTATTCTTGAAGGAATAACCCATTTTTCATAAATTGACCTTAAAAATTTGTTAAAAGCAGTTGTCTCAAATTTACCTTTATAATCTCTAATAATTATTCCCTCAATTTTAATCCTTAAATCTCCTCTGTTTGTTTGAACCTTTGCAGCACCTTCAGTTACTTCAACTTTTTGCAAACCATAAACTTTGAAAGAAACCTTTACATCAAATCTAAAATAATCGGTAATCTCTTTTTTCCCAACCCATTTTATCTCCAAATCTTTCCCATCCCCCTTTATCTTTTCAACATATTTTTCTTCAGCAATCTCTAAACCAACTTCTTCAGTCAACCAATCATAGCAAAACTGATAAAAATCTTTAAACGAAACAATTCCAACATACTTCAATTGACTTGAAAATAAGGATTCTTTTTCTGCCATTCTCTTTTTATCAAAAATAAAATCTTCTTTAAATACTTAACTAAACTACTAAGGGAAGCTTTATATATCCAAAATATCTCCCGAGGCTAAGGCAAAATGGGAGAATACATACCTTTTAGCGAATCAAATTTAGAGAAAATCGCGAATGAAGAGCGTGAAAAAAACAAAGTTTTAGTTCTTACTGGTGGCACTTTTGATATGGTTACAGATGGGCATGATTATTTTTTAAAATCTTGTAGGTCAAATGGAGTAATATATTTAGTAAATAGTCTTGGATTAGAAAATGAGGAATCTTTAGATGATAGGGTTTCACTCATAGTTAATGTTAGAAACGATGAAAGAGTAAAGGCAAAGAAAAGACCTGGAAGCCCAGTATTTGAACAAGAAAGAAGGGCAAGAGGGATAGCCATGCTTGCATCGGTTGATTACTCCACTGTTCATCTAGCTATAGAAAATAGCCCTACTCTAGAAGTTGCAAAAATTTTAAGGCCAGAAGTTTTGGTGACTGGGGATAAAGGGTATGGTGAAGCTGAAAAAGAAGCTATAAGAAAAACTTTAGGCTATGATGTTGTTTTTGGAAGTGTACCAAGAAATGAGGATTATATGAGTACTTCTTCAACCTTCAAAAGAATAAATTCTTCTGAATCCAATGTATCTTCTAAGGAAGGAAAGGGCAAAATCGTCTATTCTTAAGACGATTCTCTGCAAGACCCACAAATCATCATTCCATCATATTTAACTAATAAATCTTGATTTCCACATTCTTCACAAATTCCTTCATTTCCTAATTTTCCTGCTTTTTCTTCTTCAATTCTTTTTATTTTTTCTTCTTCATCCTTTATTTTTTCTAGTTCTTCAAATTCAGGATAAAGTTCTGGCTTATAATTTAAAATATCCTTTATGGTCAAAACCCCCACTAGTTCATCATTTTCAACAACCGGAAATCTCTCAAATTTTGTTTGCTTAATTTTTTTTATAACTTCTTCAATATCATTAGATGGTTTAAGAGTAACTATCTTTTTAGGAGAAATATCTATGGCTTTTACTTTTGACAAATCTCCATCATGCTTTTTTATGAATGCCCAAAGAATATCTTTTGGGGAAATAAATCCTCTTAATTTCTTACCTTCAGCAATTATCAAACTTTTAGTCCTTTTCCTAACTATTTTTTTAGCGCATTCTACCAAATTAGTATCTGGATGGACAGTCACTAAATCTCTTCCCATTATATCCGAAACCATTATTTTACTCATGTCCTGAGTAAAAAGGCCATACTTAATAATGTTCCTATAATGCTTTACCCCTCGAGAGTTTCAATGCTTTCAATAACAATAATCTTTAAAAAACAGAGCCGTGATTTATTGATATGTCAGATAAACCAATTGTACTAATGCCTGAAGACGTCCAAAGAATTATGGGGAAGGATGCCCAGAGAAATAATATTGCAGCTGCAAAAATGGTTTCTGAAATTGTTAAAACAACCCTCGGTCCAAAAGGGATGGATAAGTTGCTTGTTTCTCCGACCAATGAAATAATTGTTACAAATGATGGAGTTACGATTCTTAATGAAATGCAGATAGAACATCCAGCTGCAAAGATGATGGTGGAGATTGCTAAAACTCAAGAGACAGAAGTTGGAGATGGAACCACCACTGCAGTAATGATTGCAGGAAAACTTTTGGAAAATGCCGAAACTCTTTTGGATAAAAAAATTCATCCAACCGTTATAACAAAAGGGTATAGACTCGCAGCTGAAAAAGCTCAAGAAATCTTAAAGGAAATTGCTTTAAAAATAACTTCTGAAGATAGAGAAGTTTTAAGACAGATTGCTATGACTGCAATGACTGGAAAAGGCGCTGAAGGTTCAAAAGAAAAATTTGCAGATATAATTGTTGATGCAATAAGGCAAATTGAAGATTCAGGAGACATAAATCTTTCAGACATAAAAATAGAAAAGTCAAAATCAGATGGAATGGAAGACACTGAATTAATTCCTGGAATTGTTTTTGATAAAGAGAAAGTTTCACAAGATATGCCTTCTAAAGTTGAAGGAGCAAAAATTTGCCTTATTGATTTTCCTCTTGAATTAAAGAGCCCAGAAATTGATACAAAAATTTCAATTTCTTCTCCAGACCAATTGCAAAGTTTCATAGAACAAGAAGAAAGGGACATAAAAGTTATGATAGAAAAAATTATTTCTTCAGGAGCAAATGTTGTTTTCTGTCAAAAAGGAATAGATGATTTTGCACAATATCTTCTTTCAAGATCAGGAATTTATGCTTGCCGAAGAGTTTCTAGAAATGATTTAGAAAAAATTTCAAAAGCAACTAGCGGAAGAATTGTGAGCAATTTGAATGAATTAACAGAAAGAGAATTAGGAAATGCAGAAACGGTTGAACAAGTAAGGCATGGGAATGATAAATTAACTTATGTTCGTGGCTGCGAAAATCCTAAGGCATTGACAATTTTAATTCACGGGGGAACAGAGCATGTGATAGATGAAATTGAAAGGGCTTTGAAAGATGGTTTGGGGGATGTTTCTTGTGCTCTTAAATCTGGATTGATTGTTCCTGGAGGAGGGGCAGTTGAAATTGAATTATCAAGAAGGCTGAGAGAATTCGGACAATCACTAACGGGAAGAGAACAATTAGCAGTAGATGAATTTGCTTCAGCTTTAGAATTCATACCAATAACTCTTGCAGAGAATGCGGGATTAGACCCAATAGATGTTCTGACAGAATTAAAATCGAGACATGATTCAGGAGAAACAAATGCGGGATTAAATTTATTTACAAATAAAATTGAAAACACACTTCAGGCAAGAATCCTCGAACCCTTGAAAATAAAATCACAGGCAATAAATTCTTCTACAGATGTTGCGACAATGATTTTGAGAATTGATGATGTTATTGCTTCATCAGGCAATGCTTCAGCAAAACAAGGTGGAATGCCAATAAGCATGGATGATTATTGAATGATGAAATTTAAAAAGAATTGACTAAAGAAAGGATAATGGCTTTAAAAACTTTGGAAGAACTAAGCGAGATAAACGAAGGAAATAGGGAAGTTTTAAGAGGAGAATCTTGGAGGGCTTTTATACCAGAATTTTCAAGAGACGATAAAGGGAATTTGACTATGAAAAATATGAAAGGTTCAGTTGTCTATATAGCTACGTCTGATGAGCAAGATTATCAAAATGTAACCTATTCTTGTGTTGATTGTGGTGTGGATGTAGAAGGAGCGAAAGTGGCCCACCCAATTCATGATGGTCCCTTTCCCCTTTCTGGATCGGGAAGATGTGAGTATGAGGTTGTTCCATATTGTCCAAATTGCGAAGAGAAGCCAAGGTATCATGGTTCTCCTATTACAATAGGCAGGAAATTCTAAAATGCGCGATGCGGGAATCGAACCCGCGTTTGAACGTTTTTGCTTTGCTCTTTTTGAGCGCCGACTTTTTTTAAAAAACTGGTATTGGCAACGTCCTGTTCTACCACTAAACTAACCACGCTTGAAAACCCCTGCGGATTTTCTATCCTGCGTCCCAAAATCAAAGATTTTGACAACTTAAATATTTAGCCAAAACAAATATCACAATCTTTTGGAACTGATTTGTCTTGGTTTTTATGAATTGTACAGATTGTCCTAGACTTCCTTAAATCTAAACATAAATTATAAAGCACTTTCATAAAGTCTTTTTTCCCATTTATTACTTTTTCTGCAGAAATTTTTATCTTATTTTTATCTTCAATTGAAAAATTAGCCTTACTTCCCCTGCTAGATTTTAAGTATTGTGAAACTGCAGATTCAGTTATACCCAAAATCTTAGCAGTTTCCTTTTGATTTAAATTATAATCTTTTGTAAAAATATTAGAAAATTCCCTTCTTATTGCAGGAATTAAATACCAAACTTCAACTTCCTGAGGCATAAGCTTCTTCATAGAAAACCAAAAAATTGAGAATATTAAAATCTATTGCTTTAGTTTCTTTATGACTTCTTCAGGATTTTTAGCTTTTTGAATACATGATCCAACAACAAAACTATTTGCCCCTTTTTTACGGGCAATCTTTATGGTTTTAGGATTCATCCCTCCATCAATAATAATTTTCATCTTTGATTTTATCTTCCTGATATCTCTTATCTTAGCTAATGGAGCTTTCTGAAATTTGCTACCATATTTTCCAGGATTCACAGTCATAATTAAAATAAAATCAACTTTTTTTAAGAGAGATGAAATTTTCTCAACCTTTGTTTTTGGGTTTATAGCAATTCCAACCTTCTTTTTCTTTTTTCTAATTAGCTTTATGACTTCTTCAGGATTTTTCACAGATTCATGATGAAATATGATCGAATCAACAAATTTAGAATTCTTTTTTATCCAAGCTTCTGGATTAGAAACCATTAAATGGGCTCTATATCTAAAATCTTTTTTAGGCAATTTAAAAGAAAACATCAAAGATTTATTTTTTACAAACTTTCCATCCATGAAATCTAAATGAATTGTCTTGAAACTTTTTTTAACAACTTTAAATCTTTTTTCTAATTCTTTCTTGTTTTTAGCAATAAGCGCAGGCACAACCTCTTTTTTCATGTTTTAGGGTGGAATATAAAATTTATAAAAGTTCAGTTGTTTGTTTTTAAAAGAGGTTTAAATGAGAATAGCAATAAATGGTTTTGGAAGGATTGGGGAGAGCGTTTTGCGAGCAGCCCTAACTAAGAAAATAGATGTCGTAGCAATAAATGATGTTCATGGAATAAAAAATACAGAGTATATAATAAAATACGATTCTGTTTATGGGAAATTTAAGGGAAGAGTGAAAACCAAGGACGGACATATTTATGTTAATGGAAAAAAGATTCTAATTATTGGAGAGAGGAATCCTGAAAAACTTCCCTGGAAAAGGCTCAAAATTGATTTAGTTATTGAAAGCACAGGGGCTTTTAGAACAAAGAAAGATGCAATGAAACACATTTACTCTGGAGCTAAAAAAGTGATTGTTACAGCACCTATGAAAGACAAGTCTGATGTCACAATTGTCCCCGGGGTTAATGATAAAGATTTGAAAAAAACTCATAAAATAATTTCAGTTGCTTCGTGCACAACTAATTGTTCTGCTGTTGTTGCAAAAATAATTGATGAGACTTTTGGAATAAGATTCGCTCTACTTTCAACAGTTCATGGATATACTTCAAGCCAAAGTCTAGTTGATTCTTCAAATGAAAAAGACCCTAGGAGGGGAAGAGCAGCAGCAGTTAATTTAGTTCCAACAACAACAGGGGCTGCAAAATCAGTTGCAGAAGTTTTACCTAGACTAAAAGGGAAGCTTGATGGCTCTGCAATACGTGCTCCCTTACCAGATGGTTCCATAATTGATTTTGTTATAGAAGTAAAAAAACCAGCTTCAATAAAGAAAGTAAATGATGTTTTGAAAAAAGCGTCAAAAGGAAAAATGAAAAGAATAATTGAATATTCGACAGATGATTTGGTTTCAAGTGATGTTTTGGGAAATCCACATTCGGCTATAATTGATTCAAAGATGACAAAGGTAGAGGGTAATCTTGTAAAAATTCTTGCATGGTATGATAATGAGCAAGGCTATTCTTGTAGAGTCGCCGATTTAGTAAAATTGATTTCTAAAAAGTAAGATGATAAAATCCTTAGATTATCTCACATTAAAAAAAGCCCGAGGTAAAAAAATTCTTCTAAGAATTGATTTGAATTCTGAAATTAGTAAAGGCAGGATTTTGGAATCTCCAAGAATTAAGGCCTCTTCGATTTCGATAAAGGAATTGAAAAGAAAAAAAGCCAAAGTAATAATTCTTGCACATCAAGGAACTCTAGGAAAGGAAGATTGCTTAAGTTTAAAATCTCATTGTGTAATTTTAAACAAATACACAAAGGTA
This sequence comes from Candidatus Pacearchaeota archaeon, assembly GCA_040879765.1. GTDB lineage: Archaea > Nanobdellota > Nanobdellia > Pacearchaeales > GW2011-AR1 > JBBDJQ01. Next base: position 48,558 of record JBBDJQ010000002.1, on the reverse strand, counting down.
AAGTTTGTGAATGAAACTGTGGGAAAGAAAGCTTGGGTTGCAATAAACGAACTGAAAAACGGCGAAGCCTTGCTTTTGGAAAACACCAGGTTTCTAAAAGATGAATTATCTCCAAGTAAAGAAAATGATTTTATTAATTTTTTTAAAGAAGTTAGAATTGATTATTATGTTAATGATGCATTCTCAGTTTCTCATAGAAACCATTCTTCAATAGTTTCCTTACCCAAGGTTTTCCCGAGTTTTATAGGAAGAGTTTTCGAAAAAGAGTTTGAAAATATAAGAAAATTAAAGAGTAAAATTAAAAATGCCTTGTTTGTATTTGGGGGTGTTAAGACGGAAGACCTTTTGCCCATAATAAAAAACCAAAAAGTCCTTACAACTGGAAAATTATCCATATTAGCTCTTAAATTAAAAGGTTACGAAATAGTCAAGGAAAACGGTTTGACAAAGGACGAATTAAAACTTTCTTCTAAGATTAATAGGATAAAAAAAAATCTTGTTATTCCTAAAGACCTTGGCGTTGATTTTAGGGGAAGGAAGGAAATTACATTGAATGATTTGCCTGTAAAACGGAAGATTTTAGATGTTGGAGTCAAAACAATTGAAGAATATTCTAAAGAAATAAAAAAATCCAAGGCAATATTAATCAAAGGCGCACCCGGCATGTTTGAGTCTAAAAAATTTGAAAAAGGAACTAAGGAACTTTTGAAAGCTATTGAAAAATCAAAAGCATTTTGTGTTGCTTCTGGGGGTTCTATTTCTTCAGCAATAGAAAAATTCGGTATAAACAAAAAGAAATTAGGTTATGTTTCATTAAGTGGCGGAGCATTGATTAGGTATTTGGCAGGAGAAAAGTTGAAGGGGTTGGAAGCATTAAAAAATTAATAGTAAGCAGATTTTCTGTGGTCAATTGAGATTAAGTAAACACTATCTCCATTGATTCTGAATGTTAGTCCAAATTTACTTATTAGTTTATTAGAAACTTCCATAACATTTTCCTTCGCCGTCCCAGTCCTTAGAATTATTGCCATAAGCTCAGCATCACTCAAAGCTTCTTTTCCATGTTTCAAAAAACGCTCTCTTGGTCTATTTTGTTCTGGAAGATCTTTTATCTTCATAAAATATATATTGAAATATAATATTAAAAGTTAACTCTTGATTATCATCAAAACCCAACATTCTTATTGGGATTCCAGGCCCAATTTCTTAAAGAAATGTCTCTTTTGCTCAGCGGAATGTCTTTGCTTAGAGGCTTTCCCTTTGCAACCTTTTTCATTCTACTGTTGAACGCAATCGTCTTTTTTGCCCACCTTATTTCTTTTCTTCCCCACTTAGATTTGAGAGTTTCCAACAAATGCAAATTTCGTTTTACAGGCCCTCTGGTTAAACTTGCTTTTCTTGACAATGGATTCTCAGCCCACTTTTTCATCTGAGAGTAAGTCATATTCACAGACTTTTTATATTTTGAATAAACCTCATCCAGTTCCCTTTTATCCTTCTCTTTTTTCATATTTATTTATGGGAAACTTATTATATAAAACTTCCTTGGAATATATTATAAACTTCTCTGTCTTTTATTGTTTAATGAGAAAGAAGGCTAAAAAGCAGGGCGGATTTGATTGGAAGATTTTCCTTGTCTGTCTTGTGATGGTCTTTGTAGTTGCTTTTTTTGGAAGTCTTTTTACATCGGGAAATGTTGATAGTAATTGGTATGTTGAAAATCAGCCTTCATTTAATCCTCCAAGCTGGATTTTTGGACCTGTTTGGACTATTTTATATTTTTTAATTACACTATCTCTTTATTTCGCATGGACAAAATCAGATAAAAGAGAAAAGAAAATTGTTGGAATTGTTTTCGGTTTAAATTTAATTTTTAATGCAATATGGAGTTATTTATTCTTTGAACTTCAAAAACCGCTTCTTGCTTTTATTGATTTGACATTTATATGGGTAACAATATGGGCGATGATTTTTATAACATGGAAGATTGATAGAAAATCAGCATGGCTTTTGGCTCCTTATTTATTATGGTTAACTTTCGCCGGAATTTTGAATTTTGCTTTTGTTGTATAAAATAAAAATTATTTTGGGCGACCACGAAAAACAAGAAAAAGCAATTCTATGATTCCTATTATCCTCAACTCAAATCTATTAAATACAATTTCTTCTTCTATTAACTTCTTTGTGTCTTTTGGGACTATTTTGGTTTTTTATTTTTAGGTTTTATGCAAAACTCAAAATAACAGAGAGAAGTATAAAACCGATTAAGAAATAAAATGCTCTTTTTCTTGAAACGTGCAGGGTTCTTTTTGATATGGATTTTGTTATGTTGAACAGAAGGTTTGTGTTTAAGAGCCATAGAAGACCTATGAGGCTGAATGAAACATACGTAAAAACTGCAGGGATTGCAGAACTACCTATTACCAGACCTGTTATCAAAATGTCTATGACACCTCCAAGATTCGTCCCGATTATGTAAGGAATCACTTTTTTTAGATTCATGACTCTTGAGACTATCAAAGGAATCAGGAGCGTTATTGTGGTGGTTGTCGAAGCCAGAAGAATGGATATCAAAAGCCCAGCAAAGAATGAGAAGGTTTTTTTGTCCATGTATTTATTCATCTGTTTTTTTACATAATCTCTTCCCCAAAGCTCAAACATGAAATCGGGCATTTTTCTAAGGCTAATAATAAGGAGCAAGACTCCTAAAATTCCAAGAAGGTATAATGGAACAAATCCCAGAATTTCTATCACCGGAATTGTTATCACCTCTATAAAGCCAATTGAAAAAGAAGTGTTAATCCCTGAAAAATACTCTCCAGCATTTGAGAAAAACGAAAAGAAGAATTCTATAAGAAACATTACAATCACTATAGGAAACGCAAAAACGAGATTGGCGAGTCCTATTTCAAAACCATGTCTAAAGTCCCTTCTTTTTGCTGGAATCAGAAGAGAAACAACTAAGGCTGTAATTGTCGTTCCTATTCTTGTCCCAATAATCATGTAAATTAAAATTCCTGTTCCTATCACTCCTGCATGACTCAGGGCCATGAGTCCAGAGGCCGCAGCCCCGCTTGATTGCATAATAAGAGTCAGAAGCCATCCAATCCCAAGAGCATTCAAAGGATCTAAATCATTTTTTGTTATATTAAATAATGATTCTCCCATTAAAGAAAAGGAATGAACAATTATTGTAATTGAAAGGATGAAAAAATAAAGTGAAATAATAAACCCAAGAAGATAAAATCCCCTGTTCTTTTTTTTGGGAACTTTTTTATGAATCTCTTTTAACTTCATTTTTGCCTCTTCTATTTTGAAATAAATTTCCTAATATTTTATAATTTAGAACCCAGACTTTTAAATTTCTCCAACCTTCTCTTATGTCTTCCAGCATTGCTAAACCTGGTCTTTAGAAATAAATCAATAGCTTTTTTGACCTCTGCTTCATCTCTTATGAATCTGGCTCCAATGCATAAAATATTGGAATCATTATGCTTTCTCGTTGTTTTAATTATCTTAAGATTTCCGCCATAAAACAAGGCAGCTCTTATTCCCTTCAATTTGTTTGCAGCTATCATCTCCCCTTGTCCGCTGCCAGCAATTATCAATCCCCTTGAATTTTTATCCTTGTCTTTTACGAGAGCTTTAGCCATAGAGATGATAAAATCCGGATAATCATCATCTTTCTTGTAATCATAAGGTCCAAACTCCCTTATTTCATACCCTTCTTTTTGGAGCCAGGGTTTTATTTCTTCTTTTAGATTAAAACCAGCGTGGTCCCCTGAAATGTAAATTTTTTTATTTTTCATTTTCTGCGCTTCACTACACTTATGTGTAACAGTTTTTTATTTTTCTCACCTATTTTACTTCTTATACAATCTACGTCTGAACTTAATTTTATAGTCTGGCTTAGATTTCTCATCATAAATCGTCAACACTTTTAATTTTTTGCTTCCATTATTTATTAATCTATGTGCATAATTTTTTGGAATCAAAGCAATTTCTCCTTTTTTTAAATTAATTGTTTTAACTTTTGATTTGTTCTGAATTAGTAAGATTCCTCTGCCATCCAAAAGAATATAAAACTCAGGGGTTTTTTTCCCATGAATATGTCCCCTTGTCATGTGATATTCTTTTCCTATTGTTCCGGGATGGATCACTGTTAAAGTTAAATTTATAGGATTGAGTTTATCTGTAAAGGTTTCATAAACAACTTTTTTTGGATTTTTTTTCAACTCTTCTCCAACAGCCCTCTTGTCAGAATACCAGTCTCCTACATCTTTCATGAGCCTTTTTTTAGATTCGCTCTTTTCAAAGTATCTTATGGTTTTTTTGTAATTTGAAATCATTCTATCTTGGCTCTTCATGACCTCCAAATTCTTTCCTTAATGCGGAAACGAACTTTGTTGAAAATGACTGTTTTTTCATAGAAGACTTTCTTTTTTTGATTGCATGTTCAAGGGCCCCTGCTTCAACTTTTTCTTTTTTCGCAATCTTTAATCCCCAGCTTCCCGTTTCCCCTCCTCCTATTTTTCCTATAAAATTTTTTAACTCAGGTTCTTTTCTAAAAACCTTCTCAGCCAATTCAATTATTCTTGACTGTATTATGCTCCCATTATTCCAGACTCTTGAAATTTTTTCATAATCTAATTTGTATTCTCTGCTTCTGTGAAGAATCTCGAAGCCTTCTCCATAAGATTCTAAAAGAGAATATTCAATGCTATTGTGAATGGTTTTTACAAAATGCCCTGCTCCTGAGGTCCCAAAATATTCATAACCTTTTTTCGCAGACAAATCTCTGAATAAAGTTTCGACTTTTTTGAAAATATTTTTGTCCCCCCCAATCATCAGACTAGTCCCGTTTCTTGCTCTTTTGACACCTCCTGAAACTCCTACGTCAAGAAAATAAAGACCTTTTTTCTTTAATTTCTTATATCTTTTTATTGAATCTTCATAATTAGAATTTCCTCCATCTATTATGATATCTTTTTTTGAAAGCTGGGGTTCAAGTTCTTCGAGGATTTTGTCAACGGCTTTTCCTGCAGTCACCATTATAAATATGATTCTTGGTTTAGAAAGGCTTTCAGAAAATTCTTTTAATGAAAAATAAGGGTAAACATTTTTTTTCTTCCCAAGGCTTTTAGATTTTCCAGAGGAGCGATTGTAAACAGAAATCCTGTAGCCTTCGTCAAGCAGCTTCAGGACCATGTTGCTTCCCATTTTTCCCAATCCTATAAATCCTATATGTTTTTTCATTTAAGAACCTCCTGCGGGTTCTCATCATCTCCAGCATCCCACTTCGTAACAAAATTCAGTTTCATTTTTTTAATTTAATAACCTTACAAATTTTATAAGCATCGTCTTTTGGATTATAGCCAACAAGCTTTTTAGTTTCTTTCAAATTCAAGTGACTATGTTGGTTTTTTGAAACTCCATGCAAAATTCCGTATTTTATTTTTTCTGGAGCCATTATTGCTTTATGAATCAATTGCCCAAAATCTCTTTGACTTATAACATGTCCATAATCTTCTCTAGAATAACAAATGCTTTTTTGCATATCATTTGAAACATAAGCCCCGATTCTTATAGCTAAACAAGATAAATTATATTTCTTTGAAAAAACAAAACATAAAGATTCTCCAAATGCTTTTGAAGCTCCATAGAAATCTGAAGGTTTTGGTGAGTCATCTGATTTTATTTTATGTTTTTCAGAATATCCTTTAACGGCATGAATTGAACTTGCAAAAATAACTCTCTTAATTTTAGATTCTTTAGCCGCTTTGAAAACATTGTAAGCCCCAACAATGTTTGGCATCAAAACTTCCTCAAATTTTGCATCGGCATTAGAATTTGCTGCCAAATTAATAACAACACTTATTCCTTTCATGGCTTTTTTTAAAGAATTAATATTTGAAATATCTACTTTAATTGATTTCAATTTTGATTTAGGTTTTTTGGTATGATATCCAAGAATCAAATCATATTTTTTAGAATAATTTTTTTCATATTCTTCAATAAAACCCGGACCTATTCTTCCAGTACCTCCTAATAACAAAACTTTCTTAATCACCACTTTACACTATCTATTCTTCAAAACTTATAAAACTTGTGAAAGAATTACATTTTTATACTCTATAGACCTAATATTAAAAAGAAAAGGAGGTAAAAATGAAAAGCGATTTGAAAGGAGTTTCAATGGTTTTATTAATCATTGGGGGTCTTAACTGGGGATCTGAAGCTTTCAACTACAATGTAGTTGATTTGATTCTTGGTTCATGGCCAATTCTTGTTAACGTTGTATACGGTCTTGTGGGTATTTCTGCACTTTACATGATCTATCACATGGTTAATAAACATTAATCATGAATAATTTTTTTTATTTTTTTTATTTAAGTTAAATTTATAACTAATTCCTTATTCGTCTGTGCATAGGGGTTTATATGGCAAAGTTAAACAATAAGAAACTTGCTGGACTTTTGCTCGAGGCTAGCAGGGCTCATCATAAATATGAAAAAAAAATTGGCAATAAAGATTCTAAGTGGCATGAATGGTATTCTAAATTCATATTAGACAAATTAGAAAATGAACAATAAACATCTTGCGAACATGGCAAATCTCTTGAGAAGAGATGTCTTAAAAATGACAACCAAAGCTGGTTCAGGTCATCCAACTTCTTGCATGTCTTGTGCAGAATTAATGTCTGTTTTATTTTTTGATGAAATGTCTTATGATGTAAAAAATTCTGAAAATCCAGACAATGATGAATTCATTTTAAGCAAGGGGCATGCAGCACCAATTCTTTACTCTTCTTTATTCCATGCAGGATGCATAAAAAACGATTTAATGAAATTAAGAAAATTAAATTCTCCTTTGGAAGGGCACCCAATGCCAAAATCTTTGAATTGGATAAAGGTTGCAACAGGAAGTCTTGGACAAGGTTTAGGGGTAGGAGTCGGAATGGCTTTAGCAGCAAAACTCCAAGGAAGAAAATACAAAACTTATGTTCTTCTAGGAGATTCAGAAGTTGCGGAAGGAAGTATATTTGAGGCTTTAGAAATTGCAAAATTTTACAACACGGATAATTTAATAGCGATAATTGATATCAATAGACTTGGACAAAGAGGGGAAACCCTTTTAGGGCATGATACAAAAGAATATAAAAAAAGATTCAAAGGCTTCGGATGGAATGTCTCAATAATTGATGGGCACAATGTAAAACAAATAAGAAATGCTTTAAAGAAATCAAAAAATTCAAAAAGACCTTCGATAATTCTTGCAAAAACTTTCAAAGGGAAGGGAGTTTCTTTCTTAGAAAATAAAGAGGGCTTTCATGGAAAAGCATTAAATGAATTAGATTTAGAAAGAGCTCTGAAAGAAATTCCAAACCCAAAAATTCCAAAATTAAATATAAAGAAACCTTCTAAGTTAAGATTAAGAAAAATAAAACCTGGAAAATTTGCCCCAAAAAAATATTTATTGAATGAAGAAATTGCAACCAGGGAATCTTATGGAGACGCCTTACTTTCTTTGGTAAATAAAAATCCAGAAACTTTAGTCTTGGATGCAGAAGTAAGCAATTCAACTTTTTCTGAAAAAGTAAAAAAATTCAAACCAAGGAATTTTATAGAATCTTTTATAGCAGAACAAAATATGGTTTCAATGGCCTTGGGCTTAGAAAAAAAAGGTTTCAACGTTTTTGCTTCAACTTTCTCAGCATTTTTTTCAAGAGCTCACGACCAAATAAGAATGGCTGCACTTTCAAATCCAAAAAAATTAACCTTCTGTGGTTCTCATGCAGGAGTTTCTATAGGGGAAGACGGGGCTTCTCAAATGGGACTGGAAGATTTGGCAATTTTTAGAAACCTTTCAAAAAGTTACGTATTCTATCCAAGCGACGCAGTTTCTGCAAGAGAACTAACTAGTTTATGCTCTAGGTTGAATGGAATAAAATATCTAAGGACAACAAGGGGTAAAACTCCTGTAATCTATCCAGATAAAGAAAAATTCAAGCCAGGAGATTTCAAAATATTAAAGCAATCTAAAAAAGATAAAATAGTAATTGCAGGTGCAGGAATAACTTTACATGAATCTCTTAAAGCACATGAAGAATTAAAACAAAATGGAATAAATTCGGCAGTAGTAGATATTTATTCAGTTAAACCTTTTAATCATAAAAAATTTGAAAACTTTTTAAAAAAACACGGCAAAAAATTAATTGTGGTTGAAGACCACCATAGTGAAGGAGGAATTGGAGAAATGATTTCAGAATCCGTTTCAGGAAAATTTAAATTCAAACACTTGGCCATAAAAGAAATTCCACACTCAGGAAAATCTCAGGAACTTTTAGAAAAATATGGAATTTCCTCAAAAAATATTGTGAAAGAAGCTAAAAAAATTTAATTAAATTTATACTTCTTATAATTCAAACAGAAATCCTTTTCACCTTTATTATATTTGTCACATGTCTTGTCTATAATTTCCATTGCTTCTTCTGGAGTTTTAACAAAGAACAAAAAATTCATATCATCTTTTCCTATTAATTTCTTCTTCATAGGATATTTTTTCAGCCATTTTATTAAATCTGGCCATTGATCCCCCATAAGGATTATTGGGATGTCACAAGCCTGTTTTACTTGAACTAATTGCCATGAATAGAATAATTCTAAAAGAGTTCCAACACCTCCAGGAGCAATAACAATCGCATTTGCCAAAAGCATAAAATTATCTATCCTGTTTGAAAATCTTACAAAATTTTTTTCTATATCTACAAATTTATTAGTTTCCTGTTCATTTGGAAGTCTTATGGACAAGCCAAATGTATGTGTCTTCACTTTGGATTTTTTTCTTCCAAGGTGGTGCCCATAACTTGCAGCCTTCATCAATCCAGGGCCCCCTCCAGTTATTACATCTATCCCCCTTTCTCCAATCATTTTTGCAAGATTTTTAACTCTTTTATAACTAGAATCATCATTTTTTATTCTCGAAGACCCAAAAATCACAACTTTAAAATTCTTGTGTCCTTGCCACCAATGCTCTTTATCTTTTTTTTTGCCTCTTTTTTTAACTACCATTTTTAATTTTTTCCCTTATAATTAAATATTTTTCTTTTTTAAACTATTCTTTTTAAAAAATTTTCCGGATTTTTTGAATTTGCAATCGCTGATGAGATTAAGACTCCTTTACAACCCATCTTTAATGCTTCAATATAATCTTCATTTGAAGAAATTCCCGCCCCACAGAAGGGCAAAATTTTTGATTTCTTAAATAAGGAAATAAATTTTAATAATTCCTTACTTTTATATTTTGTAATTGATTTTCCAGTTGAAATTAATTTTGGGTCTTCGAAAGCAATTGCAAAGGGTTTTTCTTTTTTATATTTTCTAGCTTCTCTAATCGATTTAACGCACAAGATAATTTTCAATTTATTTTTATTTGCTCTTTTAATTGTTTTTTTTATTTCTTTTGATTTCAACCTATGCTCTGAATGATTTAATAAACTTCCTTCAATTCCTATTGATTTAGATGCTTCAGGAATTAAAAACCCGCTACTTTTCCCTTTTTCATGGAAATCAATATGTTGCAAATAAACTTCTAATTTTGTTTTGTCCTTTATCTTTTGTGCATTAATGGAGGGCACAGAAACAATTGCTTTCGGAAAAAATTTCTCAATCTTTTTTGCAAGCTCCAGAGATTTTTCTCCTACTTTATAGTTTTTGAAATTTATAACAATCATATCCTTCTCCTTCTTTTCGCAATTAAGTTTATGAATCCAAAAATAATCCCTAGTCCTATAATTACATAGAAGATAGTAAAAATTTTCGATATGGACCCTGTAGGTGTAATATCTCCATAACCTATTGTTGTAAGCGTTATAAAACTAAAATAGAGCGCATCTATAAGATTTAAATTTTCCACATAACTATAAAAAATTGTTCCTGTAAAAAGAGTTGCAAATGTGAGAAGGGACAGGGAAACTAATGATGGCTCTCCATCCCATTTCTCTTTTAATTTTTTTCTTTTTTTCATATTATTTATAGAAAATTATCTTTTTTATTTTATTGGTTATATCCAGAGGATCTTTGCTTTGCCATATGTTTCTTCCAACAGCTAATCCAATGGCGCCTGAAGACATTATTTCCCTTACTTGTTTTAGAAATTCCTTATTTGATTTTTTTACCCCTCCTGAAATTACCACTTTGGTTTTTCCTGCAGATCTTACAGCCCATTTCAAATCTTTTAGATTTCCTCCGTACTTCATCTTAACAATATCTGCACCTAACTCCAACGCAATTCTGGCAGAATAAGCCATCATTTCCCTTGAAGTTTCATTTTTTATATTTTCCCCCCTTGGATAAATCCATGTTATAACAGGAAGACCTTTTGCATGTGCATCCTTCTCAATTATTTCAAATTCTTTAAACATCTTGCCCTCATACTTGCTTCCAGGATATATTGTGTAGCCTACAGCAGAGGCTCCAAGATTTACAGCTTCTTCTACAGTCCCAAGAGGAGGAGAATAAGGATCTCCTTTGTAAAGTTTTGTTTTTCCATTAAGCTTCAATATTAGAGGAACCTTTGATTTTTTTATTTCATCCTTATATTTTTCAGCTATGCCCTTATGGAGTACAACACCCTGAAATTTTCCTTTTTCTGCTATCTTTATAATCTCCTTTGGGTCTACAGATTTGTCATTGAAGTCGCTTTCAGGCCCATGCTCAATCCCCTGATCATAGGCCAAATATAATGCCTTGCCATTTTTCATTATCTTGTTTAATCTTATTTTCATTTTAACTTCATCCTTATTAGGCCATTTTTTGCACCCACGTTTTTTATTACTCCCTTGGCTTCTTTTATCCCTAGTTTCATACAAAAGTCAATCGACTTTTCTTTTATAAGTCCTGCAATAAAACCTGCAGAAAATGCATCTCCTGCTCCTGTTCTATCAACGACTCTTATCTTTCTTGGTTTTCTTGAATAAAATTTTCCATCACTATAACAATACACAGTTTTTTCTGCATCAGTTATGACTACTGTTTTAGGGCCCATGTCTGAAATTGCCCTAAGTTTATTTTTTCTCTCTGTTAAAAATCCTGCCTCTTCCTTGTTTAAAATCAAAACATCAGAAAGCCCAATAATCTTATTTAAATTACTTGATTTTATAAGATATTCACTAGGATTAAATACAATCTTTGTGCCAGTTTTTTTTAATATACTAGCTAATTCAATTTGGGTTTTAAGGCTTTTACCCATCATAGAAGAAAGATAAAGCCATTTTGTTTCAAAATTTATCAAATCTTTTTTAGAAATTTCATCATTGATTCCTTTGTAAGCAAGTATGGACCTATAATGATTCTTGCTTATTAGAACTGCAGAAAAACCACTTGTCTTGCCATTTATCTTTTTTCCAATGAAGCTAATATTTTCTTTTTTAAGAATTTCTTCTATAGATTTTCCATTTTGATCGTTTCCTATCTTTCCTATATATCCTGTTTTTAAACCAAGTCTTGAAAATGCAACAGAAGTATTTGTTCCTCCTCCTCCAACTTCAAAACTAAGACTTTTAAGCAATTGCTTGCAGCCATAAGGAATCATTAAATGTCCTTTTTCTTCAAGAGTATTTGTTTCCATGAAGGCATCAATCATTGCACTCCCAAAACATACAACATCAAATTTCATTTTTACTATTATTTTTTTACCACCTTTTTATATTCTGGAATAACATCTTTTGTAAAATTTCTCATCCCTTCAGAAGTTTTTTCATGAATTAATAAACTTCTTATAATTATGATTGGGATGGTTGCTATATCTGCACCAGCCATGCCAACTTCCCGAAATTGTTTCAGATTTCTTATACTTGCTGCAAGAACTTCTGTTTTTAATTTTGAAGCCTTTAGAATCTTAACACACTCTTCAACTAAATGCACACCAGAAACAATTCCATTATCTTCTAAAATTTTATTTTTATTCTTAAATCCTTTTTTTGGAAAATAATCTTCTTTTTCAAACTTTATCCTATTGACCTCTCTAAGATAATCATCTTCTCTGCCAGTAAATGGACTAACTATTTTTGCTCCTGCTTTCGCAGCTAAAAGGGCTTGCTCTGGAGTGAAAACCAATGTACAATTTACAGGGATTTTATTTTTTGATAATTCTTTAATTGCTTTTATTCCATCAGAACTCCTAGAGCATTTATCTTCTAAACAAGGATTCACAGGAATTTTAACATAAACATTTTTTGAAATTTTATTGAATTTTTTAAATAAATTTCTCCCTTCAGAAATCATTTCATCATAGGTTTTTCCTACAACTTCTAAACTTACAGGTTTTCCTTTACAAACTTTGAGAATCTCGCAAATATAGTCTTCAATTTCAAAACCTTTTTCCTTTCTTTTTTCAAATGCTTTTTTTATTAAGCTGGGGTTTGTTGTCACACCATCAAGCAAACCTAAATCTTTTGCTTCCTTTATTTCATCTAAATCTGCCGAATCAATAAATATTTTCATTTAACACCTTTTAATGAAAAACGAATAAGACATATTTAAGAGTTTTCTTGAAGCAAAAACCTTTAAAAAACTTAACAATAGTTAATTTTAAAACCTTAATCTTTCTAATTTTCTTATGCAAGAACAAAAAGTAGAACTAAATAAGGAAACCTTTAATCATAAAAACCCTGAAGATTTAAAATTCAGATCTATTCCCGGATTGAATGAATCCATAATTAGAGGAATTTCTAAAGATAAAAACGAATCAGAATGGATGCTCAATAAAAGACTGAAGGCTTTGAAAATATTTGAAAAAAAACCAATGCCAAACTGGGGTCCAAGTCTTGAAGGATTAGATTTGAATGAAATTTCTTTTTATATAAAACCAAATGCGGAAAAGAATTCTAAATCGTGGAAAGAAGTTCCAAAAGAAATTAGAGAAACATATGAAAAGCTAGGAATCCCAAAAGCCGAAAGAGAATCTCTTGCAGGGGTTGGCGCGCAATATGAATCAGAGGTTGTCTATCATAATTTAAGAAAAGACTTAGAGAAAAAAGGAGTAATCTTTCTAGATATGGATATAGCTTTGAAAGAACATCCTAAATTAGTAAAGAAATATTTTATGACAAATTGTGTAACTCCTGCTCTTCATAAATTTTCTGCCTTGCATGCTGCAGTTTGGTCTGGCGGAACTTTCATTTATGTTCCAAAAAATGTCAAAGTAGATTTACCATTACAAGCCTATTTTAGAATGAATGCAAAACAAGGAGGACAATTTGAACACACATTAATAATCGCAGATGAGGGTTCAGAAATTCACTATATTGAGGGATGCTCAGCTCCACTTTACTCTGAAATAAGCATGCATGCCGGCTGTGTAGAAATCCATGTCTTAAAAAATGCCAAAGTGAGATATTCAAGTATTGAAAATTGGAGCAAAAATACTTACAACTTAAACACAAAACGTGCAGTGGTTCATGAAAATGGAATAATAGAATGGGTAAATGGAAATCTTGGATCAAAAATTACGATGCTCTATCCTTGCTCTATTTTAATTGGGAAAAATTCCAAAACAGATTACTTAGGGATAGCATATGCTTCCGAAGGACAATATCAAGATACCGGTTGTAAGGTTTACCATCTTGCTGAAAACACTTCTTCCCATGTCATAAGTAAAGGAATCTCAGTCTCGGGAGGAATAAGTTCTTATAGGGGTTTGGTAAATATAAAAAGGGGTTGTAAAAATGCAAAATCAAATGTTAGGTGCGATGGATTGATGATTGATAATAAAAGCAAAGCATTTACAATTCCGAGCATGGAAATTGAAGAAAGTGAAGTAGAAGTTTCTCATGAAGCCGCTGTTGGAAAAATTCAAGAAGAACAACTCTTCTATCTCATGTCTCGCGGATTGAGCGAAAAAGAATCAATAAAATTAATTGTTTCTGGCTTCATAAATCCAATAGTGAAAGAATTACCTTTGGAATATGCAGTTGAATTAAATAGATTGATAGAATTAGAAATAGAAAATTCAGTAGTATGAAAATGGACAATAAAATAGCAAAGAAACTGCGAAAAGATTTTCCTGTTTTTAAAAATAATCCCAAACTGGTTTATTTAGATAGCTCTGCAACTTCACAAAAACCAAAACAAGTCATAAAAGTGTTTAATGAGTTTATAGAAAAAGAGAATGCCAATGTTTCTAGAGGATTGTATACTTTGGCAGAAAAGGCAATGGAAAAATATGAAAAAGCTAGAAAAAATGTAGCAGATTTCATAAACGTAAAAGAAAAAGAAATTGTTTTTACAAAAAATGCAACAGAATCTATTAATCTATTGTCTTATACATTAAAAGAAATAATTCCTAGAGGAAAAAATGAAATCCTTTTAACGGAAATGGAACACCATAGCAACTTGGTTCCTTGGCAGGAATTAGCCAAAAGAGAAAAGATGAAATTAAAATTTGTTAAGGTAAAATCTAATTTAATATTAGACTTAGAAGATGCAAAAAGAAAAATAAATTCAAAAACTGCAATTTTTGCTTTTACTCACATATCAAATGTTCTTGGAACCATTAATCCAGTAAATAAATTAGTTAAGTTGGGAAAAAAATACAAAGCAATTACAATGATTGATGCAGCACAAAGTGTCCCACATATTCCTGTTGATTTTAAGAAAATAGGTTGTGATTTTGCAGTATTCTCAAGTCATAAAATGCTCGGTCCCAATGGGATTGGGGTTTTGTATGGGAAACAAAATTTACTTGAAAAACTCCCTCCTTTTAATTTTGGAGGGGGAATGATTAAAAATGTCTTTTTAGAAAAATCTCTTTTCCAAGATGCACCTGAAAGGTTTGAAGCTGGAACCCAAAATATTGCTGGCGCAATAGGACTATCTGAAGCAGTCAATTATCTCAATAAAATTGGTATGAAAAATGTCTTAGAATGGGAAAACAAATTAGCAAAATATTCTATTAAAAAATTGAGGAAAATTCAAGGAGTAAAGATTTATGCCCCAGATTCTAATCTTAGCTCAGGAATAGTCTCTTTTAATCTAAATGGAATTCATCCCCATGATATTTCAGAACTTCTAAATAGGGAAGGTATCGCAGTTAGAGCAGGACATCATTGCGCCATGCCTCTTATGAGATCATTAAACATGAATTCTGGAGGAACTGTGAGGATTAGTTTTTCAGTTTATACAACTCTGGAAGATATTGATAAATTAGTGAATGTTTTAAATAAAATAAATAAGATTTTTAATAAAAAATGAAAGACCACAATGATTTCCCAGAGATTTATAGAGAACATATCTTAGATTTATATAGAAATCCTTCGGGTTTTGGGGAACTAAAAGATTTTACAAATCAGCATAAATCTTATAATTCAATTTGTGGAGATGAAATAAAAGTGCAAATCAAAGTTTCAAAAAATATGGTGGAAGAAGCAAAGTTTTCTGGAAGTGGATGTGTGATTTCAATAGTTTCAGCATCCCTCCTCATGGAAAAAATTAAAGGAATGAACATTGAAGATTTAAAAAAATTAAATAAAGAAGACATGTTTGAGATTTTGAAAGTCAAAGTAAATCCTGGCAGACTCAAATGCATGCTCCTCTCTCTAGAGGCTTTAAGAAATTCTGTAAAATGATTGAAATAAAAAATCTAAAAGTTTCTTCAAAAGGAAAGACAATTCTCCAAGGAATAAATTTGAATCTTGGAAAAGGAATTTATGCTCTTATGGGGAAAAATGGTTCTGGTAAATCAACCTTTGCTCAAGCCATTATGGGAAATCCAAAATATGAAATAGAGTCTGGGGAAATTTTAGTCTTTGGAAAAAAGATAAATCTCATGAGCATTGATGAAAGATCAAAAAAAGGAATTTTTGTTTCTCAGCAAAATCCTACTGAAATTCCGGGAGTAGGAATTTCTAATTTTCTCAAAATGGCATATAATTCAACAAATAAACAAAAGCTATCTTTTTTAGAATTTCAAAATTTACTTGAATCAAATTTAAATGAAATAGGATTAGGCCAAGAATTTTTGAGAAGAAACGTAAATGAAAATTTTTCAGGAGGAGAAAAAAAGAAATTAGAGATTCTTCAAATGCTTGTATTAAATCCAAGCGTAGTTATCTTAGATGAAATAGATTCTGGATTAGATATAGATTCTTTGAAGAAAGTTTCAAGCATTTTAAACAAACTCAAGCAAGAAGGGAAAACTATATTAATAATAACCCATTACAAGAAAATACTTGATTATCTAGAACCTGAAAAAATTTTCTTAATGGAAGATGGAAAGATTGTAAGATCGGGAGATAAAAAATTAATCGAAGAAATTGAAGAAAAAGGATATAATCTACAAAATGCTGATAAAAATATTTGAATCAAAACTTTTAGGGGTAAAAAAGTTAAACAAAACTGTTATAGAACTTAGGTTCTCCTTACCTAAAGATTTTAAGTTTAAGGCGGGACAATATCTCTCTCTAAGTATGATAATAAATGGAAAAAAAATAAGGAAACCTTATTCTATTTCTTCCATTCCTGGAGAGAATCTTGGGTCCTTTTGCATAAAATTAGTTCAAGGAGGAGAAGGTTCAAGTTTTCTTAAGAAATTAAAAAAAGGAGACAAAATAGAATTATTTGGTCCTGCTGGAAAATTTATAGTAGATGAAAAATCAAAGAAAAAAGATTTAATTTTTATTTCAACAGGAACTGGAATCTCTGCTTTCAAGAGCATGATTCCAGATTTATTAATTAATCAAAATTTTAAAAATAAAATAATTTTAATCAAAGGATTTAGAAATGAAGGAAGAAATCTTTATGATAGGGAATTTTTAGCCTTAAGTAAAAAATTTAAAAATTTTGAATTTTTTAATATTTTTAGCAGACCAAAATCAAAAAACTTTGAAAGAAAAGGGAGAGTTCA
Organism: Candidatus Pacearchaeota archaeon; assembly: GCA_040879765.1. Taxonomy (GTDB): domain Archaea; phylum Nanobdellota; class Nanobdellia; order Pacearchaeales; family GW2011-AR1; genus JBBDJQ01. The sequence goes on along the minus strand of JBBDJQ010000002.1, from coordinate 31,656 downwards.
AAATTTTATATTTAAAATTTCCCCAAGAAATTTTTCAGGAGATTTTTACCTTTGCGGTTTAGAAGAAATGATTAAATCTGTTTCTAAAAAATTAAAAGAAAAAAGTATCAAAGAAGAAAGAATCTTCTTTGAAAAGTATAACTAAAAAATAAATTAATTAACTAATATCTGACAAGTATTTGGTGCTTGATACCAATTCTCTCCAGCTGCTTCTGCCTCTAAAGCCTGACTAAATGTACTAAATGGACATGCTCCACTTATTGCAGAATCTCCAATTACAAAGAATGGAGTTCCTCTACCTCCAGCTGCTTGTGCATCTGCAGTATCTTTCACAACTTCACTTGTAAATTTTCCAGAATTTAAACAATCTGAAATGTCATAACCCATGTCTTGGGCCCATATATTTAGATTTGCAGTACTCAGGGAACTTTGACTTGAGAAAATTTTATCATGGTATTTGAAGTAAACTTCATCACTTCCTCCAGCAGCATCCCTCACACACTCAACAGCTTCACCAGCAACTTGAGCTAATGGATGTATGCTTATTAAAGGAAAATCTCTATAGACCAAATTAACTTTTCCAGTATCAATATATTCCGATTTTATAGATGGCAAAGTATCAGACCAAAATTTTCCACAGAATGGACATTGATAATCACTAAACTCTATAATTGTTATAGGGGCATTTGGATCTCCAAGAACGGGGTCATCATCAACACTTGCGCTCACTTTTCCAGGCTGTTGATTTGAGGGCTCTTGAACTGTGTTGCCAGTTGTGTTTCCTGTGAAAACAAAAATACTTGCTATAAGAACAATTGCTATTAATGCAAAAGTAGAATATTTCCATAAATCGTCTTTCTTTATTGTTATTGTATTATCGCTCATTATAAACCTCCTTTCAACCAATTATTTAAATTTCACACGAAATTTCCTTTTTTATATCTTTTGTTATCTTTCCATACGGAAAGAAATTCATAAAGCTTATTTAAACAATCCTTAATTGCTTTCCAAAATAATCCTGTGAAATTTTTTGCAGCTCGTGAAGCCTTTGTTTGTTTCTTCCGATTAAAACTGCTTTGTTTTGGCTACCAGCAGTTAGAATTATTTCATCCTCATTAAAACCTAAATCTTTGAATTTAACTGGAGAAACAATATCTTCTATTAATTTTTTAGTTTTTTCTACCTCTTCTTCCTCAACAGGAATGGGAATAACCTTGACTCTCTTTCCAATTATTTCGCTTATCCTTTTTATATTTTTTCCATTTTCTCCAATTGCTTTAGAAACTGCTTTCTTAGGAACACAAAAAATTATTGCTCCATTATATTTGAAACAGAATCTTGTGCTTACTTGGGTAACCTTTCCAAAAAGATTAAGATATCTCATCTCTTGCATATCAATAACTTTTACCATCTTTTAATATTCGTATAAGAACGTGTTTATAAATTTTCTGTTGTTTTATTTTTTAGAAGAAATTTTCTTTTCGCCTTTCTTAACTAACTCTCCAGTTATCTTGACTGCCAATCCAGGTAGTCCTGTCCCTACAGGAACTGGTTGATTCAAGATTATGTTTTCAATAACGCTAGATAAATTGTCCTTGCTTCCTTTTATCGAAGCGTTAACGAATTGCTTTACTGGAGTTTCAAAAGTTGCCCTCGCTAAAACAGAAGCCTTTTGAGAAATTATTCCCATTCTTGTAATTCCTTTTATTTCTCCAGTATTACTTATGGCGTCTGAAACCAACTCTATGTGCCTTCTATTAATATCTAATCCCTGTGTGTTAAGAACTTTTTCAATTTCATCAATTATTAATTGCCTTGCAGCTTCAATCCCAAAGACTTCTGCAACTTCGTGGAAATCATTGGACAAAATTTTGTTCCCATTGACTTCTTTCATCTCAAGAACTTTTTTTAAGTTGGTTCCAAGAGTTATAATTACAAAATCTCCTCCTTTCTTCAAAACCATAACTTGTTTTATTCCTTTAACTCCAGAAATTATAATCTCCTTAATTTTTTCTTTCAATGCATAAAGTTCTTTGAAGGTACTTTCTGAAGAACTTATAACAACAGAATCTCCTTTTTCTTTAGCCTTGAATCCTTTATCTGAAAGAGTGTCAACAATTTTTTTAGTTGAAATATGTACTGACCTTAATGCTTTCTTATCTATTTTAATTTCAATCTTTTTATCATTAAAGTCAATATTAATTTCGGAAAGTATCTCTTTAACCATCACTTCCTTAATTTTTTCTGCAAGAATCTTGGCATCTTTTTCATTGTTGAATTCTTTGTTCAAGTAAATTTCCATCTTAGGCGAGGAAGGTTTTCTTCTAGCATCAAAAATTTCAATTAATCTCGGCAACCCTGCAGTAATCTGCATTTCTTGAACACCAGCAAAGTGGAAAACGTTAAGAGCCATCTGTGTTGAAGGTTCTCCGAATGATTGTGCTGTAATAATTCCTATGGCTTCTCCAGGATCCATAGTTTTATTTAAATGCAATGTAGAAACATCTAAATCATCGTAACCATATTTGAATTGAATTACATTGTTATTACTATCTCTGATTGTTCCATCATATTCTCTTCTTAAATCCTGGATTGCATTAGCCAATCTTCTATAAAGGTAACCAGATTTAGGAGTTCTCAAAGCAGTATCCATAAGTGAATCTCTTCCGGTTATTGCCCCAAAGAAAAATTCATCAGGTCTCAAACCCTTTATGAATGAACTATGTATGAATCCTCTTGACGCAGGCGAAAGTTCCCCTTTCTTGAAGAATGAAAGAGTTCTTTTGTTGTATCCAATTTCAATTCTTTTACCCCAAAGAGCCTGCTGACCAACACAACATGCAATCTGTGTAATATTTAATATGTTTCCCCCGCCTCCAGAAATAATCATGTGATTTACGGGACTATCTTCATGGAATTCTTGCTTAACCATCTCTCCAATCTTGGTTCTAACTTCATTCAAAACTTGAAGAATTTTTGTTTCCCTAGATTCGTCCTTTGTTTTTCCAGGTATGACTTCAAAATCTTCTTCTTCATAGGTTTTTATAATTTCTTCAGTCTTCTTTTCAGCTTTCTTAATTATGTTTTCACTTTCGTTCAAGGCATTACTATTAAGATTTAAATCCTGAATAGAAACAGTTATTCCAGATTCACTAAGATAATTTACTCCCAGGTTGAATACTTTTTCTATTTTATTTATAGTTTCATCTCTTCCTAAAACTCTGTCAAGCTCTTTTATCAACTCTCCATTTTCTTCACCAAAGATTGTTTTATCAATGTTCCCTGATTTTATTTCTCCGTCTTTTATTGTTAAGGATTTATTTGTAAAATTAATTTTTGGAATAATTTCAGAAAATAATTCCTTCCCAGAAATAATTTTCTTTGAAATTTCCTTATCTATTCCAGATTTGTATAATAATTGGTTTGCATCTTCTCTTGAAAATTCCCTCTTCCCAAGAAGGTAATTTCCAGTTATTGCATCTTCATCAAATCCTAAAAAGTTTGTATTGTTCTTTGGAGAGATTAAATTATTTTTAACATCAAGTAAAACTTTTGCTTCTGCTCTTGCTTCTTCTGTTTGGGGGGAGTGGATATTCATTTCGTCTCCGTCAAAATCTGCGTTATAAGGAAATGTGACTGCTGAATGTAATCTGAAAGTTCTTCCAGGTAAAACTCTTACATAGTGGGCCATTAAAGAACCTTTGTGCAAACTTGGATGACGATTGAATAAAACAATGTCCCCATCCTGCAAATGTCTTTCAACCTTATAGCCTGGAACTAATTCTTCAATTATTTCTTCCTTCAAATCTTCAGAAATCTTTTTTCTCTTTCCATCAGGTCTTATTACATAGTTTGCTCCAGGATAATTTTCTCCCTGATTAATTATGTCTTTTAATTTATCCATATTAAGATCATTCACTGTTTCAGCAACGGTTACAATTTTCGCAATTTCATAAGGGACGCCAACTTCATTAATCTTGATTGATGGGTCTGGGGAAATAACTGTTCTTGCAGAATAATTAACTCTCTTTCCAGCAAGATTCTTTCTTATTCTTCCCTCCTTACCTTTTATTCTTTCTGTAATTGTTTTCAAAGGTTGACCGCTTCTGTGTCTTGCAGGAGGAATTCTTGTAACAGTGTTATCAAAGAAAGTTGTGACATGATATTGTAATAAATCCCAAAGATCTTCTATAATAACCTCTGGAGCTCCGGCGTTTAAGTTCTCCCAAAGCCTTTGATTGGCTCTTATGATATCTGAAAGCTTGTGTGTTAAATCATCTTCACTTCTTTCTCCAGATTCTAAAATAATGCTTGGCCTTATTGTAACTGAAGGAACCAAAAGCAAAGTTAAGATAGCCCATTCTAGTCTACAAGTTTCTGGATTAATTCCTGCTTTTCTTAATTCATCATCAGGAATATTAGAAACAAGCTCCCTTATTTTTGTTGGGAATAGCCTTTTCTTTCCAATGTAGAAAGTTGTAGGTTTGTCCAATTTTATTTTTTCATTCGCAACATTGCAATGTGGGCATTTCTTAGAATCTTTGGCTTTTTTGACTCTTTCACTTGGACCATATTTTTCTAAGTCTTTATCAGCAAGCATTAATTTTCCACAATCATTGCAGAAAGATCTCAAACCCATCTCTATCAAAGGGATATATTTCAAATGCATTATTGGTCTTGCAAGTTCAATTCTTCCAGGATGACCTAAACATTCTTTTAATCTTCCTCCACAAGTTCTACATCTAACTCCAGGGTCTATGGCTCCAAGTCTTAAATCCATCAAACCACCATCAACAGGATATCCATCAATATCATAAAGTTCCGGAGTGACTATTTTTGCTGATGAAATTTTCTTTATCTGCTCTGGATTAAGCAAAGCAAATGTTATTTCCCCAACTTTTTTTCTTACATGATGTGATTGCATTTTGTTTTTTTAGTGATATTATTTTTAACGATGCGTATGTTAATTGCGCATAATGGCTAATCGTATCTGTTTTTTAATTTTAATTTTGTATGAATATGCATCCCTTGTAATTCTTCCAATAGTAATTTGAAAACATATGAAATTTCTACAGGCTCTGAATCTTCAGAGTTACAAACAGGGCAAATAATTCTGTTTCTTATGCTGTCTTCCGTTGCTATGGAGCCACATTTATCACAAACATAAAGAATAACTTTATCTGAATCATACCTTTCTTTCAATAATAATGATGCCCCATGAGCCACAAGTGCTTGCTGTTCCATTTCTCCCAATCTTAAAGCTCCACCTCTTGCTCTTCCTTCTATTGGCTGTCTTGTAAGAAGGGCAATCTTTCCAGAAGCTCTTCCGTGAATCTTGTTTGCAACCATATATTTTAGTTTCAAATAGTAAAGGTTCCCAATAAATATTTTAGCGTCCATCCTTTTCCCAGTTATTCCGTTATACATTGTTTCTTTTCCGTCGTATCTGAATCCCATTTTTTCCAAATTCTTTTCCAAATATTCTTTGCTCTCTCCAGAGAATGGAGTTCCGTCAACAATTTCTCCCTTCAAACAACCAACCTTTCCTGCAAGAATTTCTAATAGATATCCGACAGTCATTCTGCTTGGTAAACCATGAGGATTGAAAATTATGTCTGGCCTTATCCCGTTTGATGAAAATGGAATATCGTTTTCTGGGATTATTGCTCCAATAACTCCTTTCTGTCCATGAGATGTAGCAAACTTATCTCCCAATTCTGGGATCCTTAAGTCTCTTGTTTTAACTTGGACAATCTTATTTCCTTCATCATCTTTTGTAATGAAAACAGATTCAACAATTCCTTTTTCTTCTTGCTTCATTGTTACACTGGATTCTTTCTTTGTTTTTATTGAAATCTCTCTAGCTTCGGATAGGAATTTTGGGGGGGATGTCTTTCCTATAAGAACTTCTCCCTCGTGAATTTCTGCTTCTGGATAAATAATTCCATCGTCTTCTAAGAATCTATAACTTGCTTCGGTTTTATATCCAGTAGTTCCCTTTTCTGGAACAACAATTTCATCCTTTAATCCTCCTGCATAATTCATTTCAACAGCGCCATGAGGCCTAAAATAATAACTTCTTCCTATTCCTCTATCTAAACTTCCTTTGTTCAAAACCAAAGCATCCTTCATATTGTAACCTTCATGAGTCATAACTGCAACAATCATATTCTGTCCTGCAGGGTATGTGTTCAAAGTATCATAAACAAAACTTCTTACAATTGGTTTTTGAGGATATTGTAAAATACTCACATCAGTATCTAATCTGCAAAGATAATTTGCTGCATAAACTCCAAGAGCTTGCTTCTGGGTTTTAGAACCTCTATTCAATCTAGAACTCTGATCATGATTACCGTATGGGACAAGACTTGTAACAACTCCAAGTAAATCCATTAAATCAATTTCAAGATGCGTATGTTCAGAAGTCAAATCATTTTCATAAAGAGCAACCAATGCATTTTCCTCTTCAGCAGTATCCAGATATTCGATTATTCCTTGGCCAACTAAATCATTCCAAGTCATTTCATTCTTCTTTAACTTTTCAATATGTTCTTCAGTTAACTTTTTCTTTCCTTCATCCACAACAATCAAAGGTCTTAAAGCCCTCCCTGGTTCTGTTGCAATAAGCACGGCATCAAAATTATGGTCATCTTTAATATTCAATTCCAAAGGGAATTCTCTACTTCTTCTTTTTTCTTTAACTCTTTTTACGAATTGAACATAATCTGAAACGCTTCCAATGAATTTTCCATCGAGGAAAACATCTCTTTCATTTTCTCCACCACTTCCTAAATTTAAACCTTCTTTCTCTAAATCTTGTATAAATTTTTCTTCTTCTAAATCAACTTTTGTTGAAATTCTGCTTAAAATTGCAAGGTTTTTTCTTAAACCAATTTCAGTTCCTTCGGGAGTTTCTATTGGGCAGAACTTCCCATAATGCGTAGGGTGGAGGGTTCTTGCTTGGAAATTTTCTTGATCTGAAGATAACATAGAAGAAACCCTTTGAAGCTGAGAAATTGTTACAAGATAATTTGTTTTATCCATGTTTTGAGTAACTCCACTTCTACCGCCAGTCCAACTTCCTGTTGCTATTGCAGATTCAACTCGGTGAGAAAATAAAGTGGCCTTGGCAATTGTCTTTATTGAAACGATTTTTTTTCTTCTTGAGGATTTTTGCAAGGAATACTGAATATCTCGTATTAAAATTCCGAGATTAACTCTGAAAAGGTTTGACATTAAATCTCCAGAAAGTCTAACTCTCTTGTTAGCATAATGATCCTTGTCTGTTATTAATTCTGGATTATCTTTTGCAATTAAAAATCTCTTAACTAGTTTGCAAAGTGTAATAGCTTTCTTCATTCTATCTTCTCTTCCTGGTCTGATGTTTGGAAGCAAATAGGAATCTATTCTTTGTTTAACTCTGTCTAAAATTTCTTTTTTAGTTCCTTGAAGGAGGGTTTTTTCTGCAATATACATCATTGCGTCTTCTGCAGTTGCAAGATCTACAAACTCATAAAGATTAACAATCACTGAATCAGTTTCTTTCTTTATGTATTCTGCAATTTCAGATTCCTTAACCATCCCAAGAGCTTTAAGAATTACAACTATTGGTAAATCTTTAAATCTGCTAAATGAAAGTTCTAAAATTCCTTCTTTACTTTCAGAAATTGTTGTGGGAATTCTATATGTTCCTTTTGAAGAAAAAACTCTCAATGTAAGATTCCCTTTACTATTTTTTTCAATAAAAGATTGATTCTCCGCTAAATCCTCAGACATAACCATGACTCTTTCATTACCATTAATTATGAAATAACCTCCAGGGTCTAAAGGATCGTTGTATTGCTCGATTAATTGTTTTTCATCCATTCCAGCAGTGTTACAGGCTTTTGACTTAACCATAATTGGAATTCTTCCAATCTCAACCACTTCAGAATCAATTTGTCCGTCTTTCTTTATTGTAATTTCTAAAGTCACGGGCGCAGAATAAGTTAAATCTCTTAATCTTGCTTCATAAGGATAAATTAAAGCTGCGCTCCCGTCGGATTCAACAATCCTCGGATTTTTTACTTCAATCTTTCCTAAGTTTATTTCAAAATCTTCATTGTCTATTTCGCTTGAAATCTCATCAACAATTTCTTGCATTCGGAAGTCAATAAAATTGTTAAAAGAAGTAACATTAGATTCTACGAGAGAATGCTCTGATAAGTATTTCTTTACTATTAGGTGTTTGTCTGTTTTCATGAGTTTTATTTAAACAACGACTCTATAATATAGTCCAGTGTTTCCGTCGGCAATTTTTCTTTCTATCTTAATAACATCTCCAACGCCACACTTTTCTGGCAAGGCTGGGTCGTTAGAAAATATTTTTGGAATTTGAGAACGTGAAATATTGAGTTTTTCCAATAATTCTTGGGCGTCTTTTTCATTTAATTTAGTATGTTTAGGCTGTAATGTATGCATTTTGCAGTAAAAATGGTTAGAGGGTTTAATAACTTCCGAATAATAAAAGAAACTAAATTTTAGTTTATAAACTTTTTCCTTAAATTTGATATAGGGGTTGTAGTGGAATTATTCTATTTTTGAACTTAATAATCTTTATAAAATAGATTAACTTACTTGATGAATGTTTAAACTTCCAAGAGGAGAACCTAGTTCACTAGAATATTTGAGGATTGCAGCAATAAACGCAGCAATGGAAATAGATAGTTATTCTTCGGGAAAAGGAAAAGGATTTGAATATTGTCAGAAGATGGGAGAATTTTTTAGACAATACTTGCCTGAAGAAAAAGATAGTTTTTCAAACCGTGTAAAGTTCCCTTATTTAATCCTTAAAAGAGTTTTAGAAAAAGACTCCGACACAAAGATTGAAGAGTTTGATGATTTAGGTCTGCAAATGAGTTTATTATCTTTGGAGCTGGGGAGCATGCCTCCAGAGGATTCTTCTAGAAATAAAGATTTAGTCAAGTTGCTTTGTAATTTTTCAGTGAAGTTACTTGATGAAAACAGCTATAGATTTGAAAGAAGACATCTTAACGGGAGATATACTTTTGGTTAGTGGCCCCGAGGGGATTTGAACCCCCGACACCTGGATTAAGAGTCCAGTGCTCTAACCAGACTGAGCTACGGAGCCATAATTTTTCTAAGAAGAATTATTTTTATAAACCTATTGAGGAATCATGAAGCTATTGAGGAATTGCACAATCCTGTGAACTTATCAAAATAGGCAAATTCTGTGACAGTTGGAAGAATAACCTTTCCATCCAAACTTGTTATTTTAAGAGGCAATCCAAGGTAGATTTTTCTGTTAATAAGGAAATTTCTTTGGATTGATCCGTCGATTATTGCAGGGGTTGTTTGCCGGAATAAATCTCCGCCCCTTATTGTTGCATGAGATTTTTGAGAATCTAAAAATCTTATACGGTAGTCTTCATTGCCCGCAGACAACCTCATCTCGGAGTTGTCTTCAATCCTATAAATATCGACAGATGGAATACTGGTATTGCCTTCAAGAATTAACATGTATGCGTTGAATTCGTCGTAACATTCCCCTTCTATCCTGTCAAAAATATCTTCATCAATCATAATGCAGGTTGATTACATTATTTATAAGAATTTATGTCCTAAATTCAAACTTCGCATCTGCAAGATCTTCAAGGAATCTAAGTGCGACAGGCCGACCTTCATGTTTTGTTTTTCCTCTAAAAACCTCCTCATCAGTCATGGACAAATCTCCAATGATGTTTTCCATAAGGTGTTTTGCTATCATCTCGGGATTCTTTTTCGAGAGACCAAGTTCCCTATAATGTCCTACAAGATTCTGATTGGCTATTTCTCCGTATTCATCTATTTCTTTTTGTGTCCATGGCTCATAAGTCATCAAGAAATTGAGGGGATTGTGTTTAAATAATTTATTGTGATTCGGGAGATATTTTCAGGTTCAAACAAACCCATTCAACTTTTTCTCAAACTCTTCAGCAGTCATTGAACCTATGATTTGTTCTTTGGGTTTTCCTTCTTCGAACAAAATAAAATTAGGTATTGAAACAATATCAAATTTCTGAGCAAGCTCAGGATAATCTTCAGTATTAATTTTTCCAAATTTGACCTTCCCCTTAAATTTTGAAGAGGTTTCCTCCAAAATTGGCGCCATCATTATACAGGGCATGCACCAATCAGCGTAGAAATCAATTAAAACCTTTCCGGATTTTATAAACTCATTAAAATTTTTCTTTGAAAGTTCAGAAACTTGAGAATTTTTTTCCACCATAGAAAATTATATTGGAGAGGTGTTTATAAATTTTTTTGATGAGCAAATTAATTATTTTCTGACATAAGTTTCAAAATCAAAGTCTTCATGAATTTGCTTTGCAGTTAATTTCCAATTATCCCAGTTTGGTTGGGGAAAATAAACATTTCCTTCGAAAGACTCTTTTATTCTTGTTAAATCCATCCTTGTTGCATGTTCAAAGGCAGCACTGTAAATTCCTTCTCCTCCAATTGCGTAAGCAAGGGTGTCAAATTGTTCTGCAATTTGTAAAGCTTCTTCAAAACTTTGAGCAGTATAAACCTCTCCTTTTTCTCTTTCTTCCTCAAGCATAGACTCTGGAGTGGTCGAGGTAACAATTATGTTTTGCCTATTGTCCAAAGGTCTAAATTTTCTTGGAACTGAAAAATAAGTTACTTTTCCTGAAATTACGGGATGTCCTGTTGTGAGGCTAGCGAATCTTTGCATATCTAAGGAATATTTTTCTCTTCCCTCTTTATCCATTCTCCAAGGAATATCCTTATCATTTCCTATAACAAAATTTTCATCAAAAGCAACAATTATTGACAAATCCATAAAAATTATTAATTTTAAAATTTTTAAACATATGTATATTTTAGTTTATAGAAATCCTTAAATAAAAGAGAAGTGATTTTTTTTATATGAGGTGCTACGATGTTTCATTGCCAGAAGAAAAGGACTGGTGTGTTCCTTCAACATTACAGGGGTTATTGAGAAATCAAGGACATGAAATTAGTCAACAGAAAATTTTTCAATCTTTTCCAAAATCAACAAAAAGAGACGGATTGATATTTAATGATTCTCTTTTTGCAACTTTCCTGAGTGATTTTGCTTTAAGGGTGGATTTCAAAACCCCTTTCAGGGATTTTGAAGTTTATCAAAATTTAGACTATTTTTTAAAACAAGTTAGGGGCGAAGTTATAATTGGCTATGATTCAAGAGTTCTTCCAGAATCCATCCAAATAGAAAATCCAAGATTGCATATTGCTCTTTTTTTAGATTATAATTCTCAAAGAGATTTAGTAACTTTAGCAGAACCTACTTTCCCAAGTAAATCTGTCGAAATCCCGTTAAATGATTTATCAAGAGGAATTACTCCAAGAGTAAATCCTTCAAGTGGATTTTATGAAATAAATCAAAGAAATTAAACAGCCATAGATCTTAGAATCCCTTTATGAGGATCATAACCAATTAATTCAAAATCATTTCTTTCAAGCTCACGATAAGGTTTGTTTGATATTTTCACTCTAGGTAATTCCCTCGGTTCTCTTTGCATTTGGGTTAGGATTGCAGTAACATGGTCTTGTCTGTCTTTCCCTTTTCTTTCAGTTCCATCTTTTTCAACTTCTAAAGGGGCTTCTTTATTTATCCAATCAACAACATCTTTAATACTCCCTCCCCATCTCCAAGGAGCATCTTTAATTTCAAACTTTAATTTATCTAAATTGTCCCTATACCACTTTGCTCTTTCTCCATCTGCACAATAAAAATGAACATCCCCAAAAGTGTGGACAAAATGCCTAGGATTTAATCCAGCTTGGTCGGCTATTATTTGAGTCATAAGGGCATAACTTGCAATGTTAAAGGGAACTCCTAAGAACATATCACAACTTCTTTGGTAAAGCTGTAAATCTAAATCTTCTCCATTTGAATTAACTTGAAACATTGTGTGACATGGAGGTAAAGCCATGTTTGGAACTTCTTGAGGATTCCAGGCAGAAACAAGATTACTTTTCGCTGTTGGGTTCTTAACGAGTTTTTCTATAGTTCTATCAATCTGATTTATTCCTTCTGGATCTCTAACATAAAGTTCTTGACCTTCACTATCTTTTTTACCAGTTTGTTTAAAGAAAGGCCAATGGACCCATTGAGAACCATAAACTGGACCAAGTTCTCCCCATCTTTCAGCAAATTCTTCATCCTCTTTTATTCTCTGAACATATTCTTCTTTTGCTGAATACCAATCTCTTGATCTTTTCTCCAAAGTAGATTCAGGAAAAATACTTTCATCGACCATTTCTCTCAAATTATAATCAAAAGCGTTATCATTCCAAATAGGGACCCCATTATCAACTAAATATTTTATATTTGTGTCTCCGTGCAAAAACAAAACCAATTCATGAGCTATAAAATCAAAGTTTGTTTTCTTTGTTGTTAAAAGAGGAAAACCTTCCCTTAAATCATGTCGGTTTTGATATCCAAATAAAGAAATATGCCCCATACCAGTTCTTTGATTGTGTTTGTATTCTGAAAGAGGGGAAGTAAGAATTTCTCTTGAATGGTCTAGATATTGTCTTGTCATTTTAATTTTGTTTTTCTTTTTCTCCCTGACTTGTTACTCTCCCTCCTTGATGCTGTCCGGAATAAATTCTATCAATGTCCCCTATAACTCCTTCAAAATCTATTCTAAACATTCTTGCTCCAAGTTCAAATGTAAAATCTTCTTTTCCATTATTAGCTAGCCCAAAAATTAAAGGTCCAGAATAGCCAGGATTGGTCCTTGCATGATAAAGTGCTACAGCCCCTTTTTGAAGTGAGACTCTTGGAGAAATAACTGGAACCAAATACCCCTCGGGGAAAAAATCATCATATTTTACTTTTTCTGCTGGAGAATGAACTTTTTCAATAGTTTCAATGAGGTAATATTCTCCTGGTTTTATTGTGAATTTACTTACTCTTTCTTTATTATCCTCATAATTAGCAACAAGACTAACTTTTGGAGAATGCCTTAACCCCTCTAGCTTTTCTTTTGTTATTGGATGTTCATCTGCACCAAGAAAACTATCTCCTTCTATTTTGTAAACCTTGCCCCCTCTTAAATCAATCCCAACCCCCTCCGGATTTTCAGATTCTCTTTTACAAAGATTTTCCAAAAGATTATGCTTTTTATTTAACTCTAGAATTCTTACAGCAGAAAGTAACATTATAAAATTTATCTTGATGAATTTATAAATTTAGTTGTGTTCTAAGATATCAATTAGCCTTTGGACCTTCTTGATTTTGAAATTTACCCCTATAAATTTTCGTTGCTGCAGAAGATAACTCATGGAATTGGACTTGACAAATCCCATCTCCTTCCTTTAGTTTTATTGGAAAGGCCAATCCATTGTATAATTCTAAAGTAATTTGACCTTCAAATCCAGGACCTAAATGCCCCGCATTTTCTATATTTAGGGCTTTTCTAGCAACACCACTTTTTCCTCCAACTTCTCCACAAAGGAAATCCGGAATTGTTAATTTTTCAAGAGTAGTCCCTAAAATAAAATGCCCGGGAGGTAAAATGATTTCACTATCATCAACTTCCTCATATTTAACCTTGCTATCCAAAGAAATGACAATACCTTCTTCTTTAGCAAAATCTCCATAATAGTTTGGAGGAACCAAAAAACCCCTCCCTAATCTAAAATCTACAGAAGCTCCTTGAACATTTGATTCTTCATATGGGCTAATCCCAATTTTTCCTTTTTCAATATATCTCTTTATTTCATTATCTGATAAAATCACCATAAGATAGAAACTTTTAGTGGCTTTTTAAGAATAATTGTGGTAAAGTAGAATTAACATCTAGAATATCCGCAAGAACGACATTTTGAACAACCCTCTTCTTGAATTAATGTTCCTTTACAACCAATTTCATCTGGGTCTGGGCATCTTTCACTTTTTTTGACATTTGTTTTTTCTTCAGATTCTTCACTATCCACATCATCCTTACCATTAACAATTTTATTTCTAGTTCTTAATGAATCTGAAACTTGCCCTTCAACTTCGCTATAATCAAGTTTTCCAGTAAGTATTGCTTCCATATTATAATTTTTTCTCATGGCTTCAAATTTTTGCAAACCTCTTGCAAAACCCATTTCTAAAGATTGTATTCCTCCATCTCTTGTAACCGTCATCCTTCCAGAACCAATTCCTTCTAATTGACTAATAATTCCTTCTAAACCGCCCCCACTCCTTAACCAGAGAGAAGTTAATCTTCCAAGTCCTTCCATGTTTGCAGCTTCATCTTCTCCGGCATTTCCTAAACTACCAAAAACTTCAACGGGCGCATAATCTCTTTTAGGATCTATTATGAATTTTAAATGCATATTTCCAAAAGGAGTATTTTGTTTAATCTTAAAAGCAGGCATGAAGCTCGGAATTTTCATGGGATTGTTTACAGAAGGGATATTTTCATCTATTACTTCTTCTTTTTTATTTCCATGTCCTGTTGTTAGAACTTGAACAGATTTTGAACCATCTCTGTAAACAGTTATCCCCTTCAAATCATTTTCCCAAGCCATAATGTATGCACTTTTAACATCCTCAATAGTTGCTGAGTTTGGCATGTTTATAGTTTTGCTAACTGCATTATCAACCTTTTCTTGGATGGCCGCCTGCATAAGTATGTGGTCTTCATATTTAATATCAAGAGCAGTTTTGAAAAGTCTTTGCATATCTTCAGGTATAATTTCTATTCCTTGAACACCCCCCTGATTTTCTTCTATTAATGGAATAACCTTATCTATATCTATTCCTCTTTTTTTGCATTCTTTTTCAAAAACAGGATGAACATATTGTAGGGCATCTCCTCCCCTAATATGTTTTGTCCACAAGACCGAAAAGATTGGTTCTACTCCCGAAGAAACATCATATAGCATAGAGATTGTTCCAGTTGGTGCAATAGTTGTTCTATCAATGTTTCTGACTCTGTCTTCCTCTTTCCCAGTATCGTAAGCACTTCCTTCAAAAGCGGGAAAGACGCCTTTTTCTTTGGCTAAATTAACCGAAGTTTCTTTTGCAATATTTGTTTGAAAGCCCATAACTTCTCTTGCTAAATCTCGTCCTTCTTCTGAATCATATTGAACACCCATTTCAATCAACATGTCTGCTAAACCCATAACTCCCATTCCAATTCTTCTATGACTTTTAACCGTTTCTTCAACTTTTTGAATCGGACCTTTATTTGCATCATTTACATTATCCATGAATCTTGTAGCTATCCTTACAGTATCTTCTAAACCATCATAGTCAATTTCATTCTCTCCATTTTCATTCTCAATAACAAAATTTGAAAGCAATGTACTCCCTAAGTTGCATGCATCATATGGATGAAGAGGCTGTTCTCCACAAGGATTTGTAGCTTTTATGGGTCCAAGTTTTGGTAATGGATTTGTCTTGTTTATTTTATCTAGAAATATCATCCCCGGATCTGCAGTTTCATGTGCCAATTTAGCAACCCTATCTAAAACATAAGGGGCATAAAGTTCAACATTCCCTTCTTTATTAACTCTTCCTGCAACTTCACCAGAAAATGAATCTACAACTTCTGTTTTTCCTGGAATTATTTCTTTTGATCCAAGTCTTAATGATGCTGGTCTTGGTTCCTCTCCAACTCCCGATGCTCCAAGTTTATTTTCTTCTATATTTCTGACCATTTGTTCAAGAGAAGTATAATGTAATGGCTTTCCTTCAGGAAATTCAAGCCCATAAAATTCTTTATCTCTTGCGGCTCCCATAAATCTATCAAAAGCACCTATTGAAACATTGAAATTAGTCATTTCCCCCCTTTTAGATTTAGCATAAATAAAATCTAAAATATCTGGATGAGTAACATCAAGAATCCCCATATTTGCACCTCTACGATTACCAGAATTTATAATTTCAGTTTCTTTATCAAATTGTCCAATGAAAGATACTGGTCCAGAAGCGATTCCTTTTGAGCTCTGAACAAAAGTACCTCTTGGTCTTAGCTCTGAAAAATTATATCCAGTTCCTCCTCCATTCTTGTGAATCATTGCAGCATTTGCAACAGAATCATAAATACTCCCTTCTTCATCTTTGTCCATGCTATCATGAACTGGAAGAACATAACAATTAAACAAACCTTTAATCTTTGTCCCCGCATTAGTCCATATTCTTCCTCCTGGAGAAAACCTTTCTTTTGAAATTATATTAAAAAAATCTTCAGCATGCTGTTCAACTTGTTCAGGCGTTGCACCATAGCTTTCTTCAACTTCTGCCATTGTGAGCGCCATCCTATATATGGCTTCCGAAGGACTTTCAACAATCTCTCCAGATTCATTTCTGTGAGAGTATTTTTTTTCAAAAGCATATTTCCTATTTCCACCAACTCTTTCTTCAAATTCTCTAGCTTCAACGTAATCAGGGAGATTTCCTTTTTGTGCTTGAATTCTTTCTGCTATAATTATCTCTTTAAGTGCAACATCATTCATTTTATTTTTCCAACCCCCTTAATTCTTCAGAAAAATCTTTAACGTCTTGAAAATCTCTGTAAACAGAAGCAAACCTTATGTAGGCAACGTTATCTAATTTCTTTATTTTTCTTGCAACTAATTCTCCAATTGTTGAAGTTTTTATCTCTCTTTTTCCCTTTCTCCTTATTTGTTCCTCAATTTCCCTTATCATTTTTTCTATATCTTCTTTTTTTGTTGGTCTTTTCTCGAAAGCCCTCTCAATCCCTGCTTCAAGTTTTTCTCTAATAAACTTCTGTCTTGAATCATCCTTCTTTATAACATACAATTTTCCACTATCTACTTTTTCATATGTTGTAAATCTCTTGCTGCATTTCAAACACTCCCTCCTTCTCCTTATTCCTTGAGGGGCTTCTCTCTTATTTGTTACTTTTGATGTGTTGTTAGCGCAATATGGACAATCCATTATCCTTTTCCCATACTATATATTGTATCATATAAGTTATACATTACAATAAATTGTACGATTTAGTTTCTTTAGAAATAAAAAGTATTTAAAGTTTTATGATTATTTTTGAGTGAAAACTTTTTTCTTAGTTTTCTCCTAACCACAAACTTGTCTAGCCTCTTTTAAAATTCTCTGGACCATTTCTAGAGAGAGGTTGGTTCTTTTCATTAATTCTTTCTCATCAATATCCAATAAATCTTTAGAAAGCATCATATCCGCTTTACAAAGTTGGTGAATTATTTTTTTATTAACTGATTTTAGAATCGTAACAGGATAAAGCTTTTTGTAATCTATCATTTCCGAAAGAGATTTCCCTTCAGGGTATTCCCAGCTTGTTATTTTCATATGCATTCCATCAGCATATCTCCTTGCTTGATGAGATAATTTTGTATTTGTTGCAATCCAAGGCTGATCAAATTTTCCCTTTAAATCTAAAAATCTGGCATAAACATAGAGCACGGTTTTCAATCTTGTATAAATCCCTAGAGAATTGTGATATTTCAACTCAACCATGTATCTCTTAGAATTTTTTTCTGCGATTATATCAATCTCATGCCTGGTTATTCTTCCTTTTACAATTTGTCCAACTTCTGTTTTATAACCATAATTTTCTAAAATTCTTGAAAAAAATTTCTCGAATGGAAATCCTGTTGGGCCAAGAGACATTATTGCTCTTTTCAAATCATATCTTTCACAAACTACAGGATTTCTATTTCTCAATAACCTCAGTGCAGAATTTAAAATTTCTTTAGTTGTGGTTCCATCATGAACTTTCTTTTGAACTTTTGAAACAATCTCCATGGCAAGTTCCTTTGATGCCCCCGCCTTTTCTAAAGTTCTAAAAATCTTATCTGAATTAAATTCCTCTTTTTTTCCTGAAGCCTTTATTACATACATAAACAAAATAAAACAAAAGAGTTTTTTAAAGATATTGAATTGCAAAAACCTTATCAATTATATCTTTTTTCTTCTTAATAGATTTGCATTACCAACAACAGTTATAGAGCTTAAGGCCATTGCAATTTCAGCTATTACCGGATGTAAGAAACCTGCGATGGCCAGAGGAATTGCAAGAGTGTTATATGCAAAGGCCCAGAATAAATTTTGTTTTATTTTTCCAAAAGTTGCCTTGCTTAGGTTTATTGCCTGAACAACCCCCTTTAATGAGCCTTTTGAAAGAACTATGTCTCCAGACTCTATTGCGATATCAGTTCCTGTTCCGAGGGCTATCCCGACATTGCTTTCCTTCAGTGCAGGAGCATCATTTATTCCATCTCCTACAAATGCTGTCATACCTTTAGATTTCATTTTTTTTACTATTTTTGCCTTGTCATCAGGAAGAACATTAGCTATTACCTCTTTTATGCCAACTTGTTTAGCAATTGCCTTTGCGGTTCTTTCATTATCTCCCGTAATCATGACAATCCTATAGCCTTGATTTTTCAACTCTTTTATAGAAGAAATTGAATCTTCTTTTACTGCATCAGCAACGCCAATCACTCCCAGAGGTTTTTTGTTTTCAGATACAATCATCGAAGTGTAGCCCTTTTCCTCAAAACTTTTTATCTTACTCCTAATTTCTTTAAGCAAAACTCCCCTTTCTTTCATCAATAAGCTATTCCCTATAAGAATTAATTTGTTTCCTATTTTTCCTTCAACACCTTTTCCTCTTATGATTTTAAAATTTTTAACAGGCTTGTATTTTTTTAGATTGGCTTTTTCAACAATTGCTTTTGATAACGGATGCTCGCTGAGTTTTTCTATGCTAGCAGCTATTTCAAGAAGATAGCTTTCTTTTATTTTTGAATAAATTTTTTTTACTTCTGGATGACCTTTTGTGATAGTGCCAGTTTTATCAAATATAATTATTTTTATTTCTTTC
Source organism: Candidatus Pacearchaeota archaeon (assembly GCA_040879765.1). Lineage (GTDB taxonomy): Archaea > Nanobdellota > Nanobdellia > Pacearchaeales > GW2011-AR1 > JBBDJQ01. The sequence goes on along the minus strand of JBBDJQ010000002.1, from coordinate 12,787 downwards.
ATAGTTTGTATTGCTTCGCCTCTTCTAATTAAAATTCCCTTTTTGGCTCCCATTCCGCTTCCAACCATGAGGGCGGTTGGAGTTGCTAAACCTAATGCGCAGGGGCAGGCTATAACCAATACTGAAACTGAAACTCCTACGGCTCGACTTAGACTCGCATCTAAGATGAACATCCATGCAAAGAATGTTAAAACAGTTATTGCCAGTATGACTGGCACAAAAATACTAGTTACTTTATCGGCAAATCTTTGTATGGGAATTTTTGTTCCTTGAGCATTTTCGACAAGTTTTATTATGTGTGACAAAAAAGTATCCTTCCCAACTTTTGTAGCCTTCACATATAAAATCCCATCCTGATTTATGGTAGAACCAATAATATTGTCCCCTTTTAATTTGTCTGAAGGAATGCTTTCTCCAGTAACCATGCTTTCATCCACGCTGCTTTCACCTTTTATAATTATACCATCTGTGGGAACTTTTTCACCTGGTTTTATTATCATAACATCCCCTTCTACAACTTCTGAAATTGGAATTTCAATTTCTTTATTTTTTCTTAAAATTCTTGCTTTCTTAGCTCCGAGTTCAAGCAATTTTTTAATTTCTTGACTTGCCTTTCCTCTTGCCTTTGTTTCAACATATTTTCCTGTTATGAAAAAAGCCATGATCATTGAAGCAATTCCAGAGTAATCTAGAATATTCATGAATAAACTCATTATCCCTGTGGCATAGGCTATAATTGTTCCAAGAGCGATGAGAGAATCCATGTTGAAATACAAATTAATAAATCCTCTTAATCCCCCTCTGAGAGTTGAAAAACCTATTATAAATATAACCGGGAATGATAAAATTAGAAGCACAATCGTCATGGTAATCTCATCAAATAATTTTATGCCGAATAATCTTTCAGAAAACATGATGAAGGCTATGGGGATCGTAATAATCCATGCCCAAAGCATTTTCTTTTTCCATAAATTTATTTCCTTTTCTTCAACCTTTCTAGAATGATCATGGTTTTCATGCCTAGGTGGGTTATTTTTCCCATCCTTATTAAGATCTTTATTATTTAATTTTAAAACTCTGTAATCCCCAGCTCTTGAGACGGCTTCTTCTATTTCCTTATCACTCATCTCTTTTTCAGTTTCAATGAACCCTTTTTTAGCCATAAGGTTGACCGATGCTTTTTTCACTCCTTTAATTTTTCTGAAACTTTTTTCTATATTTGTTGCACAAGATGCACAATTCATGCCATCTATATCTATCTTTATTTCCCTCATGCTTTTTTCTTATTGTTTAATATGTGGATACAATTAGACAGCATGTGTTTGTTAATTAGATTCATTAAAGGCAGAATAGTTTTTTTATCCAATTCATAATAACGGTATTTCCCTTTAATCTCTGATTTTACGAACCCACATTTTTTTAATCTGGATAAATTGTGAGACACTGATGTTTGATTCATTCTTAGTTCCTTCATTATCTCTGAAACACTTTTTTTGCCTTTTCTGAGGAAATTTATGATTTTTAATCTTTGTTCAGAAACAAGGGTCCCAAAAAATATCTTGTAGGCTTCATAAATCTCCTCGTCATTAAATCCTTTATTTCTGCCTTTTTTTAATATGCTCTTATTTATCATATGATAATATATAACATATTAATATTTAAATGTTTTCATTTAAATTTTATGTAAATTTATTGTAAACCCATGCAGTTGCATATCCTGCAATGAATCCCCATATTGCTGCCTCCACCATTCCTAATAAAATCCACAATGGGCTTATTCTGAAATACATGTGCCATTGCATCATCATACCAACAGCACCGGAATAAATTCCTGCGTACCCAAATATCCCTAGAATAAGCATCCCTGCCGCTGAGATTGTGGCAAGACTGTATGCAAGAGCCTTTTCGTCAAGCTTTTGAGCCATTTGCACCTCCCTTATTTTTATTTATGCTATTAATTACTTTTTTTAGCCTTTTTCCAACTTCTTTGGATATTTCTCTTAACTTTTGATTATTAATCATGGCCATGGCTTCTTCGGGATTTATCGCTGAAACAAAAGTCTTTCCGTTTGAAGAATATATAATAACATTACAGGGCAGAAGCAAACCAATTTCCTTCTCTGCAAGAAGAGCCTTGTATGCAAAAGGAGGATTGCATGATCCAAGAATAACATAGTTGTCATAGTCAACATCTAATTTTTCCTTTAAGGTTTTTTTAACATCAATCTCGGTCAAAACTCCAAATCCTTCTTTCTTGAGTTCATACTTTACTTTTTTAACAGCAATGTTAAACTCCAAATCTGTTTTTTTGCTAATTCCATAACTCATTTTCTTTTCCCACGTTTTTTATTTTCTAAAATTTTCTTTAAAATCCAAATTATAAATAAAATAAGGATTATTATTAGAATAGCATTAAATAAAAATAATAGGGGATTTGCCCTATAATAATAACCCTCCATCATTCCATATCCATAATAGCTGTCCCTTCCCATCATTATGTTCATCATTCCAGATGAAAATTCCTGATGTTTTCCACAATAAAAAGACAGGGCAATATTTATGTGATTCTCTTTAAGAGATTCACTCCCCTCGCCACCCATCATTTCATCCATTGCTTCGTGAAGCTCTCCAGGATGCATTTGTTCCATATAATAATCTCCAACAATTTCTAGTTGTTCATTTGTTAAATTTTCACAAGGAATTTTTTGCATTATTATCTTTTCGGCTTCCGTGAAAGTGTCTTCAGAATGTGCAATTACAAAAACTGAAAGAAAAATCAATCCCATTAAAAATAAAATTTGTGTTTTCATTTTTTATTGAATGGTCTCTTCTTTTTATATTCTCTCCAAACAACTTCTATAGATATTTGGGTGATGACTCATATGATCTTCCCAGTCTTCTTTACTAGTCCCTTCAGGAGGAGAACATATGTCCCCATCACTATTTGAATATTGATTTGCTCCAAAATCTTTTATTGCATGCCCCGCATACGGAAAAAATATAAAAACCATAAGAGTTAACACTGCTAATGCCACTAAAATCCACAGTATTATTTTACTATTCACTATGACAACCCCCTTTCATTTTTCTTTTATGATTAAATAAAAAACCTATTCCAATTATGTTGGAAATTATTCCTATGCCAAAAAAGACTGTTTGATATTTCACTAAAAAAATTGCAATTCCAGAAAAACCAACTACTGGAATTATGTTTAAAAGAAAATGACTACAACAGGCAAGCATTGATCCTCCAGAGATTGTTCCTGAAACAGCCACGGTTCCTGTCATTTCTGCAGTATGTTTTATTGATGTGTAAAGTCCTATTTGGGTTCCGAAGCCAGCCACCAAGGGTATAATCCAAAACCATAAACTTTTGAAATTTAAAATTGCAAATTGAAATCCCTGAAAGAAGGAAACAATTAAAATGTATAAACTGAATAAGCCAAGACCTGCAAGGATGCCGTATAAAATTGATTTTTTATCTACCATTTTTTGCAGCACTCCACAAGCTTTCTTGCAAATTTATTAAATTCAAAGAAATAAATTAAAATAAAAAACCCCCATAAAATAATAATAAAATACAAACCTTCTAAAACTAATTTGCTGAGAATAGAATATATGATAAAAATGAGCGTTAACAACAAAGGCAATCTAAAAATCAGGTTTTTATTTTTAGTTTTCTTTTCCCATGCATAATAAATTCCTAAAGCAGTCATCCCCATCAAAATCGCAATAATTATTTTATTTGTAAAAACCCCCATGAAATGCAATATTAGCAGCATAATCCATGTTAACGTAACTGAAGAACAAATTACACAAAATTTTTCGGATTTTAAAAATGATTTAATTGCCAATAAAACAAAAAACAATGCTGTTATCCCTATCAATGACCACATTATCATTTCCATTATATGAATGCCTGAATAGCTCCTCCAATTATTATTAATGAGGCAAGGGTGATTATCACTCCCTGAAAAGGAATTATTTTTCCCATCCTTCTTTTGGAGATGTTTTTGCTTATGTAGGGTGAAGAAAATGTAATAATCCCTCCGAGAATGCTGCTGAATAAAGAATAATCAATTGCATATGTTTTTCCATATTCTCCTATGAAAGAAATATATAAAGGCCCGATAGCACTAAAAATAGGAAGCAGTGGAAACACAGTAGTAATGAAAATTATTAAGACTATAAATGTTTTTTGAAAAGGGATGTATTTTTTCTTGATTGCCTTTGCAAACCACATTCCAAGAGATATGGCAAAGGCTCCCACAAATAATCCTACTACAACTTTGCTAATTCCTGCCCAGGTTGCTCCAGCAGCCGCAGCTCCAGCACCTAGGGTGCACAAGGGACAATGTGCTGAGACAAGATCTATAGATAAAATTGGCAGGAATAATAAAAAAAGAAATTTTGAATTCATCTTAAATTTCCATAAACTCCCCATAACTTCCGTCATGATTTACAGAATATATTTTAAAGAACCCTGTTTTAGCTCCGGGCATCCCCGGGCTTCCTGATGGCATCCCAGGCATTGCAATTCCTCTAATATTGGGTTTTTCTTCAAGAAGTTTATTTATTGCTTCAAGAGGGATGTGTCCTTCAACAAAATAATCATCAATAATTACTGTATGACAACTTCGTAGTTCATATGGGACTCCAAAGTCAGATTTGATTGAATCTATGCTCTGAAGATTATTTACTTTTACACTAAATCCTTTAGAGTTTAAATATTTTGAATGGGCATCACAACATCCGCAGGAAATTGATTTGTAATATACTGCTTCAGTACCTTCAACTTTTTCTGCGTTAAAAATAAAAAAAACAGCAAGGACTATCATTGCTGAAAAAATTAATAAATAAATTTTTTTCATTTTTTAACAGCCTCCGACCATTCCACTATATGCCGAAGCTGCTTGTGTTGATCCTGGTCCAACGCTGCTTACAATTGCTGTATCTTTGAGGAAGACTGCATAAACCAATGCAAGCAAAAGAATCCCTATAAAAATCCATAACAAAAGTTTTCTCCTTTCTAATTTTATTTTTTTCATCTTAAAATATTAGCATGAACCTATCATCTCTCCTTGTGTTTGCCCCTTCTCTATACCTCTGTATTTATTTGTTGTGAGACTTATGTAATCTGTTTCAATTCCGAGAGTTTCCATGACCTGGGCCTTGCCTTCAATTATGCCCGGGAAAAATAAAACCTTCCACTTCCCTATTTCTGTCATAATTTCTTCATCAGAAATTTCCGGATGATTCAATATAAGGTATTTTGTCAAGCCTCTCATTGCATAACTATGAGCGCATCCGCAAGCAGGATCTCCATTGGAAAAAATTACAGAACGTGCTCCGCAACAATACTCACAAGATATCCCTCCATGCATATTGTAAAGGATATCAATGTATCTCTCGAGTTCTTCTCCTTCCAACTTTTCAACACGATCAATATTTCCCAAAAGATTTATTGCCTGATTGGCAAGTTTTTGGTTGTCTGGAGAAACATGGTCGTATTTTATTCCCAATTCCTCTCCGTAAATCTCAGGAGTTCCTATGGGAACAATTGATGAAGCAGATACAACTCCTATTCCTCCGAAATTTTTTGAAGGGCCTAATGTATAAACCAGCAAAATCATCAGAATAATTATAACTCCTATCTGAGCTAAAAATTCAGCATCATACTTTTTGCTTTTCATGATTCTTACAGAAAAAGTTTTTATTTAATCACTTTGGTGAAACTAGTTACATGAGGTTAGTTTAGCCACAAATGTAATCAAACAAATTATTTAAAGAAAAATATAAAAATAAAAATAATTAAAGAACTTTCATCTAAAAAGCTTTACTAAAAACCAGATCCCTGATAAATCAACAAGTAGATAAACTATCGCTGCAACCCATGGAATGCTACCAAGTATCAAGGCCACTAAACCCCGCATGAAGGTTACTTTTTCTTGAAAGTTTGCCTTAAAACCCCTAAGAACCACCAATTTTAAATCCTTCTTGTTTTAAAAAAAATCAAAACACTTTTAATCAATTCATGTTTGATTTGGATATGAGAATATTTAATTTCTTAAAGAGATTTAGTAAAATAAAAGTTGAAAACGAAATAATTCCTGAAAAAGAAAAGGTTTCATTATTTGGCCTTGAAAAGTGGGTGGAATCTAAGATAAGTGGAGATGAGGAAAAAGAAAGAGAGATTTTTTTAGAAATAAAAAAAGAAATAGAAGAGTTCTCTGGGGATATCAAAGAAAAAATAAAAATTGTTGAAGAGTTTGATGTTAATTCTAAAAAAGCTGAAGATAGGTTTAAATGGGCTTCAGAGGAAGGGAGAAAAAAATACATCGAATCGCTGGAAAATCTTATTGAAAGTCTTAAAAGTATTAAAAACAAAAACCTTGAAAAAGTGGCTAATGAAATAAGCTCAATTTTTTCTGAATTTAATAAAAAATCATACAAAAGCTATGAAAGGGCAACAATTCTCATAGGGAAAGAAATGGCGAGTTTAAGAAATCTTTTGAAAAACTTTTATGGTAGGATTATTGGAATTTTTGATAGAAACAAGAATATTATTGATGGATTTAGAAGACTCCATACCATGAAGTCAAAACTTAATCTCCTTGAGAATAAGGAAAGAGAAATTAAAAAAATAAAGAAAGATGTAAAATCTATTGATGAAGAAATAAGCATTAGACAAAATGAAGATAAAGAGGTTTCTGAGGAAGAAGAAAGAATAAAGAAAAGCCAAAAATACATTGAATTACGAAAAAAGGCTGAAAATATGAAAAACCTTAAAGAAAAATTATCCAAAGATGTATTTGATTTAAGAAAGGAAGTTGATTTTAAAGTTTTAGGAAATTTTCATCATATATTTAAGGAAAAAATGCATATAGTTAATGAATACAAAAACAATTTTGAGTTGGCATTCCATAAGGATGATGGAAAGGCAATTTTTGAATTAATAAAAGAAGCAAAACTTGATGATAAAAATATTATTTCAATTAAAATAAGCAACATTAATTCAAAAAAAGAGGAGATTTCTAATCTTGAAAATGAAATTAAAAAAGAAATTCTCCTAAAAAAACCAAATGAACTTTATTCAAAGAGGGAGAAATTAAAATCCGAAATAGAAAATTTGAAAAATATGAAAGATAGAACCGAGAAAAAATTAGAAGAGCTTAATCTAAATAAAGACAAAATAATAAAAGAGATAAAAGAAAGCTCTAAGAAATTGGGTGTTGAGATCCAGTGATTTTTTAATTATTCCGATATCGCATTTTTCTTTACCTTCCATCACACCACTCACATTTATTTTGAGGACAATCAGAATTTAATAATCTTATTGCATTTTCAAATATTGTTTCAGCATTTTTGACATCAATCTTCATCTTTACTAATTCCGTATCAAAAATGACCTCTCCGGTTTTGGTGACTTCTCTAGGAACATAGAATAAAAGGAAAGCGTAATCTTCAGTTTCATAGCCAGCTTTCCTTAGAAGGAAATTATAAATGTCTAATTGATTTTGATAGTGTTCTGCAGTATCTTCTTTTAAAGCATAGCCTCTTGTCTTGTAATCTAACACAATAAGTTTTTTTCCTTTCATTAATATATTATCAACTGCACCCCTGAGAATGTTTCCTTTACCATCTTCCCATTGGATTCCCTTAAAATTACTTCGCCATATGGCAAGAATCTCATGGTTGTCAAAAAGTTTCATATTTTCACAATGTGAATTGTCGTACAATTCAGGAGGCAACTCTCCAATATCCATAAATTTATTAAAATGTTCTTTGAGAATTTTGTCCATTCCACTTGGAAGACTTGGAAAAATCCCTGTCGGTCTTTTCCACACCTTATGCTGCGTTAGCCAGAAACAACGAGGACATTCTTTCATAAGATTCAAGGAAGACGGAGAAAGTTTGAATGGCATATCTCTAAATAGATTATTAACTTTTAAAATTTTCTAACTTTTCAAAACAACAATATTGTTCATTCCCCTTCTTTTTCTCTCTATCAATTGCTTTGCTTCTAGTTTATCTAAAAGTCTTGTAAGACCAACCTTCCCAACATCCAATTTTTCCTTGAGTTCTGATTGAAACATTGCTCCATTTTCATCTCCAAGAATTTCAATAATTTGCTTTTCTTTTTTATCAAGTTTCCCAACATCCAGCTTCTTCTTTTTTTCTTTAACCTTTCTGACAATTATTTTTTCCTTTGGCTTTGTAAAGATTAATACTATTCCAAGAATTATTAAGAATCCCACAATTCCAAGAGAGAGGTAGGTTTGTTTGTTTATGGAATCATACATGGGGCAGGAAATTCCATGTCCAACTTCACATCCGACTTCAACAATTTCCTTCAGGGTAGAATTGAAAAGTGCCACTATTATTATAAGCAAAACAGCAATCCCAAGGACAATATATCCTACACTTTTATTTTCCATAAAATCTAATTGTTTTTTAGTCTTTTAAATCTTGCAGCAAATTTATTAAACCCTAATTTTTAATTATTTCTATCTATAAGGTTGATTTCTAATGACTAAAGTAAAAATTGCTGAAAAACATAGTGTAGACGAAATCAAGAAAGTTTTACATCCTCTTGTAAAAGAATGGTTCTTCTCAAAGTTCAAGGAGCTTTCACTTACTCAGCAGTATGGAGTCATGAATATTTGGAAAAGGAAAAACATACTAATTTCTGCCCCAACTGGAAGCACAAAAACCTTAACAGCGTTTCTTTCTATCCTTAATCAGCTTGTAATTCTTGCGGATAAAGGAAAGTTGGAAGACAGGATTTATGCTGTCTATACTTCCCCCTTAAAAGCATTGAGTAATGATGTTCATAAAAATCTAATTGAACCTCTGGAAGAAATTCAAATCCTAGCAAAATTGAGGGGGCTAAAATTACAAGAAATTCGTGTTGGTTTAAGAACAGGAGACACCACTATTGCAGAAAGAGCAAAGATGGCAAGAAAACCCCCCCACATTTTTGTGACAACTCCAGAATCCTTGGCAATTGTCTTAACAAGTAAAAAATTTGTGGACAACTTAAGGAATGTTGAATTTTGCATTGTTGATGAAATTCATGCAATGGATAACAAAAGAGGAACATATCTAAGTCTGACTCTTGAAAGATTAAACGAAGTTAGTGAAAGCTTTCCTTCTAAAATAGGGCTTTCAGCAACTGTAGAACCAATAGAAGATGTTTCAAAATATCTTGTTGGTGAGGAAAAAAATCGTGAAGTCTCATATGTTCGCGTGCCATTAAATAAAAAAATAGACATAGATGTTTTAACTCCTGTTAGGGATTTAATAGAAGGAAAAAATATTTCTACAAGCATGTATGATTTGCTTTCAAAATTAATTCAAGAACATAAGACAACGGTTATTTTTACAAATACTCGTTCAGCAACAGAACGTGTTGTGAGTCACTTAAAAGATAAGTTCCCAACAGAATATGGTGAAGATAATATTGCAGCACACCACTCTTCTTTAAGCAGAGAACATCGATTTGACATAGAAGAAAGATTGAGAAAAGGAAATCTAAAACTTGTGGTTTGTTCAACCTCTTTAGAAATGGGAATAGATATAGGATACATAGATTTGGTTATAATGTTGGGCTCTCCAAAATCTTCTTCCAGAGCATTACAGAGATTGGGCAGGGCAGGACATAAACTTCATGAAACTGCGAAAGGAAGATTCATTGTTTTAGATCGAGATGATTTAGTTGAATGTTCGGTAATACAAAAAGAAATGATTGAGAAAAAGATAAATAGAATTTCTTTTCCAAGGAATTGTTTAGATGTTTTATCACAGCAAATTTTTGGGATGGCTATTTATAAAATTTGGAAAGCAAATGAGCTTTTTTCAACGATAAAGAAAAGTTATTGTTTTAAAGATTTAACAAAAAACGATTTCTATGATGTGATCAGTTATCTTGCGGGGGAATATGAATTAGAAAGCAATAATGTATATGGGAAAATTTGGTATGATCCTGAAACACAGGAAATTGGTAAGAAAGGAAGACTTGCAAGAGTTTTATACTTAACAAACATTGGAACTATTCCAGATGAATCTTTCATAACTGTAAAACTTTCTGATGGAGTTCCAATTGGATTTGTTGATGAAGGTTTTTTGGAAAGAATGAAAAAAGGAGACGTATTTGTTCTTGGAGGAAAAAAATACCTCTATAGATACACCCGAGGAATGAACCTTTATGTTGCCTCTGCAGAACATCTCTCGCCAACAATCCCCTCTTGGTTTTCAGAAATGCTTCCCTTAAGTTTTGATTCCGGTTTAGAAATTTTAAAATTTAGAAAATTAATGAATGAAAAATTTACGAACAAAGCTAAGAAAGAAGAAATAAAGCAAACAATTAGAAATGAACTTTATGTAAGAGAAGAAACTGCAGACTCAATATATAATTATTTTAATGAACAACATAAATTTTTAGAAATTCCAGACGGAGACAATCTCTTAGTTGAGAAATACAAATCCGAAAAGAACTATTTGATTTTCCATACAACTTATGGGAGAAGAGTAAATGATGCATTATCAAGAGCTTTTGGTTTTCTACTTGGTCGCGCTGGAGAAAGAGACGTTGAAATAGGAATAAATGATAATGGATTCTACATTGCTGGCGAAGCAGCTAAAGAAGAAAATTTTGAGAAGGTTCTGAAATTCATAAACAAAGATAATCTGGAAGAAGTTTTAAAAGAAGCCATAGAAAAAACAGATGTTCTTGCAAGAAGATTTAGGCATTGTGCTGGGAGATCTTTGATGATTTTAAGAAATTATAAGGGTAGGAGTAAAACTGCAGGTAAACAGCATATGAAAAGCCATTTTTTATTACATGCCGTAAAAAAAATTACAAACGAATTTCCAATTTTAAGGGAGGCAAGAAGAGAGGTTATGGAAGACTTGATGGACATTGAAAATGCAAAACTTGTTATTAGTTGGATGAAGGAAAAGAAATTAAAAATAAATATTCGCGAAACTCCCTTGCCTTCTCCTTTTGCAACAAATTTAATAATCCAAGGATATAGTGATTTAATTAGGATTGAGGACAGGCAAAAGTTCCTTAAGAGGATGCATGATGAGCATATTAAAATAATAGAAAATAAAGGAAGCGAAACTGTCAACATCCCATTTAAACAAATAAAACATATTAGAAGAGGAAAAAGAAGATGAATGAGGAAGAATTTGATGAAGCGGTTTTAGATAAAAATAGGAGTAAAGAAGAAAGAATTCAGGCAGCTTTTCAGCTAGAAGATGCTATTAAAGAGGAATCTTTAAGAAATTTAGGAAAAGCTTTGCTAACCGACGAATCCCCCATAGTAAGACATGAATTTGCTTTTTCATTAGGAGAAATTGCAAAACCAAAAATAGCAATTCCTTACCTTAAAGAAGCAATCGAAAAAGATAAAAATATTTTTGTAAGGCACGAGGCAATTCTTGCTTTGGCGACTCTTGGAGATAAATCTGTTAAGCCTCTTATAGAAAAATTTCTTAAATCAAACGAACCAGAAATAGTTGAAAGCGCAGAGATTGCTTTGCAGAGATTGGGGGATTAATGGAAAACGAATTTATTTTTATAGAAAAGACCGCATTTTTTCCTAAGCAAGGAATTTTAGCATTTGGAGATTTGCATATTGGCTATGAACAAGCTCTAAGAGATTCTGGGTTCATGGTTCCCGAAACACAGATAAAAGAGTTACTTGAAAATATAAAAGAAATTCTTGATAGAGCAAAATCAAAAAATTATACTTTAAAAAAAATTATCTTCCTTGGAGATTTAAAACATTATTTTGGATATGAGTGGAGAGAAAAATTTTATTTTAATCAAGTTTTAGATTTGTTAAAAAATTATGTTAAAGAAGAAGATGTTATTTTAATAAAAGGAAACCACGACACATTTGATTTTACTGGAAAGAAAATGGAAGATTACCATATTGATTCTGGAATTGCTTTTTTACATGGGCACAAATCTTTTCCTGAGATTTTTTCTAAAGAGGTAAAAACACTTGTGACAGGACATTTGCATCCTTCCATTTTGCTATCGGATGACGAGGGGATAAAAAAAGAAAAATACAAATCTTTTTTAGTTGGGAAATATAAAAATAAACAAGTTTTGATCCTACCAAGTTTTTTTGGAATGATTGAGGGAACTCCTGTAAATATGGATTATAAAAATGAAGACCCAGACAAAGAATTTTCAATAATTCCTAAAAAAGAATTGAAAAAATTCAATGCTTATGCAATTGGGAAGGATGGAGAAATCTTCAATTTTGGAGAACTCAGAAAGGTGAAATAGAACGCAGAAATTTATGTAAATTAACTAAGGTTGCATAAAATGATGGATGATATAAACTTTGCCTCCAATATATAGAAATGATACCTCAATAAGAGTGTAGATAGGAAGAGCAGATCCAATAAAGTTCAATGATGCTATAAAACCTTTTTGCTCATAAATAAAAATAGACACGGCAGAACATAATCAACCATTTTCGGAAGATTTAATAATAAGTCTTTCTTGTATATTTTGATTAAACGGAGGTGGGAATATGTTTTCAAAAGAAGTTCTCGGCTGGGGAGCTATCGTTGTTGGAATCCTTATGGGACTAATTGAGTTCATGGATTGGTCAGGACAACTTAATTACCTATGGGCTGTTTTGGTACTCCTTTTTGGAATTGGCACCTTGAATAAATAAATTAGTTAGGCATTCCTGGGATTATTTTTATTTATTATTATTATTATTATTATTATTATTATTATTATTATTATTATTATTATTAT
>JBBDJQ010000001.1:202815-457043 GCA_040879765.1 Candidatus Pacearchaeota archaeon | reverse complement strand
TATTATTATTATTATTATTATTATTATTATTATTATTATTATTATTATTATTATTCCTTCTTCTTTTGTCTCATGGAACGATGCCCAATATTCATTATCAAATTGACATTTTACGCAAATCCATTTTTTAACAATTAAATCATAATGGGTTTCGCACCTGTGTTTTCCACATAAAAGATTTTTTCCATCCATATTCACCTCAAATTAACTAGCTTTCAAGAAAATAAAAATCCTTTTTTAAAAATTGTGGAACTCTTATCCAAAATTAATGACTCCATTTGCTATAAGAATCAACAACTAATTGGAAATTAAGTAAGAAAGAAGGAGTTATTATACTGATTTCCTATGGGGTGTTCTTGGGATGATGACCTCTATTTAAAATTCCCAATATCAAGAAGTTTTATCTTCCCTTCTTGCCAATCTCTTAGAATTTTTTTTGCAGTTCTTGTTTCATCAATAAGATTTTTCTTTTTATAATAATTTAGTTTCTTCCCTAATTTTTCTATAAAATCTTCAGAATCTTTTTCAGAGTCAATTCCGTAATATTTTTCCAAAGCCCCAGGATATTCTTTTATTATTTTATCCACTATGAAATCTGGATTTTTTGCTTTATCCCATGTGGTAGCCCCAATTTGTGAATGTTTGACTAGATCTTTTTCTTTAGTGGAAATTTTCTCAAGAAATGGAATTACTCCTGGAGTATCCACAAGATACAATCCCTTTGAAAGTTTTATTTTTTGAATTCCTTTTGTGTATCCTGCCTCAGAGGAAGTTTTTACAGAACCCCTTCCTGTAAAGACGTTGATTAAGGAGCTTTTTCCAGTGTTTGGATAACCTACAACTCCCACATTTATTGAGTCTTGTTTGAATTTCTTGGCTTCCATTTTTATTATTGTTCTTAAATTTGAAAAACCATCTTTATTTTTTGAAGAAACAAAAACACTTGGATGGAGTTTTTCAAGCTCCACACTTGACCTTACTTTATTCACATCAATCAAATCTGCTTTATTGAAAACATAAATTAATGGTTTCTTAAGGCCCCGGACTTTTTTTTCTATAATTAAATTTCTAGTTTTCTCTATGAATCTTGAATCAAGAACTTCTAAAATTATATCTGCTTCTTCAATTAACCTATCTATAATTGGTAGAACGTAACTTTTGTGTTTATGTGTCCCAGGATTTTTTCCTCTTGACTTCCTAGCTCTTCCCATTGAATTTGCCATAACATGTTTAGAATTAAGTTATTTATTAATTGTTTTGTGTCCAATTTTTTTAAGGATTGTTATTATTTTATGATTTTATTTCTTTTTTTATTAGCTATGAAAAGAATAACCTTTCATGTTCTTTAACTATTATTATTCTCAAAGAGATATAGGAAAATGGGCGCGCAGGGAATCGAACCCCGAGCTGGCGGTCTGGAGCCGCCTATTTTACCATTAAACTACGCACCCAAGAATGGTTTAATGGGCACCATTGTAAACTTCTCCCACTTTAAGAAGTTTACGAGACAGAAAATTTAATTTTCTGTATTAGACTACGCACCCTATAAAAATCCAAGAGAAACTTCTTTTAAACCTTTTCTATAAGCTTTTTATATTTCTATTTCTTGAATAAAATATGAAAAAAGTAGTCTTAGATACAAACTTCATATTAACATGTTTCAAGGAAAAAATCGACTTTTTTAGAGAGATTTATTTTATGGGCTATAAAATTATAATTCCAAAACAAGTTCTTAATGAATTAGATAGGATTATAAAATCAAAGAAGAAATTACATTTTAGAGAGCAAGCTAAATTGGCTTCAAAATTCCTTGAAAACAATAGAAAATCTTGGATTAAAAAGAACCTATCTGAATATGGTAAAAATACAGACAGGGCAATAAAAGGCTTCTCAGATAAGGAAAAAGACATAATTGTTGCAACTCTAGATAAAGAATTGAAGAGAAAAATTAGTGGTTTAAAAATGGTTATAAGAGAAAAAAACAAATTGGAAGTTGTTTAATCTATTTTCAGATGTAGTAACGTTTTTAAACCGATTTTGATTTTAAATTTTGCAAATGTTTTATCTTACAGAAGTTGAGGACCATGTCAGAGTAGAACCAAAATTATTTGGATTAGATACAGCTGAAGCTATAGAACAACAGCTAGAAGAAATTTACGAAGACTATTATGATAAAGAAATTGGAAAAGTTATACTTGTAATCGAAATTTTGGACATTGGTGAGGGAATAATTATACCTGGAGATGGGGCAGCTTATTACAAATCAAGATTTAGATTACTAACTTGGAAACCAAATGTTCACGAATTAATTTACGGAAAAATTGCAGAAATAACAAGCTTTGGAGCATTCATAGACATGGGTCCTATGAAGGGAATGATCCACATAAGTCAAACCATGGATGATTTTGTAAGTTTCAATAAAACAAATGCCTTAACTGGAAAAGCTTCAAAAAGAAGTTTGAAAGCTGGAGATTCATGCGTTGCAAGAATAGTTGCAATAAGTCATAAAGGAGACTCCCCAAAGATTGGTTTAACGATGAGGCAACCAGGACTTGGAAAATTAGAATGGATTAAAGAAGATAAAGCTAAAAAAGATAAAGACGCTGCTAAGGCTATGAAGGCCGAAGCAAAGCCAAAAGGAAAATAAAATGAAACAAAAATCATGCAAAGTTTGTAAGAGAATTTATGAAACTAGTAAATGCCCTGATTGTGGTTCAAAAGAATTCATAGAAGGATTCAAAGGAAGGATTTATGTTCTAAACCCGGAGAAATCTGAGTTAGCAAAAAAATTAAAGATAGAGAAGACTGGAAACTTCGCTATAAAAGCCAGATAAAATGCAAGAAGTAACGATAAAAAATGAGAGAGAAAATCCTTTATTCAAAAGAAGAGAAATTACTTTTCAAATTGAAGAAGCTAAAACTCCAAGCAGATTGGAAGTTGTTAACTTGGCTTCAGAAAAATTTTCTTGCCCTAAGGAAAGCATAAAGATAAAAAACATAGGTGGAAAGTTCGGTTCAAATGTTTTTGATGTAGATTTATACATTTATAATTCTGAAGAAGAAAAAAATCTTATAGAGATGAAAAAGAAAAAGGATGAAGCAGTTAAGGAAGCATTATCAAAACCTGCTGAAGAAGTTAAAGAAGAGGTTCCGGAAGCTCCTGAAGAAAAGGTTGAAACTCCTGTTGAAACCACTGAAGAAGTTAAGAAAGAAACTCAAGTTGAAGAAAAACTTGCTAAAGAAAATAAATCCAAAGAGACTAAAGAATAATGAATAAATTAAATCGGACGAAGCGTATGCAGCGAAGCGGAATCGCCTGTTTCCTGGCAAAGCGTATGCAGCGAAGCGGAATCGCGCAACGAACGGAGTAAGTGAGGCCACATGGCAAAAGGAAAGAAAGCAGTTAAGACAGGAAAGAAACCCCACAAAAATAAACCTACAAGTAAAAAATATTCTAAATATAAAATTGAAGGCGATACAATAAAGAGAGAGAAGTTTTGCCCAAGATGTGGCCCAGGAGTTTTCTTAATGGATACTAAGGGAAGATTATATTGTGGAAAATGCCATTATTCTGAATTCGAGGGTTCTCAAGCGAATAAAGAAGAAAAACCTATTAAACCTGTTGCAAAGTAGTATGAGGATTAAAGATGAAGAGTTTAATTCATTTATTTTAGATATTATTGGTTTTACTTTATTTGCGCTTGGAGTCGCTGCCGTCGCAAATTCTTTATTCATAAAAAATCCAACCCAAATTTTCTGGGGGTGCTATCTTGGATTGCTCATCATGGGTATAGGGATAATAAAAAGAAATTCTTTTCTGATAATGAGTCAGGTTTACATACTTGCAATTCCCATGATCATATGGGATATGGATTTTTTACACTATCTTATACTTAATCAACCTTTATGGGGAATAACTGATTATTTTTTCTTAGAAAGAAATTTAGACTTAAGTAAAGCGATAAGCTTGCAACACTTATTTTCAATTCCATTAGCTCTTTATGCAACTAAAAAAATTGGCTTGAAAAGAAAAGATGCATGGAAATTAAGCTTAATCCAAATAACTTTAGTATATATTATTGTCTCATTATTTACAATTCCAGAAGCAAATATAAATTGTGTTTTTGACCCTTGCATCAACTTATATTTTGGAATTCCTTATAGGTTGACATGGTTCATAACAATCTTTGGAATGACTTTTTTGACAGCAATTTTAATAAATAAATTCCTAATAAAGAAATTGCAGAGTTAATAATTATAATATGTGGGAGCTAATTTTATAATCTGAAAATTCTTTTTTATATTTAGAATTTTTGGGCATCCAAAAATTGTAAAAAATTAAGAACAATTTTGGCATAAACTAACATGCCCCATCACTTTTTAACCAATGATTATAAACCCAGGAGAGGATTCCAAGCCAGTAAAAATAGAGACTTGAACACTCTCCAGGGAAAAAGAGGTGATAATAAATTCAACTCCATATTCTATTTAAATCTTTCGGTAATGTTACTCTTTGAGAATGACGAGAAGTAATCCATATCCAGTAGTACCTCTCTACTCTTAAGTTACTCTGTTATTTAGGTACTACAAATATTAAAGGGACGTAGTGCCTAAAAGTGAAGAAATTTATAAAGTTGAATTATCTAATAAAAATATGGAAGAAGAGGCAAAAAAAGAAGTGAAACAAGAGCAAATCCATGACCTATTATTTAACAAAGAAATAGGTTGGCAAGAAATAATCTATGATTTAATTAACACAGAGCAATTAGATCCTTGGGACATAAACATAACTTCCCTGGCAGACAAATACATGGAAAAAATCCAAGAACTAGAAGAAAATTACTTTGTTTCGAGCAAAGTCTTACTTGCTGCAGCTTTGCTCTTGAGGATAAAATCCGAAATTCTTCTTAACAAATATATAAAGAGCATAGATGATATCTTATTTGCGCGTAAAGAAGATGTTTCAAAAAAAGAAATAGAAAGAATAGAGCTAGATGAAGAAATTCCAGAACTTGTTGTCAAGAGCCCTTTACCAAGATTTAGGAAAGTAACCTTGAAGGAATTAATTGAATCCTTGGATAAGGCAATTGTCACTGAAAACAGAAGAATCAAACGAAAGATAATAGACAACAATGCCTTAAGGGAAGCAGGGATAGCGTTACCTAAGAAAACTTTTGCACTCAAAGATAAAATAAATGAAATTTACGATTTAATTTTACAACATTTAGAAACTGATGAAAGAGTTCATTTCTCTAAACTTTCAAAAGAAGAAAAAGAAGATAAAATTGCAACCTTCTTGTCCATACTTCATTTAGAAAATCAAAATAAAATTTGGATTCATCAAGAAGAAGCTTTTGGAGACATTCATATCTGGCATAAAAAAGTTTATTTCAAAAAATTTGATCCTTTTTGGGATTTGATGGGCGAATGAAAGCAACTTTATACACAAGATTGGATACAACTTTCAAAAGAAGATATGATAATATGAGCAATTATGTTTATTTTCCAGAGGAGGATATTCTCGTTGAACATAGAAGAGTGAAAAGTTATAGAATTATTCCTAGAGAAGGGGCAAGTTTAGAATTATATGAAGAAGCAAGGTTCATGGAGGAAAGCTTCATTTTTCCTCAAAAAAGAGGAGCCGTTTTTTTCAACCTAAACAAAGTTCGGTCAGAGAATCCGGCGCTGAAAAAAACATTGCTAGAATTAAAGAAAGCCTTCAACCAATCAAACTCTTAATGAAATATCCTGTCGCAAAAGCTAAAATAGCTGCTAGTCCACCAATAATTATTGTCTGAATAGAACTAAAGATTTTGTTTTTGTTTGTTATTTTTCCTTTGAACCAGCCAACAATTCCCAAAGCTATAAATGTGAAAAAAATGGAATATGCAAATTGATTACTTGCAATATGTGGGAAATTTCCAACTGCAGTAAGAACAAAAGCGAAAAGAGGAATGAATCCCATAACAAAAAATGAAATGAATGTAACAAAAGAAGTCTTCAAAGCATTTCTTCCTAGCGATTTTTTAGAAAGTTCATTTCTTGAACTTGTTGAAAGATAGTTTGAAGTTGCCATAGAAAATCCATCAGCAACTAAATTAGCAAATCCCAAAATTAAAACTATTGAAGCACTAAGCGAAGCACCTAAAACTCCCGAGACAACAGCAAACGTAGTTACTATTCCATCTATCCCTCCATAAACAAACTCTGGAAGATATTTTCTTTCAACACCTATTTTATTCATAAAAACAAAAAACCAAATTAATATTTAAATTGTTTGATTAAACTTAAAAACTAAATACATCATCTAAAGAAATGAAGCTCGGAATTTTATTTTCAGGAGGCAAGGATTCAACATTGGCGACTTTAATAGCAAAATCTCAAGACTATGAAATAGCTTGTCTCATCTCGGTAGTTTCGAAGAATAAAGAGAGTTACATGTTCCACACACCTTCCATATCTAAAACAAAAATCCAAGCAGAAGCCATGGGAATCCCTTTAATCTCTAAAGAAACTCAAGGGGAAAAAGAAAAAGAATTAGAAAATTTGAAAGAGGCAATAAAAAATGCAAAAGAAAAATATTTTATTGAAGGAATTGTTACGGGCGCAGTCGAATCTATTTATCAAGCTTCAAGAGTTCAAAAAATTTGTAACGAATTAGACTTAGAATGCTTCAATCCTTTATGGAAAAAGAATCAATTTGAATTATTAAATGATTTAATTAAAAATAATTTTGAAGTAGTTTTGACAGGGGTCTTTGCCTTCCCTTTAGATAAGACTTGGCTTGGAAAAAAGATTGATGAAAAATTTATAGAAGAAATAAAAAAACTAAATGAAAAATATAAAATAAATCCTGCAGGCGAAGGAGGAGAATATGAAACCTTTGTTTTATATGTTCCAGACTTGTTTAAAAAAAGGCTAAATATTAAAAACTCAAAAGATTTTTCAACAGGAGAAAACTCCCATAGAAGGGAGTTGGAGGTAGAATGAAAATAATATCTTGGAATGTTAATGGAATAAGGGCGGCAATAAAAAAAGGTTTTTTTGATTTTGTTAAAAAAGAAAATCCAGAAATAATTTGTATTCAAGAAACAAAAGCACACCCGGAGCAAGTTGAACATGAAATGGAAGATTTGGGTTATAAATACGAATATTGGAATTCTGCAGAGAAAAAAGGATATTCTGGCGTGGCAATCTTTTCAAAAATAAAACCCTTGTCAGAATCAAAAGGAATAAAATCAGGAAGTGAAGCGGACAGTGAAGGAAGAGTTTTAACCTTAGAATTTGAAGATTTTTATTTGGTAACCGTTTACACTCCAAATTCTAAAGATGATTTATCTAGAATCCCATTAAGGTATAAAAAATGGGACCCAGGATTCCTAGAGCATTGTAAGAAACTTGAAAAGAAGAAACCAGTTATTTTCTGTGGAGATTTAAATGTGGCCCATGAGCCAATTGATTTGAAAAATGATAAAGCCAATGAAGGCAAGAAAGGATATACAAGGGAAGAAAGAGAAGGATTTTTTAATTTTGTAAAAAATGATTTTATTGATACTTTTAGACATTTCTATCCTGATGAAGAAAAATATTCTTGGTGGGCAACTCGTTTTGGACCAAAGGCAAGGATAAATAATGTTGGCTGGCGCATAGATTATTTTCTCGCTTCAAATAAATTAATTCCACGAATCAAAAAAGCATTTATTCTGAATGAAATAATGGGTTCAGACCATTGTCCTGTTGGAATAGAATTAAAATGACAATTCTTTTACTAAATATTTGCAAAGAAAAATTACACTACTTTGAATTTGTAAAACCTATTGAAAGAATTCTTAAAGAAAAGGAGATTGATTTCTACACAAAGCATTATTCAAAATTTACAGACAAAGATTTGAAGGCAGATAAAATAATAATTTGTGGAACTTCTTTAAAAGATAATGATTACTTGAAAAATCCAAATTTATTCAAATGGGTCGGATTTTACAAAAAACCAATTCTAGGAATTTGTGCAGGGGCTCAAATTCTTTGCAAGCATTTTAAAGGAAATTTGATAGAAAAAAATGAAATAGGTTTAAACAATGTTGAATTTAAGAAAGAATTCCTTGGAGCAACTTCAGGCTCGGAAGAAGTTTATTCTTTACACAACCTTTCTCTAGATGTGGACGATTCTGAATTTGATTCTATCGCCTTTTCAAATAATTCAAAAACTATTCAAGCAATAAAACATAAAGAAAAACCCATCTATGGAGTTTTATTTCATCCAGAAGTTAGAAATGAAGAAATAATTTTAGAATTCTCAAGCCTTGATTAAATCTTTTTCAGCTCTAAGATTTTCTCTTCCAGTATCCATATTTTTTACTTTAAATTTCTTAATTTTAAGTTCTTTAGCTCCTACAAAAATAACTTTCTTTATCCTATAGGCATTTGCATATTCCAGAGCTTTTGAAGGTTTTCCATAGAATACCGAAACACTTTTACCTTGATTTCTCAATTTTTGTGCAATTCTTATTGAAGCAGCATCTTGATTTAATGAAACAATAAGGATCTTTTGCAAATTAATAATTAGATTTGTAACTGCGCATAATCTTTCTATACTCATTCCAAAACCCATTGATTGAACATTGTTGAAGATGTACGCTCCGCCACCACAAATAGTTTCCTTTATTTGTTTTGTTTTAACCTCAAAGATTGTCCCATTATAATAGCTTAAACCGCGAGCTAAGAAAGGCATAAAAATAATCTTTAGCCCATAGCTGGTACAATTTTTTTTCAATTTCTCAATTTCAGAATAAGATTCATATTTCTTAAAATAAGATTCATTTTTCCTTAGGGTTTCTAAAACTCCTTCGGCATTATATTTTTTCAAATTTGATTTAACTTCACTAATCGGAATCTTATCTAATTTATCCAGTTCTTTTATCACGTTAATTTTATCTTTTTCATTAATCTTCTCTTCATCAAGAACTTCATTTATTATTTTTCTATTATTGACATAGAAAACTCCATCAATCTTCAAATTCTTAAGAATGTCATTGAACATTCCAAAAAGTTCTGCCTCATCCTTTGCTGTGGCCCCTAGGATGTCTGCATCACAAGAAATGAATTGCCTCTGCCTGTTTCTCCTTGAAGGTTCGTCTCTAAAAACAGGCCCTATTTGAAACCTCTTGTAAGGCATCTTTTTATTTTGCATTATTCTATTTAATTGGAAAGTAAATTCATATCTCAAAGCCAAATTTCTTTTACCTTTGTCCTTTAACTTAAATATGTCGCTCACTGCTTCATCTCTTTCATTATTTCCTTTAACAAATTCTTCCTGTTCTATTACCGGAGTCTCAGCTGGCTCAAAACCATACCTTTCAAAAATATTCTTAACAACTTCCTGAATAACTGCCCTTTTTTCTGCTTCTTCTCCAGTATAATCGTCAAACCCTTTTACCGTTTCTGTTTTCATTTTGACCTCAGCCCCCTAAGATAAACTCCAATCATAAATAAAATTATTCCAGCAATGATAAGAGACTTATAATCAGAAAATTTTATCAGCCCTCCAACAAAGAGTGCAATTCCAACCACCCACAGATAATCTTCAATAAACTCTATTAATTCATATCTGAACTTATTTTTTTTCATTTTAACTTCGTTTTTTTTGTTGATATATGGTCCAATCACCTGTTTTCTATTGACGCGTACATCTTTCACGATGTCTATGCGTAATGGCGCAGGACGGAAGGAGGGAGTCGAACCCTCGTCTCTCGGACCACAACCAAGCGTCTTAACCGTTAGACTACAACCGTCATAGCGAGGACACCTATAGTTTCCTTTATCGCTTAACCTTCCCTTAAGAAAGTTAATACTCAAAGAAGCTAAAGTGTCTTTATTATATTTAATTAGAAATAGTATAAAAAGATTCTCATAGAAATCAAAGCCCCAGCTGAATAAAAAGTTCTTACTTGGAACAATGCCGATAATTGACAGCTTTATTTGTCATAGAAATTAGAAATAAAATTAGTTTTTAAGATTAACTATTGAAGATTAATTTAATCCCAGCCATGGGTAATGGGAGAAAATAAAGAATTTTTTTCTTATTGTCCCAATAAAAACCAATCCAAAAATCTCTCCATTCAAAAAAAAATTCAAATCTCATTTTAGTTAGAAGGTTAGATTAAATAAAAAAGAAACTAAGAAGAACAACTTAACAAAGCAGTTCTTCTCCTGAAGGTCCTATAAAGTATGGAACTACCTCCACCTCTGAAACATTTGTCAAACCTGTAGCAACATTTGTTTCTGTTATTGTTGCCAAAGGTTCTATATTCCCTTGAACATCATGTCTGAAATTTTCTGTTCCGGCAGAGTTTGTGAAAACTAATTTCACACCACCAATCTCTTCACCACCTGCACTTCTTTTAATGGTAGCATTACAATCACCATTGCTTGCTCCACTACAAGTTAAAGCAGTTGAGTCAATAAGAAGATTTAAACATTTAGCTCTAAGTTCAACTTGTTGTGTTCCACTATCTAAATTTTCTTGAATTGAAACCCAGATAATTCCCACAGCAACCAAAACAAGAACTATCATAATTAATGTAACAATAACGTTTGAAATACCCCGATTACTTTGTGGCATTAAACTAAACATTTTTTCACCTCTAATGTTTTTCATGACTACCTAAATAAAATTTACTTTATAAACTTTTTGTTATTAAAAGAATCTAGTAGAAAAAAGAATTCTCTCCTTTCTATCACCTTATCGTTTTCAGATAATCCAATTTGCTCGACGAATTTCCAAAATGCTTCAGGCTTGTATCCTTGTTTTTTTAATGAAATCGCCGTTGGTAAATCTTTGTCATCCCATCCAGAATATTTTTTTTCTTTTATCCATTCTCTCATTTTTGTTGTTGAAAGTTCAAACTCTTTAAACTTAAATCTTCCAAGAAATCCAACCCAAGGAAATTTCTTTCCAAGCACGTCATAAATCATTTTTTGTTTTTTTGAATTATCAATATGGTCTTTAGCTCTTATGGAATGAGTTACTTTTGTTTCAATATCGTCGACTGCAACTGCAAGATTCATCAAAGGCCAAACTCTGTATTTATTTTTTTGTAAGGGGTGTTCTGTTTCATTTATTCTTGCTAAAGGAAAATCCCTCATTGCAGGGTTTTTATTTTTCATCCCTCCATTGAGTGATTTAAATCTCAAAACTACCTCTCCCTCATTGAATCCTTTTTTATTAAGCATCATTTTCCATCTTCTTTTATTTTCTTTAGAACTTAATTTTCTACAAGGACAATCTTTCTTTTCATTAACATATTTCTCAAATTCTTCATGATTACATGAACAAACATAAACTGCATCCTTATTCAAGAGTTTATCGAGGTATTTGTAATAAATTTCCATTCGGTAAGATTGGATCATCACTTCCTCTTCTTTATTGAATAACCAGTCTGAATCTTTCTCTATCATTTTATAAGAATTTTTATCTATATTCTTTGGATTTGTGTCTTCAATTCTCACATAGAATTTCCCGCCGTATTTTTTTACATACAAATATGAAATTCCTGAAGTCATTATGTGCCCCACGTGCAGAGGCCCGGAAGCCGAAGGAGCAAATCTCATTACAACTCCCTTCTTTCCAACATTTGGTAATTCGGGCAAACCTTCTCTAACTTTTCTATGGGAAACTTCATCGTCTAACTTTGCAAATTCCTTTTCCTGTTCTTCTTTTGAAAGAGAATTAACTTCAGAAATAATTCCATTAATAATCTTAGAATATTTTTTTACCTCTTCTTTTTTCAAACCCTCATTGAATAAAGAAGAAATAACCGAGCCTGTTTTGGCTTTTCCTTCATATGCAATGGCGTTTTTTAAGGCATATGCCTTAGTCTTTTTGTTTAAATTTTCCATATTTCAAAAAAAGAAATAATCTTAATAAAGTTATTCACTCTCATCGTAGTTATTAACTCTTAATTTCTTTTCAACGACTTCAAGTCTTTGTTCAATGTGATAAATCTTTGTAGATAAATTATCAAGTTTTTCAATCATTCCAGAAATTCTCTTTGCAAAGTTTTTTTTCTTATCTTCAATACTTCCTCTATTAGAGGCAGGGTTTGTAAAGTCCAAGACTTCTTCATCCCGAGAAGCACCAGAAAATTCATTTCTTGCCTCCTTTTCTTCCATCTTTTTTGAGAGATCAATTATCCTATCATTATCTTTATTTCCAAACCACTTCATAAAAAAATCAAGTCAACCTTGTTTTTAAGAATTTCGCAGTTTTTAATAATAGGAAAAATAACAACATTTTTTAACTAATTGTTCTTTTCTTTCAAGAGGTAAAATGGCAAATATTCATCAAATTATTGGAAAAGTTAATCCTAAACAGTATGCTGAAAACGGAAAAGAGTTACTTGCTAAGTATAAATCTCCAGATGAAATCCCTGCAAATGAAGTAAAACCTCAAAGTCTGGAAACTCATTCAATAATTTATGATTCTGCTACTGAAACCTTGGAGCCAATCTATTTTTTCATTTTAGATTTAATCAATGACTTTGGTTATGAAACTGAAAAAATTGTAGACAATTTTTCTTCATCTCCGGGCTCTGGTTATTTTTCTGAATTGGGACAAAGAGGAACAATCATGCAACAACAAGGCACCAAAATTCTTGGAGATATAAATACCGTACTAAGAAGCGTTTTGAATATAACTTATGACCTAAGAGATTTTAGAACTCGGTTGAAAATTTATGAAGATTTAAAATCAAATGATAAAAATGAATCAGCAATTCTTTCCCTAAAACAAATTTGGATTGATAGGGTTGATATAAGTAAGGGAAATTCAAGTTTAAAGGCAATGGCTTTCCAAGGAGGCTTCCAAACTTTACTGGATGCTTTCCTTGTTGCAAAAGATGTTAAAGACGTGGATAAAATTGATTTAAATGATAGGGTAAAAAGAATTCTTCGTCCAAGAATTCATGAGTTTAACGTTTGGTTACAAGAGTCCGAAAAAGAATTAAAGAAGAGATATGAGTTAGAAAAGAATTATTTGAGAAGTCAGGTAAATAGTCTTAAGCTTTATTCTAGGTGGGTTAAACCATATTTGAAAGCTGCAGGAGATTTAGAAACAACTAATAAATTTAGAGAACCAGCTTTAGTAAAAACATTCAACACTGTTTTATTAGAATTAACTTTATTTGGAAAAAATAAAATTGATGTAGAGAAAGCATCCGTAGAAGGAATAATCCCTGAAGATTTGAAGAAGCTAAAAATGGAAAGGACTTATTTTAGTTGTGTCCTTATTGATTTTAATTTCAGAGGGATTCCCCAAAGGGTTGGACAACAATCTCACTATGCTTTTGGAGGGAGAGCAGAAATAACATTCAATGCCTATGCCTTAAATGAAGATGAAATAGCAAAGGTAAATGAAGAATTAGCAAAGGCTGATGTCGAAGACGTTTTAGGATTAATTGAAGGAGGGACAACAGATAGTTTAGATATTTTGCAAAAAGAAATAGATTCTTTTTTGGAAGAGGAAGATTTTGAAGATTCAGAAGAAAAAAGTTCGGGATTAAATCCTTTCTCTGCACTTTTTGGATTTTACAACAAAAAACCAAAAGAAGAAAAAGAAAAGAAAACTGAAAAAGGTCCGATAAAAGTAAAACCAGAAGATTGGATTGAGAAAACTCACTTAAGACCTCTTGCAGAAGTCGGAGCTAAAGAAGATGTTTTTGATTTATTTGATACCTACAAGGGTTCTCATGGAATGGAAAGTTATACTTAAAATGGAAGATGAAGAAAAAGTTTCAGAAGAGGAAGAAAATTCTGATGAAGAGAGTGAATTAGAAAAGGAAATTGAAGAGGAAGAGGTTGAAAACATGCCAGACTCTACAGAGATTAAAATTCTTCCTGAAGAAAGAACAGTTCCTGTTTTAGATAAAATTGCGAGTCAAAGAGAGTTTGGAGATTTAGAAGAAGAAGCAACATTTACTCTTCATAAAAGAGATGAAGAAGATGAAATAAAATATGAATCTGTTGGAAGAAGAGATACAGGATATTTTTCTGGAGAAGATTCGAACCAAGAAACTAATTACAGTTTTTCAGAAACTCAACCAAATTTAATAGAAGATGACGAAGAAGTAATTGAAACTAGAAGAAGAATTTTTGGTGGAGAATTTAGACAAAATAGAAATTCAAATTTAGAATCCATGCCTGGATTAGGTGATGACAAAGAAACAAGAGAGACTAAAAAATACGTTTCCCAAGGAGAATACAATCCAAATAGTTAGATTAATAAATAATAATTCATTATTTTTATTGAGGTGAAAATGGCTTATAATGAAATTGAAGATATCTATCATGGAAGTTTTTCTTCTTTAGATCCGAATGCTGGAAATCTTTTTACAGGATATAGGACCAATGTTAATAGTCTTGGAATTTCAACAGACCCAAGAACCGCAAATATTCTAAAAGAGGTTTCAGACAAAATTGCTCCTGGGCAAAAAGTGGTGGAACTTTCCTTAATTAGTCCTGAAATTCTTGAAGCAATCCCTAGACAGGATTTAGAAGAGGTAAGAAGATTAAGCAAACTTACAGGAGCAGAAGTAACAGTTCATGGACCTTTGGTTGATGCTTCTGGAGTTGGGCAGCAAGGTTTCGATGACCAACAAAGAGAAATAACTGAAAGGAAAATTTTACATGCTCTGGAGAGAAGCCATGATATAAATCCTCATGGAAATATTCCTGTGACTTTTCATACAGCAAATCAACTTCCAGGAACGAGATATAAAAAAGAAGGGAACAAGGAAACTATAGAATTTATGCCTGTTGTAAATCAAGAAACCGGGCAAATATCTGTTGTGAAACCTGATGAAAAATTTTATTTAGGGCAAGGAGAAGAAAAATACGATGCAAATAAATCCCTAAGAATTTTGAATAATACTAAATGGAGCGAATCTTTAGACCAAGTAGAATTTAATAGGGAAAATGCAGACAGGATAATGCAAGAAGTTCATCCAACCTTTATTACAAGATATGCGCAATATGAATCTAATCAGCTAGATCAAAAATCAATAACTCCTGAAGAATATGAACAATTTAAGAAAATTTCTTCTGCAAAAACTTACCTTGATGAATCTTACAAAGCAGCAAATGCATTATTCAATCAAGCTTACAAATATGGAAATCAAGAAAATAAAGATGAAATAAAGAATGCTTTGAATGAGCTTTCAAAAAATTATGCTGAGAGCACAGGCATAAATAAAGAAGGAAAAATAGAAGATCCTTACAAATATTTTAATCCAAGAAATCAATCAGAGGCTCTTTTTAAATTAAGGAGGGTGCTTGGAGATGAAAAAATACGTCCACAAGTTTACAAATCTGCAGAAAAATATGCTTTGGAAAAAAGTTTTATCACTTATGGAAATGCTGCCTGGCAATCTTATCAAAAATTTGGAGAAAGTTCACCAATAATAAGTATAGAAAATCCTCCAGCAGGTTTTGGGCTTTCTCGTGGAGCAGATGTTAGAGATTTAGTTGAAGGTTCAAAAAAACAATTTATAGAAAATGCAATTAAGTCTGGGAAGATGTCTGAAAAAGAAGCACAAAAGCAAGCAGATAAACTAATTGGAGTTACTTGGGATGTTGGGCACATAAATCAATTAAGGCAATATGGTTTTTCAGGAAAAGATATTGTTGAGGAAGCAGGAAAAGTTAAACCCCTTGTAAAACATGTTCATCTTTCAGATAATTTTGGTATGGAAAATACTGAACTTCCTATGGGCATGGGAAATGTTGATTTGAAAGAAGTTATGGATAAATTAGGAAAACAAGGAGAGGATGCAAGAAAAATTGTTGAAGCAGCTCATTGGTGGCAACATAAACAATCTTCTCCAATGGGACCAACCTTTGAAGCAATGGGTTCTCAAGTTTATCGGACGGATATTCCGGGCTCAACACCTTATTGGAATCAAGTTACAGGATTGCAGCCAGGATATTTTGGAGGTTATGGGCAAACATTCCCACAAATAAATTATGAAACTTTTGGAGCAGGCTTTTCACAACTTCCTTCAGATCTAGGCGGACAAACTCAAGGAGGGAGCGGAAGCAGAATGTCTGGTAGAGGTTTGGAGTAAATTTAAAAAGCATATACTCTAAAATATATGATAAAGAGGTAAAATGGTTGTTAAGAAAAAATCTAAGGCAAAGGCTAAAAGTATAAAGAAAGCCAAGAATACAAGAAAAAAATCAACAGAAAAAAAGAATATTTCTACACTTAATCTAAAAACAGATTCCGAGATCGCAATGGATTTTGCAACAAGAGCCTACAAAAGATTTGATAAATTGATAAAATCAATTGTTCTTTTCGGCTCAGTGGCTAAAAAAGACACTTCTTCGGGTTCTGATATAGACATTGTAATAATTATTGATGATGCATCAGTTCAATGGGACCAAGAATTAATTGCATGGTACAGGGAAGAATTAGAAAAAATTGTAAAATCAAATCCTTACAAACAAGATATTCACATAAACACAATAAAACTTACAACTTGGTGGGAAGACTTAATGAAAGGAGACCCAGTTGTTCTAAATATAGTTCGTTCTGGAATTCCCATGATTGACTTTGGAGGGTTTTTTGAACCATTGAAGTACTTGCTTGTCACAGGAAAAATCAAATCAACTCCTGAAGCAATTTACTCTTTACTTCAAAGAGCACCTCAACATATTACAAGAAGTAAAGTTGCAGAACTTAATGCAATCGAAGGATTATTTTGGAGCATGGTTGACTCTGCGCAAGCAGCTTTAATTGCAAAAGGAGTCTCCCCATCTTCACCAGAGAATATAACTTCTGATTTGAAAATTCATTTTGTAAATTCAGGAATGATAAAAATGAAATATGTTTCATGGTATAGGGATTTATTGGTTTTACACAAAAGCATAGATCATGGAAAAATTAATGATTTGAAAGGCGCGGAAATTGACGAATGGCAAGAAAGGACTGAAGAATTTTTAAGAACAATGGCTAAACTTGTTGATGGATTAATGAATCGTTGGTGATTTGCCTAAAACTCTTTCAAAAAAATCATTTATTTCTTTCAATTCAATATGATTGATTCTCTGAATTTCATAGAATTCATCAGTAGAAATCATGTTCCAACTTTGTTTTCTAAAAGAATCTATATCATTAAAAGAAAAAATTCCTGGCTCAACACCTCTTCCTTCAAATCTATGCATTCCTGCTTCTATTCCGGTTTTATGAGCATATATTTCCCAAATATTTTTTTCTGTAGGATTTTCTCCCATAAGCCACTTCCATCTCCCTATCTCATAAACCCTCATTAAAGAATTATATTCTGATTGACTCTCTTTTATATGAACTGCGGTTTTTCCAAGTGGCGCCAAAAGAATTCCTGCTCCTTGTCTATCTTCTAAAAGCCTTGCTAAATTTGAATATCTTTCTTTTTCTTTTCCAATTAATTCATCAATTATTCTACTGTAGTTCATATTAAAATTTAAGAAATTTATTTTAAAATTATTCTATTTCTATTCCAGAAATAGCTTTAAGCTTATCTTGAGATAATTGCTTTGAAATCTTTGGTCTTAAAGATTCAAATCTAGATTCTTGCAAGGTTTCAATTATTGATAAAACTTTTTGATATTTTTGTATTTCTCTAGTAAGATTTTCTTTTTGATCATCATTAGATTCAACATATCCTTTGGAAATTCCCGTTAGGTCATACCTTAGCTCATCAAATTTTTCCTTCAAATCTTTAAAAGTTTGTCCAGATAATTTTACTAATTCCGATTTGACTTCAGCAATATCTCCAATTTCTGCTTCATGATATTGAGCGAGTTGTAATAAATCTAAAGATTCATATGCCTTCATATATTCTCCACCATAAACTTCTATGGCTTTCTTAACTCCCTTTTCATTTGAATAAACGAATTCTTTCATCAAATCTCTTGTCCCTTTATCATCGCCTAATTTCTCATTTTGTTCCTTTAAAGCATAACTTGCCAAATCATTTTCTCCTCTTCCACTAAAATGACTTGCTAATCCTGCAGATTCATACCTTGCTAAATCTTCCAAAGCCATTATTCTGAACCTCCATCAAATTCATCCCCATATCTAAGCATTGCATCAAATACTCCTATCCCTTGCATATTTGCTACATCTTCGTAAAAATCAGCATTTCCCGGAATTTGATCTCTCGGAGAATCTTGAAAAACATAATCAAAGTGTATCATGGGTTCGTTCCCTTTCAAATCAGAAAGTTCTCTTCTATTTTCTCTTCCCATTTTATTTCCTTCCTCCTAAGTCTTCATCAAAATCAAAAAGCTCTAAATCTCTTTGTAAATCAGTGGGATTGTAACCTTCTTGAGTTCCAATCTTATTTATTTCTATTCTTCTAGCTTCATAAGGATTACTAGTTCCAAAATAGATTATATTTAAATCATTTTCCATAATAAATATACCAACTATTAGTTTATAAATCTTTCTATTTTGTTGTTACTTTAGAGTCGTATAATTAATTCGATTCGACTTCTTCAATCATCTTGATTTTTCCAGGTAATTTTGGATTAACCTGTTTCAAAACTCTTCTTACAAAATCCACTCCTTTTTTGTTTTGAACCGCGATAAAGAAAAGATTACTTCCTTTATTCAAAATAGCTGCTTTTCCTGCAACTTTTCCAAAAGACAATTGCATTCCCGTCTGCATTCTATCTGCACCTGCACCAGTGAGCATTTTATTTTCTCTTTGAATGTGGTGCGGGAAAGGAATTATTCTAAATAAATATTGTCCTGAAAATTCTTTATCAATCTTTTTATTTATGAACTGTCTACAAGCCTCCAAAGCATTGTGCCTTACCTGAACTTTCTCTGCAGAAACAACTTTCAAATGATATGGAAATTTACCCTCATTATACAATTCTGGTTTTCCCATAGTGAATTTAACAATTTTCTGATGTGGAACAGTTTTTGCAAAAGACTTGCTTTTTTTCTTAGAAACTCTAGTAAAGGGAACAACTTTTTTCTTTGAATATGCTGATGCTTTTCTTAATGCCATTTATTCTAATTCTCCGCAGAAACAGGGCCACTTATCTCTACCCAAGAGTTTAAAGATATTAAACCAAGCCCTCTTATTTTACTTCGTATGAATTCTCCTTGTTCTATTTCTTTTACTCTTTCACCATCTTCGTCAGTGTAAACTATTTGATAGGATAAATCTGGGTTAATATCACGGCCAATTGATGAGTTAAAATCAATCCCGCTCGCATACCCCCTATAATCATATTCACCAAACATTTAGCCTTTTACCTCCACCTTTGTTGTAACTGCTTGCCCAGGAAGTCCTTTTTCAAAAACAGCCCTAACAAGCCCATTATTTCCATGAGCTCCATGAACCTTCCCTTTAATTTGTTTTTTTTCTTTTCCTGGAGAAATCCAAACAACCTCTTTACCTATAAATTTCTCAGCTTCTTCTTTGTTCTTGGTTCCAGGAATCTCAATTATAAAATGTCTCTCATGAATTCTATGTCTTCCACGTCTAAATTGTATAATTTTGCCATCCATCAAATAATTGTGTAAAATTAGTTTTTAAAACTTGCCTTATTTAAAATCAAAGTAAGACTAAAATAAAATTAATCACTCACATTATAAACTCTCCCCAGTGTGAGGAGAGCAAATGTTTGTCCATGAAATCCTTGGGATTTTCTAACCGAGAATTCTTCGCCATGAATTCCAAAATATATTTTTTTTAGTTCCCTGACGGAAATTAATTTTTTAACATTTTCATAGGTTGGATTTTCAGGAGTATGATTTCTACCCCTTCTATGATAAACCACTCTTACTTTATTTTTGCTTCTCAATCCTCTTTCTGAAGCGTCAAGAAGTAAATTTTCTAAACAGGTCTCATTTATACTGTCGTCGGGAAAAAACAATATTCTATCCTCATCAACATCAAAAATCTCTTTATTTCCCATAGTTTATAATATAAATTAGAGTTTATATTTATTTATGTCAAAGTTGCTTACACAGGAACGCAACTTTGGACATCCAAAAGTTTCAAACAAATAAAAAGCTTTTTGATACTATAAAATTCATAAATTATCTTCAAGAAATTTTCTTAAAGTCACCAAGTCCTTTTTATCATTATCATAAAAATAAGATTTTATCCCAACAGACTTGGCATTTTTAATAGCCTCCAAATTGTGCTCAAAATAAATAACCTCTTCCGGTTTTAATCCAAAACTATTAAGCATAATTCTGTAATATTCTGGATTTGTCTTTTTAGGATCAAATTCACTTGTAAAAACTTCCCAGGGCATTTTGTCTAAACCAAGCTCCTTGAACTGTTTGCCCTTTTTGGCCATTGTGAGAATAATTTTTCTATTTGAAAATTCGTCAAGTAAATCTTTCATCTCCTTAAAAATTCCAAAACCTTTTCCCATTTCTATTACAAGCGCACCAATAGCGTCAACTAAAATAACTTTTTGCTTCATTATTCAGAAAAGAAAAATTAATTTAAATTATTTTCGTTTTAACTCTTTTTATCAATTATGGGAACAAATATAAATCCCTCATGCTTTTCTATAATATTCTTTTTATTTACTTTTTTAATAACAAATATTGAATTTCTAACAGGGAAAACCGAAACTCCATTATTTTTTAAATTTTTTTCAATAATCCCTTCGGGAATTTCATCAAAAGCAGCACTAACAATAATCCTATCAAATTTTTTATTTTTTAATTCGGGGAGAGCATTCGCGTGTTCTACTCTGACATTTCTAAAAGATTTTAGGTTTTCTTTTGATTTTTTAACCAGTTCTTCTATTCTTTCAATCCCAAAAATTTTTCCTTTTTTATTTATGCAGGATAGAAGAGCCAGAACATATCCACATCCGGAACCAACTTCTAGAATATCCTGTCCATCTTTAATATCAAGCTTTGAAAGCATGAATGCAATCGTATATGGTTGTGAAATCGTTTGTCCTGCCATGGTCGGGAGGGGAATATTTTCATAAGCCCTCCATTTGAATTTATTGGAAATAAAATCTTCCCTCTTAACTTCTTCAAAAGCACTTATTATTTTTTTAGAAAAATTAAACTCTTTTAATTCCTTTATTAAGTCTTCTTTTTTCATGAATTTTTTTGGATTTCACAAAACAATTTCAAAATCCCCAATTTGTTTTCGCACAACTTCAAAAAGATTTGGATTTATTCCTAAATTTTTAGTGGATTTCTGATCTTCTAAAAATTTAGCAAGTTCCCCCTTATTTGAATTCTCTACCTTTGTTGTAATTTTCTGGACTGTGCTCCCATTTATTAAAAATGCTTTGTTCTTCCCAACAATTAAATCAACAAATATTTCCTTACCTCTTTCAGTATATCTTAATTTCAATCTTGACTTTTCCATGTTTGCTAAATCTTCTCTTTGAGAATATTCGATCAAATCCCCTATCAAAACAGAGGCATTTTTTCTGGCAACATCAACTTTATGGCTATTTAGCTTTCCTTTTTTGAATTCAGATCTAGCAGAAATAACATCTTTTAAAATTTTGGAGTGATTCGAAGTAAATTTGCCTGTTTTAACGAGTTTTTCAAACTCTTCAATTGTGACGGCTTGCGACTTATTTCCTATGATAGCTTTCAACAAACTAAAAACATTTCCATAAATTTCTTCTATGGTTTTTTCTTGGAATTTCTTCTCTATTTCTTTTCTAAGTTCCTTCATCCTTGCAATAAACGCTTCAGTATCTTTCAAAAGTTCATCAATTTCTTTACCGGAAATCTCTTTCATTTTTTCGTGCTCATAATCTCTCCACATGTTTATGATTTTATCCAAGAAATCAACATGTTTCTTTTCAATCATTTTTTTATCCAAGAATTCTTTTTTGAAATCTCTAACCAATTCTTTTTTTGCATTAGGTGGTGGCAATCCGTTAAGCATAACTATTGCTTGAGCCGGAGTTGTTACGCCCCAAAAAATATCCTGTGAAAAAATATCAAGTAAGGCCCTCTTAGCCCTCTTAATTGTCTTATCTCCCATAGACATGAACATATCTATTGCTTCTGGGCTTGGTTTTAACTTTCCCATTTTCAAAAGAGCCTTCCAAGGCATGAAAGTTCCTTTGTCATAAATTGGAATTCCGTCTCTTATGAATGTGAACATGACTGGGTGAGCATCTTTCACAGATTCCCAAAAATCAGTAAGCAAATAAACTTGAACATTCAACTTATTTTTCTCAACACCTGCAAGAGCTGTGGCTTCTCCGATGTATTGATGTATGATTCCCCTCAATCTTTCTTTCAATTCAAGTCTTGGCATACGTCTAACATCCGTGTCATTAATTATTACAAAAACGTCAACGTCCGAGGTTTTAACTGCCTCCCCCCTTACTAAACTTCCTCCAAGAACATAAGAAACAATATACTTGTCAAACTTTTTCAAAACAAGAGATTTATGAATTTCTGCAACCCTTAATCCTGCAAGAATTCCCTTATCATATAAAGGATATGAAATTGAAATTGCAGAAACTAAATTAAATTTACTATCTAGGCAGGCTTCCCATAAATCAACAGGGGTTCCAACCTGCAACCAAACATTATGTTTCTTAGAATCAATCTCTTTAATAATCTCTGCCTTAATTTTTTGAATTTCCTTAAATTTATCTTCTGGAACAATCATGTAAAGGTGAATTTTTTTTTCAAGCTCCTTAATCTTGTTTTCAGGAATGTTTCCTAATTCATCTTCTATAAATTTTCGTGATGCCTGGGGTGGGAGAATTCCTATTGCTTC
This sequence comes from Candidatus Pacearchaeota archaeon, assembly GCA_040879765.1. Classification (GTDB taxonomy): domain Archaea; phylum Nanobdellota; class Nanobdellia; order Pacearchaeales; family GW2011-AR1; genus JBBDJQ01. The sequence goes on along the minus strand of JBBDJQ010000001.1, from coordinate 434,262 downwards.
TGTAAAAGGATATCTTTTAATAATAAAATTCTTAAGTTTTTCAAGTTCTTTTTTTGCTTTCTCAGTTTTCTTTTGTATTTCAGTATTGTTTGGGATTCCTTTATCAATAGTATATTTTTTGTTCAAATTCATTTCAGGAATGTCCTGGTCTTCAGAATTTTCTTTGGTCATTTTAAAAAAATGTCCTCATAACTTATAAGGTTTGCGATTAGGCATAGACATTGCAAAAATTAAACTTTTAAAAGCAAATAGAAAACCTTTTAACTAAATTTCGTGTAAATTATATTAGCTTTGATATTGAGGTTTGCTTCCAAATTTAGGAAGATTATGCTAAAGAAACCCAAGGTTTTTTAGAGGTCCCATAGTCCAACGGCTAAGACGGCTCGTTTACACCGAGCAGACCGAGGTTCGATTCCTCGTGGGACCATTTTATAATATGGTAAAAGAAGTTAAGAAATCGGGAAAAATATACTACCAATGTGAAGAATGTGGTCTTTACTATAAAACCAAAAACTTAGCTCAAAAATGCGAGGATTTTTGCAGGAAGCATAAAAGTTGCAGTATTAAAATAACCAAACACTCCATTAACGTTAAATAAGTCAATAAAAAGGAAAATTATGTGCAATAATAAAATACCTCAAGAGATTTTTCTGGGTTTCATTGATAGAATAAAAACTTATCCCAATAACACCCAATAGTTTTAAAAAATAAAGTTTCTTAATCTATTTAGAGGAGATAAAATGAAACTACCAGCTTTTTTAACAGGCAAGAAAAAAATTCCAAAAGAAAGTCCTAAGCCTGCTAAAGGAAAAAAAACTTCTTCAAAATCCAGCTCTAAAAAACCAAAAGGAAAAGTTGTGGTGTATTCAACAAAAACCTGTCCATGGTGTAAAAAAACAAAAGCATTCTTGAAAGAAAACAAAATTCCTTTTACAACTAAAGATGTGGGATCCAATCAAAAGAATGCAGCTGAAATGGTGAAAAAGTCAGGACAAAAAGGAGTTCCAGTTATAGATGCAAATGGAAAAATAATTGTAGGATATAATACAAGTGCAATCAAAAAAGCTTTAGGAATGTAATTCTCACCACATAAATTAATTTAAATAAATTATTTTTTCCTTCTTAATGGATTTTAAGCCTTTGAAATTGCCAGAAAGCTTTAGTAAAAGAGATAAAGAGCTGGAAAAATTAAAGAGGTATGAAGATGAAGAAGGGAGAGAGTTCTTAATTATGTTTTATAGAACAAACGATTTAATCCATTCAAGAAGAGTTCTATTCCATTTAGAAAAAGCAATACCAAATATTTTATCTGTCTATGGTAATAGATTTAGGACTGATTTTGCTAGAACGCTTGCATGGGTACATGATGACGCAGAAATTGAAACTGGGGATCCTCTATTATACAAAGTAGAAAGAATGACTGAAAAAGAAAGAGCGGAATTAAAAGAGATGGAAAAAATAGCTATTCCTGAAGTTATTAAAAAATACGGGTCCAAAGTTAATGGATTTGATTATGGTGAATTGCTAACCTCTGCGAAAGATAAAGATAATCTTGAAGCTCATTTTGTTTCTTTTTTTGATAAATTTGATGGGGCAGGAGAGGCTTGGCATGAGGTTTGGGCAGGAAACAGATCATTCTTAAGACCTTCCCGTGAATACATTGAGAGGCTCGGAGAATTCCCAACCAAATATCCAGACATGAAACCTTTCTTTGAAAAGTTCCCAGGTTATCTTCCCAAAAATTTTAATTTTGCTTCGGTTGCAGAAAAAGGAAAACCTCATACTCCACAATCTCTTAGAGAGTTTTCAGGATACTTGCCTTATGAAGACTGGAAGTTTTCAATATTAGAAAGGGAAGGTTTAGATAATCTTATTAGACAGACGGAATTTGGATAATTTTTTAAATGCATTTTACCTTTAAACAAAAAGGAGCAAATGGTTAAGAAAAAAATTTACGATATTTTGATAATTGGTGCTGGAGGTTCTGGATTGGCTGCAGGAATGTATGCAGGACGTCTAGGAATGAGTTCATTAATTTTTGGATCAACTCACGGAACCGAATTATCTATTGGAGGAGTTATAACTACAACAAATGTAGTCGAAAACTATCCCGGATTTATTCAATTAACTGGAGAGGAACTTGCAAAAAAATTAGAAGATCATGCAAGAGCCTATGAACCTTATGTAACAATAAAAGAAGGGTTAATTGAAAAAATAAAAAAAGTTGGAAAAGGCTTTGAAGTTCAAACAAATAAAAAGAAAAAATATAAAGGAAAAACAATCCTCTTTGCAACTGGAACAAAATGGAGAGAACTCCCTAAAGGAGTAGGGGGAGCTACTGAATTCAAAAATAAAGGAGTTCATTATTGTGCCCTTTGCGATGGTCCTTTTTACAAAAACAAAATAGTTGCAGTTATAGGGGGTTCTGATTCTTCTGCAAAAGATGCCTTACTTCTTGCTGAACATGCAAAGAAAGTCTACATAATTTATAGAGGTAAAAAAATTCATCCTGAACCAATAAATATGGAAAAAATAAAGAGAAACAAAAAAATTGAAATAATAATTGAAACAAATGTTAAGGAAATTAAAGGAAGTAAATTGGTTGAATCAATTATATTGGACAAAGCTTACAAAAAAAGTAACGAATTAAAAGTAAATGGAGTTTTTGTTGCGATAGGACACATTATACTTTCAGATTTAGCTAAAAAATTAAGAGTTAAAACCAATAAAGAGGGAGAAATAAAAATAAATCATATGACTTCTGAAACAAATGTAAAAGGAGTTTTCGCAGCGGGAGACGTAACAGATAAGCAATTCAAACAATTAATTACAGGAGTTGCAGATGGTTGTACTGCTGCACACTCTGCTTATGAATATATTCAGGGTGAAGGAATAAAGACGAAGTAGAATCTCTATTCTTGATTGTATAAATTCTTATAAATCCAATATTCATGGAAAATTTATGCAAGAAGTGAAAAGAAGTAAGGGCGTTGACCTGACAATAGAAGAAATCTTGGGAGAAGATGGTAAGCCAGATATAGATCTGGCAATAAGAAACAGTATAACTCCCGCCCAAATTGAAACTTTTAATTCCCATTATTTTCGCCCTGAAATTGAAATGTTGCTTGAAGACTGTAGAGAACATATAAACTATGTTCTTGATTCATGCGACCTTCAAAAAAGACATAGAGAGATAGCCTTTGTTGAGAAATGGCATTCACCAATAACTATGGAGTATAAATAAGACCCCAAAATTTTTAACCTTCTAAATTTTTGATTTATATGCCAAAGATAACCAATTCAAAAACCAATGAATCAAGAGAAATTTCTGAAAATTCTGAAATAAAACAAGGCTGCGAAGAACTCGGAGTTCCTTTCCAATGCACTGATGGAATTTGTGGAACATGTATGATTGATATAACAAAAGGCGAGGAAAATCTTTCCGAGCTTACAGAGCAGGAAGAAGATTTAGAAAGAGATAAAAAACATCGTTTAGCCTGCCAATGTAAAATCAAGAAAGGTGATGTTGAATTTGAGTTATGATTAAATACCTTTTTATACCTAAATCTTATTTCTAAAACATGACTCTAAATTTTGAAATTGAAAAATTAGTTGAAGAACTAAAAGCAAGGAAACCAAAAAGAGTTTTAGTCCAATTAGCCGAAGGGATAAAACAAAATTCTTCAGAGATTGCAGAAGAAATAGAAAACCTTGGAATTGAAGTAATCTTTTCTGGAGAAACTGCTTGGGGTGGTTGTGCAATTGCAGTTCAAGAAGCAGAAGTTGTCGAAGCAAATTTAATAGTCCATTTTGGACACGCAAAATTCATTGAAACTCCGGAAGGAAGCCCAGAGGTTCTTTACATTGAAGTAAAGGACGAATTAAATTTAGAACCAATTCTAAAACTTTCTTTAGAAAAATTAAAAGATTATAAAAAAATAGGATTGAGCTATTCAATTCAACATAGACACGATGCTGAAAAAATAAAAAAATTCTACGAAGACAATGGGAAAGAAATCCTATTATCAAAAAAAGCAGGATTGGTTGAATATGAGGGGCATATTGTAGGTTGTCAATATCGCGGATTGCAAACAATAGAAAAATCCGTGGATTGCTTTGTTATAATTGGGAATAATTTCCATTCGATGGGGGCTGTTTTAAGTGTAAGCAAGCCAGTAGTTTTAGTGGATGTTTACAATAATGATGTCATAGATATGAAGGGAGTAAGAGATAAAATTCTGAAGCAAAGATTTGCCTCTATTGAAAAATTAAAGGAAGCAAAAACAGTTGGAGTTATAGTTGAAATAAAACCTGGACAAAAATTTGGTTCTCATAAATATATTATCGACGAATTAAAAAAAGCTGGAAAAAAGCCAATTTTAATTACAATGTCTGAAATGACTCCTGACAAAATTATGAATTTTTATAACATCGATGCTTTCATAGAATTGGCTTGTCCAAGGATTGCAATAGATGATTTTGCAAAATACCACAAGCCAATTTTAACATTCAAAGAAACTCTTGTAGCTTTAGGAATAAAATCCTGGGATGAAATTCTTGAGATTGGAATTGTTTGAATACCTTCAGTTAATCTCTGAAAGGGAAAAGAAAAAAGAATTATAAAAAACAGACTTCTGCCAAATATTAAAAACCCCTTTTACTTTTTCTTGCAATGGTTTCAGAAAAAACTAAATCAATTTTAGGAATTACAATAATTCTTGGATTATTTATTCTATCTTCTTATTTAGTAAAACAAAACCTTGAATTTTTGCAAAATCTAATCGGAGGAAATTATTATGGCCTTTTAATCTATGTTTTTATAGGAATTTTTGCAGTTGTTTTTGCTCCAGTAAGCATGATGCCGTTAGTTCCAATTGCCTCCAATGTTTATGGTTTTTTCTTGGGAGCTTTTGCAACATGGCTGGGCTGGATCTTAGGTTCAATAATTGCTTTTATCTTTGCGAGAAAGTATGGGGTCAAACTAATTCAAAAAATAATTTCTTTAAAAGAAATCTACAAATGGGAATCTAAAATTCCCAAAGAAAACATGTTCGTAAACATACTCCTTTTAAGGATGGTCTTTCCTGTTGACATACTAAGCTATGCTCTAGGAATTTTATCAAAAGTAAATTTCAAAACTTATCTCCTTGCTACAGCAATTGGGATCGTCCCTTTCACAATTATTTTTTCTTACTTGGGAATGCTTCCAACCTGGTATCAAATTACGGGAATAATTATTGTAGTTTTCTTAATCGCAACAATCCATTTTTTCAGAGAATTAAAAAACAATTAGTTTAAATGTTTCTTAAAAAATTCTAAAGTTGCTTCCCAAGAATCTTTTGCTGCTTCAGGGTTGTAGGTGTTGGGATTTTTATCATTAAAAAAAGCGTGTTTTGATTTTGCATAAATCTTATTTGAAAAATTTTTACCATGAACTTCCATTTCTTTAACAAGCTCTGGAAGCTTTTCAATTAAAGGTTTATCATACATTCCATAAAAAGCCAAAACGGGGCAATTTAGATTTTCAATTTCACTCAAAGGCTCAGGATTTTTCCCATAAAAAGAAACACATGCTTTAATTCTTGGTTCATTTATGGAAAGAATAAAACTATATCCTCCTCCAAAACAGAATCCCATGACTCCAATATTTTTTACATTTTCTTTTTTATCCAGAAAATTAAAACAAGCTTTCAATTTCTCGAGAGTCTTCTTTCCAAATTCTGGACTTCTTACAGGGGATAAAAGTTCCCTCATCTTAACCTGCCCTTCAATTTTTTCATTTTCATCTGAAGCTTTTACATCTCTAAAATGTTGCAAAGTTATTTTCTCAGTTATTCCTGTTTCTTCCAAAAGCTCTGGAGAAAGAACGATATAACCTTCATCTTTAAGCCTATTAGCAACATCAATTATATTTTCATTTATTCCCCAAATCTCCTCAATCAAAATAATCGCATTCCCATTTGCCTTTTCTTTTTCTGGTTCAATATAATAAGCCGAAACTTCTTCCCTAATTGATTCAACAATTATATTGAGGTTCTCATCACTCTTTTCTTTTCTCAATCCTTCAGGTTCATTCATTTTGTTTTGAATTATTTGCAATTGTATTTACATCTCTCAAAATCATCTTGACTTCTTCATTTGAAAATCCGTGGAGTTTTGCCCCAGTTTCCAAAGTATCAAATTTAGAAAAACTGCATGAAACGCAATGCAAACCATACCCCAAAAGAATCGGAACTATCTCAGGATATTTCTCTATTACTTCCATTAAATTAGAATCTTTTTTTATCAATTCACTTTGCATTTTTTAAAACTTCCAAAATTTGTTCTGTATGTTTTTTAACATCCACTTTGTCTATTATCTCCAAGATTTTTCCGTTTTTTATCAAAAAAGTAGTTCTTAAAATCCCCATATATTCTCTACCCATAAAATTCTTTTTTCCCCAGACTCCATATTTTCCAGATAATTTTGTATCTTCATCAGCCAATAAATCAAAAGGAATTTTGAACTTTTCTATAAATTTCAAATGACTTCTCTTTGAGTCTGCACTAACTCCAACAACTTCCATCTTTCTTCTTTTTAATCTAGAATAATTTTCAGATAAATTCTTAGCTTCAAAAGTACATCCCGGAGTATTGTCTTTAGGATAAAAATAGAGAATCAAAATTTTATCTTTGTAATCCTTAAGGTTTTTTATTTTCCCATCTTGATTTTCTAATTTAAAATCTGGTGCTTTGGAATTTTTTTTCAGTTTCATTTTTGCTTTTGTTTTCCGCAAACATGCGGCTTAAAAATTTTTAATTTCATTTTAGAAAACTATTGTATGGATTTATTATAATTCTCGTTGACATTTTCCCAGTTAATAACTTTTATGAAGGCGTCAACATACTCTGGTCTGCGGTTTTGATATTTTAAGTAATAGGCATGTTCCCAAACGTCGACCACCATTAATGGGACTTTTCCATCTGTGATTGGGGTTTCATGGTCTTTTGTTTTAGCTATCTCGAGTTTTTTGGTTTCAGGATTTAAAACAAGCCAAGCCCAACCACTTCCAAATTGAGTAACTGCAGCATCTTTAAATTGTTCAAGGAAATTTTCATAAGATTCAAAATCTCTTTTTATGGCTTCTAAAATGCTTCCTTGAACAGGAACATCTTTTTTCAAAATTGTCCAGAAAAATGCATGATTCAAATGCCCCCCAGCATTGTTCTTAACCGCTGTTCTTATTGTTTCAGAAATTGAATCTAATTCTTTAAGCAACTCCTCCGCGGATTTTCCTTGAAGTTCCTCGTGTCCTTCCAATGCCTTATTTAATTTGTCGATATAGGTTTGATGATGTTTAGAATGATGAATCTCCATAGTTTCCTTATCTATATAAGGTTCTAAAGCATCATAATCATATCCTAATTCAGGTAATCCAAACATCATGTTTAAAGATAACGCGTAATTTTTATAAGGCTTTTGGTTGGTGAGGCTTTGCGCGAAAAAGAAATATTTTTTTATATTAAAAGAAAATTTTTACGAAATTTTCTCTCTTGCCTATTTTGGTTACAAAAAAGCCTTCTTTTATTTTTTGTATTTGGATTCTATAATTTCCAGTCCTAATCCTAAATTCTTCTTTGTTTTTTAATTTAATAATATCAATTTTTTCATTATTTTTCAGTTTTTCCAAAGAAGAGATAATTTTTTGTTGTATTCTAAAATTCAATTTCTTAAAATCCTTTTTTGAGCTATTGGAAAAAATAATTTCCATTTAGAACTCTAATTCTTTTTTAAGGTCTTCGAGAGTTGTGAATTCGCCTCTCCCATATTCTTTCTTAGATAACTCTATTTGTTTTTTTGTTTTTTCGGACAATTCCATATGCGGTTCAATCAAATCCCAAATAACATCCTCATAACTTTCTCCATCTTCTTTAAACTTTTTTAAGGTGTTCAGCAAATCTTTTCCCACTCTAATTGATGTTTGTTCATACATACATTATGTATGCATAAAGCATACTTTTTAAATCTTGTGGGATAATTTTTATAAGGTAAAAGAAATATTTTTTATATTCTAGTAAATAGATTGTTTCACGCCCCGATGGCACAATGGTACTGCATCCGCCTCGAAAGCGGAGCCTTTTAGGCGTCCAGGTTCGATTCCTGGTCGGGGCGTTTAGTCATCGGGTTATATATATCTCAAAAAAAGGCAACGCTTATAAGATTAATCTTTTAGTTTTTTAATGAGTATGAAAATAGATCCAGAAACCGTTAAGAAAAAAGTCGAGGATTATGTGGGTAAACTCCGGGAACTGAAAGAAGTTTCTTATTCTAAAGAAAAAGAAAGAATGTACTCTATAGATGTAAATATAAAGTCATTTTTAAACATAGCATTTGAGAATTCAAAAGAGAGGAACAAAGATTATCAAGGAATCACTATAGGGTTTGGAGTCAGAGAATACTACAAGAATTTAGGATATGAATTAGACTCAAATAAAGTCTACATGGTTAAAAAATTATAATATATTTTTTATCTTCAAAAAATAAATCAAGGTCTTCCTCTTGCAGAATTTGAACTTGCGCCACTACCGCTTGTTGAAGAAGAAGTACTTTTCTGAGCTTCTGACTTTACTCTCTCCTGAACTTCTTTTATTTTAGTTTTTGCAGGATCTTCAAGTCCATTTAACACTTTATCAAGATTTTTATCATCACTTTCATTTCTATCTTCAGTTTCAACTTTTTCCTCTATTTCCTCATCTTCTGTCTTTTGCTCATCTTCTACTATAGAATCTTCATTCAATGCATTGATAGCTTCTGCTCTACCTCTTGCACTGTTTTCAATTGCCTGCTCAATTGAGGGCCTTGCCTGCTCAGGAACCTTGTTATATATATCTCCCAAAACTTTAAGATGTATAGAAGTAGCTTCTGCAATAAGCTCATTCACGGTTGTTGTGTTATCTCCAAGGCCCATTGCAATTTCAGATATTCTTCTTGAATTTTCTAGGTTTTCTTCATAATCACTAATAATCTCTTGTGCCCTTTCAACGTCTCCTTCTTCAGCTAAAATTTGGGCTTCTGCAAGTCTTTCTTCAGAATATTTTATATGAAGCTTTGCTTTTTCCAGAGGATCAAATTCTAAAGCCAAACCAATTCTTTCAAAAAGTCTGTCCAAACCATAAAAAACATTTCCAGGATTTATTCCCGCATTAAATCTAGAAGACTCATTCTCGCTTTCTTTTTCTTCTTCAGGTGTTTCTTCGGTTTCATTTCTTGTTTCTCCAGTAGTGTTTGTTAAAAACAAATAAGATCCATAAGCGTCAACTCTCCCTGCCCCTTGGGTGTTTTCATCTAAGCCTAAATCGAAAGCATTTGATTTTAAAATGTTTTTAATATCCTTTGGATTTAATGAAGGATCTACTTCTAAAAGCAAAGCAATAACTCCTGAAACATGGGGTGCTGAAGCACTTGTTCCAGAAAAGGTTCTAAATGAATTATCTTTCCATGTAGAAGTTATTGAAATACCTGGAGCAACCAAATCAGGCTTTACTCTTCCATCGCTCGTTGGCCCTCTGCTGCTAAAATTTGGGACATTATCATCACCATCAACTGCACCAACAGCTATTCCTTCTTTGGAACATGCAGGAGTTGAGATAGTTTCTGCATCAGGTCCAGAGTTTCCGGCAGCAATTGATACAACAACGCCACTTCTAACAGCTTCATCAACTGCTTGTGAAATAGAATCTGTTCCATCACAAACATCTATTTCTGCTCCAAAACTAATGCTTATAATTTCTGCACCATTTTCAATAGCCCACTCAATTCCCTTAATAACATCAGAGCCAAATCCCCTCCCCTCTTGATTTAAAACTTTAACATTAAACAAATCAGCATCATAAGCAACACCTCTGTAGGTTGAATCAGTGGAGGCAATTATTCCTGCAACATATGTTCCATGACCATGCAAATCGTCTGTTCCTTCTCCAGTGTAATCAACTTCCATTTCAACTGTTAGGGCAGGGTGCTCATTATGAATTCCAGTATCAAGAACAGCAACATCTATATTTTTTCCCGTTGCTCCTGCTTCCCAAACTCTGTCTGCCTGAATTTGAGAAACACTATCATCAAGAACTAATTTTACTTCATAATCTGGTTCAACTAATTTAACAAATGCTCTGTTTGCAATTTTCTCTGCTGCTTGTCCAGGAACCTTTGCAGCAACAGCATTAATTATTTCATACTGATATCTAATGCTTGCACCATCTGATTGAATAATACTAATTTCTGCAGGTTGAGGTACACTTTCAAATACAATCATAACCGAAATTTCTTCATTTGCAGGAGTTTGAGAAATAATTTCAGACAAATCTGATTTAACCTCTCCTGCACTAATTCCAGGAATAAGAACTATTAAAAATACGCTAAGCAACACCCCAAAAAAATATTTTTTTTCCATCTTACTTTAATACGACAATAAGACTTATAAATATTTTGTTAAAATTCTCCTGCATCTTTGAGATTTTTAGTTAGAAGAGCTTTGATTTTCTTTCCCTTGATTGTAACCTCTTCCCAGCCAATATCTATAAATCCTAAACGGAGAAGATATTTTTAAGACTTCCTAAAAGTCCCGACAAGTTAACAATACACCTTTTTGGAGATATATATAACCCGGCGTTTGGCATTTTATGGTTATAAAAAAACTTTTTAACAAATTATTTTCTTATTTCAAATTTTGATTTCTTCATCAACTTATGTATAAAATTATCTACACTCCTGTGTTGTTGAACTCGAGGAGCAGCTTGGAGAGTCTCCCGAGCATGCGCCTTGAGATAATCCACCAATAATGCACCCAGACCCTCCTGTAGCTGATATGTAGGTTCCAGAGGAGCCACAGCTTGGAGATGTTGAAGAAGTCCAACCTATGGAACCAACTAACCCAATATCACATAAACTATCAACATTATTCCAAAAACAAGAACTGCAGCTCGCATCTGTCGCAGTCCACCTCTTTGTCGCAGAACTATCACAATTATAATCATAAGATGTATCTCCTCTATGAGCTGTGAACCAACTTGTTTGCCCTGGTTTTGCATTTGCATTTGAGTCATAGCAGTCATTAGTTCCTAAAGCATCTTTTGCTCTAACTGCATTGGAGCTTGATGTTTTCAAGGTTCCGCTTGGAGCATATCCATCTCCATCAGTATCAGTATAAGAGAGATTGCCCTTGCTTATTGAGCCTCCACTGAGGGAAATGCTTCCACTTACAGTTATGCTTTGTCCACTATTGAAGTAGAATGTTCCCCCACTAAGCGTGAGCGTTTCTCCAGAGTTTATGGTTAAAGACCCTCCATCAAGCCCCTCAACTCCTGAACTTACTGTACATGAATTGATAGTATTATCCTGCCCATGAAAAATCTGACTTTTGCAGGAATCTGTCCAGGTTAAAATTATGGAATTTGAATTATCCTCATTATCCTCTGCGGTAATATTTGTTCTATAAGTTGTGGTATGGACATCATTAACAACCCAGGTTACTTCCCAAGTTTCTATTGTTTCGTTTTCTTCATTAGTGGTTTCATTTATTTTTTCAAAATTCAATTTAGAAGTGCTGTTATCTAATTCAGTTATGGAAGTGACATTTAAAACTCCATAAGGCGAATAAACTTCAACAGTAAAGGTTTGATTGTCTCCTGGAAGAACATCAAGAGGATCCACTATAGCCTTTCTAAATTCAGGAAGCTTTGGCTCGTCTGATGAGAAGGGACCATATTCCATTTTTCCCACACCAGAGAATCCAAGTTTCTCAAAATTAGAAACGGCTTGTCCCGTAATTCCCTCTGGAGAAGATTTTATCTCAAAAGAATTAAAAATTTCTCCTTCAAATTCTTCTCCTGATGATCTTTTATAAACCGGAGCAACAGAAACTTCTTCAAGATTTTCAGGATTTATTTCTAAAAGAGTAAATGTAAATTTCTTAAGACTAAATTCTTCAAAAGGAACATCTTCTCTTATGGTTTCACTGTTTTGACCATCGTAAAAAATAAAATTTAATCCGACCACCTCTCTTCCGCCAACCCCTCTCTTTACAGTAACGCTAACCTCCCCATTCTCTTCAATAATTGCGCTCTCAATTTTTAAGCTTAACAATAATCCTTCAACCCCCTGCCCAACTGCCTCACTTTCCTCTTGAATCAAATTATTAGCAACTCCCCAAACAATTCCTATGGCAACAAGAGAAAGAACAATCACTATGAGGGTGACGATAACTGTGGAGATTCCCTTTTTAGAAATTAAAATATTATCTTTATCAAACCGGATTAATTTAATCCCCCCCTTTTTCATTATTCTACCAGTGAATTTAAATTTATAAATATTGCTTAAACATAAAATTAAAGAAAAAAATTATTCCTGCCTTGGACGCCATGCTGGATGTCTATTGTTTCCTTCTGAAGTTAGTTGCAGCCATTCATCCTGATTTCCAGCATTTTCAAATTTAGTCAGATATAATTGTCTAGGATTTTCTCCTCCTGGACTATGTGAAAAAACCAGCCATTCTCCATCAGGAGATATCTCAGCATCAGTCTCTCTACCTTCTGCATTGGTTATTTCCTGAGGATTACTTCCATCAGAGTTTACTACCCAAAGATTCGCTTCCATATGTGTTTGTCCGGGATTTGTCCTGTCAGAAAAAAATAAAACTCTTCCATCAGGTAAGAAAGTAGGTTGCTGATCTCTTGTAGAATCCCATGTTAACTGAATTTCATTAGTTCCATCATCATTTAATGTAAAGATACTCCAGGAATTGTTTTGGTTCTTTCCATAAGCAAATTTTGAACAGTCACTATTCCATGAAGGCCATTCTGGAGGTCTTCCTATTGGGGAATCATTAGTCTCTCTGTAAAGATGAGTTAAAATATTTCTGTCTTTATTAAGTTCAGCAATCCCTGCTTCAGTATTTCCATTAGTCTGAAAGGCTCCTAGAGTTCTCCCATCAGAACATTCGTCTGCCTGCCTCATCCTTTCTGCTCCAGAAAGGTGGGAAGTTAAATCTTTTTGATCTTCTCCAGTATCAGCATTAATGCTATGCAATGCATACTCTCCAGAACTATCGTTTGGTCTTGTAAATATAATTTCTTCTCCGTCATGAGAATAAGTTGGCTCTATATCATTCCCCTCATTATTGGTTAATCGTGTTATGTTGCCCAATCCGGTATAATCTCCTTCTTTATTTACTAATAAGTCTCCCCTATATATATCTCCTGAAGGATCATCCTTTCTGCTTGTGAAAGCAATCTGGTCATATCTTCCTTCAACAGAAGTATTTGCCGAGCCTGAAGCTCCGTCGGGGTCTGTCGCTTCAACTTTATAATCTGCGTTTTCTACAATTGTTTCGGAATAGTCTTGATTATTTCCTGTAGCAACTTCCTGCCCGTTTCTTAAAAGTCTTACATCTAAAGAATCTCCATCAGGATCAGAGCAACTTGCCTGAACTCTTGTTTCAAGGGGAAAATATCCTGATTCAGGAGAATAAGATGTTGAGATTTCACATGAAGGAGCCCTGTTTGAAGGAGGATTTGGGTTTTCTCCACTACCTGAAGAACCACCGCCACCACCACAGGCAGCCATTGAAGCAATGGCTACGGATGCAATTCCTGTATAAAATCCGTTCCTTATTTTTTCCGTGAAATTATATTCTTCCATTGAAGAAATAGGAGAATCAGGGTATAAAAAATCTTCTATTTCTCTCATTATTAAGTTAAAAATCTTCTTTTTTCCAACTTATTCCTTATTAGATTTCTTATAAATTCTAATTTTGAAAGATAATTTTTCTTCTTCAAAAAATCTTCAGATACCAATAACGATTGCCTCCTTCATAAAATTCTTTCTTTAAAAAATCATTTCTCTCTTTGAAATTTTAAACATCTTTGATGTTTTGTAAAGTTCTCAAATACCTTTGAAAAACCTCAAAAAGATTTACCTATTTCGGCTTCACAGATTTTAGAAATTCCCTTATTACTATATTAACTTCAAGAATTCTTCTCTGCTTATTTTTATTTGTTTTAGTATTTCTCTTAGAAGGCCTTTGCCTATTTTTTCTCCTGGATGAATGGGTACAACAGTTCTTCTTCCATCAGGATGATTGAAACGAACATGGCTACCCTTCCCTTAAATTATCTTAAAACCAATCTTCTCTAAAATCTTACATAACTCTTTTCCAGAAATCTGTGGGATTTTGACCATTTTATTTATGGGCAAAAACTGGTCTGTTAACTTGCACTTTTTGAATTCCTATGAATCTTGTTGGCTCTATGTCTTCTTTGTCTGATTCTAAACAGAGCTCAATTGCTTCCTTTATTCTTTCAAGTACTTCTGCAACATTCTTTCCCTGAGTATGGCATCCAGATATATCTGGGACTTTAGCTATATAAATTCCATCTTCATCCTGTTCAATTAGCACTGTGAAATCCAGAATTTTCTTTTCCATAATTCACCTAATTAATCAATTTATTTAAATCTTTTCCAAAGATTTACTTCCTTATACTTTTCAACAACTTATCCAGATTCAAACCTTCAGGTATTTCGACTTCATTGTTTTCGCCAAGTTCATAAGACTCTGCACTTCTTGTGTTATCCATTCCTAAACCGTCAAACCTCACATAGGTAAAATTATTTGTAACCAAACTTTTTATCATATGTTGGATGATCAATTATATCAAGAACAAATGCAATTATTTCCACTTTAGTTTCCCCATTAGTTAGAGTGTAGAGCATTCTCCAGAAATTAGGCAGCTCTACTCTGAATAAATTTATATTTCCATATTTAACTTTATATTTATTTGGAATTAATTTTTTTGAGATTGGATTTCCGTAATGAGGATTTGCTTTTATGAATTCTATTTTTTGTTTAATCGCATTGAATAGAGTTCTCTCAGTTTTCGAAGTTAGTGATTCTTCATTTAGATATTTATAAACTTCTTTTGCATCTTTTGATAGAATTATTTTCACTTCTTTCATCTAATTTCAATGCCTTCATTTATGGCTCTCTTTAAATTCTGGTTTTCGTTTTTAATCCACGTTATTCCTTTTAACCCAAAAAAAATCTTGTTGCTGTTTTCTAGATATTGAAGAATAACCATAAGTGTGTTGTGATTTACCTGTCTTGGGAGCTTTCTTTTTAATTCTGCGATTGTAATTGCAGACTCTTCTACTTTCTTCAACACATTTTCTACCATTATTACTGTATTGAGAGTTGGCCAATGTGAAGGCTTTTTTTGTGTTTTTTGTGACATGTTTATATCTAATAGGTATTTATTTATAATAATTAGAGATATTGATGCTATTTAAATCTTTGGAAAAGATTTACTTCTTCATACTTTTCAACAACTTATCTAGATTCAAACCTTCAGGTATTTCAATTTCAGTTTCATAATCTTCTGCGCCTCTTGTGTTATCAACTCCTAAACCGTCAAACCTCACTCCGGTAAGCCTGTATGAAACTTCTCCTTGTTTGCTAACAAAAATTATTCCAAAATCTTTATAACAAATAATTCTCTTTACTTTTATGCAAAAGGAGAGAGTATCAATTTTTATTGATGGAAGTAACTTGTATTATAGTTTAAAGGCCTTGAATGTAAATAAGATAGATTTTCAGAAATTTGTAAAATTATTAACAAAAGATAAACTTCTCATTTCAACATATTATTATAATGCCTCTCTAGACATAGGCGTAAATAAAAAGAAATATTGGGAACAGCAGAAATTTTTTAACATGTTAAGGAAGCTCCCTGACTTTAATGTTGTTCTATGTAGAATGAGGAAGCATAAAAAAGATGGGAAATTTGTTTTTGATGTAAAGGGTGATGATGTATATTTGGCTGTTGATTTAGTTTCAGGGGCCTATGAAAATTTATATGATATTGCAATAATTGTTTCTGGTGATGAAGATTTTGTGCCTGCGATTCAAAAGTCCCAAAAACTAGGTAAGAAAGTTATAAATGCTTATTTCAAATCGACCTCATCAAATTATTTAAAACATACGTGTAATGAGTCTCTTTGCTTAGATTATACAATTGACAAAATTAAAAAATAGAATATTAATGCCCGGTATTGCCAGAAGACCATACCGGGGAACATATTAATATTTTTACTAATTTAATATTTAAAAATTCTTCGGTTTTAAAGTTTAAGATTTACTTCCTCATACTTTTCAACAACTTATCCAAATTCAAACCTTCAGGTACATCTAATTCCAAACCATTTTTATCAATTTCCGCAGTTCTTGTATTATCTATTCCTAATCCGTCAAATCTTGTTCCAGTGAATCTATAGCTTACTTCTGAAGGTTTACTTCCATATATTACCAATTTCTTTTCTTCAGGAATTTTTTCATACCATACATTTCCATTAAAGCCAGAACTTAAGAGTACAACCATATTATCAAATACTTCTCCAGTGTCTGTTTGTCTTTCCTTTCCCGTCTTGGGGTCTATGTATGTCTTTCCATGGATATTTATTGTCTCTCCAAACAGCCACAAATCACTACCTTCTTCCATGTTATTGAAGTCAATCACATGTTTATATCCTTCTTCACTTTCCGAATATGTTCCTAACTTTACAGACCCAGTAACTTCTTCCTTTAATCCTATCATGCCTGCCATGTATGTTGCATATGCTTTGTTGTTTATTGTATAAGGGGGGTCTACAGTGTTTACAGTTATTTTGTCGACTTCCGTAATGTCATTGCTGTTCATATCTATGCTTCCAGCAATACTAGCTCCTCCTGAAGTTGTTGTTATTCTTGAACCACCATTATAGTATAACGTCGACCCTGCATTTTCTGTATAAAGTAAAATCCAATTACCGTTTGTATCATCATATAATCCCAAGTTATCTTCATCTCCCATCAGAGACCATTCTGCAGTTCCACTAAATACAGATTGAATACCTGTCCAAACTGTTGAACCCTTTCTATTTATCTCTAAAAGCCCACTTCTATCAGCAGCATCATCTAATAGAATTCCATCAACAGTTACTCCGGCATTAGCTATGACATTGCCGTTCTGAAAATCGAATTCAGAGGCATCAAATCTCCATGGCTGATAAGCGTTGTTTGCATCGTTGACTGATGCTGTTTCTAACGCACCATTAACCGTACGCACTAATAAGTTCTCGTCAGTACCAGTCTTTACATGTAGTTCCCCTTGCGGACCCGTCGTCCCGATGCCGACGTTTCCCTCCACGATGAGCCCATTCGTTGGAGCCGCTGTGGTGTCGTATCCCGCGCCGAAGCTACCTCCGCCTGACACGCTCAACTTGCTCCCCGGTGCTGTCTCCCCGATGCCGACGTTGCCTGCGTTTGTTATTCTCATCCTTTCAACGCCTGCAACGATTGTACTCAAATAATCCTCGCTGTGACTATATATAAAACGACCTACATCGTAATCATCTTCATCACCAAATACTATTTGAGCAGTGGAGGTGTTAGGACCAATGAGCGTCAATCCGTGATTGCCAGAACTTTCTAAAACTAATTCATCTGCCCCAGGATTTATGATAGAAGCACCTGAATTTCCTGTATATACATGCAATTTACCACTAGGACTCGCCGTCCCGATACCGACGTTGCCGCCTCCTAAAATTGTTAATCTGTCTGAACCCCCTGTTATAAGATTTAATGCTCTCGATGTAGAGTCATGCCCTATATCCAAACCTGTGTTATCCATGTTAAAGGTTGTAGTATATCCGCTTGTTGAAGACTCCGTAAATTCAAATGCAGCGTTATCAGTAGAAATATCGAATATAGTTAATTTTCCAGTAGGACTCGTCGTCCCGATGCCGACGTTGCCTGGGAAAGAGGAATCTCCACCTGCAGCGTTAATAGTTGCTGTAGTTCTTCCAGCCCATCCAGAAACCCAATTATCTGGTGAACTGGCGACTTGAAGACCTCCTTCTGCATTAACATAAAGTATTTCGCCTGTCTGACCAGTCGCATACGAAGCTGATTCACCGACATTTATAACTAGATAGTTACCATTTACATTACCAAGAGTATTGACATTAAGTAGTGGTGCCGTTACAGTTCCTGTAAAGGTTGGACTTGCTGAAAAAACCCAGTTTCCACTTCCTGTTTCGTCAGAAACACGTGTTGCCCAATTTGCGCTTGTTGTAGCATCTATATTTGAATAAACATGGTTGTGAGAGTCGTCATCAACACTTGGTGAAGCCCATGTTCCACCTAAATCTCCTCCTGGAGTAGCCCCTCCATCAAAATCAAAATCTGTTCCTGTCAAAGTTAAAGCATCTCCTGCAGTGTAAGTTGTGTCGTCATCTGTTGGACAATTCGTTCCGTCGCTTTGGCAGAATCCTGTGCTGTCAATTGTGTCAAGAGTGTCGGCATCCAACGTAGAGCCTGAGCCGTCGTTTCCTTGGTGCCACGCAGTGTTTCCCCCAATTGTTGCCCCCGTATTACTCTGTAGAATTCCTGAGCCATCTATTCCATATACTGCACCATCTACAAAGAATCCACCATCTGCACGTATATATCTTGGTGTGTAAATATTCTTAGCTGTCTCTTGGTTTATTCTAAGCCATGTTTCGTCTTGACTTCCTATTTCTCCCATTCTTGTTCCATCATTATAAAATTGTATATGATCAGATGTTCCATCATCAACCTGCATAATTCTGACAGCTCCCCTTGTTGTAAATGTTCCTACTTGTAGTGGCTCGTCAGGACCCGTCGTTCCGATGCCGACGTTGTTTGTATTTGAATTAACAAAAAGAGTGTTTGTGTCAACCGTTAGGTTCTGGTTGAAAATAAAGTTACCTGTTCCTGTGTCGCCCGCAACTTCTAAATATTCATCGTCATGTATTCCTGAATCAACTGTCGGACTTGCCCATGTTCCTCCTAATTCTCCTCCAGGACTTGCACCACCATCAAAATCAAAATCTGTACCTGTCAGTGTTAAAGCATCTCCTGCTGTGTATGTTGTGTCATCGTCCGCTTCGCAAGCAAGACTGGCTCCATTAAAATAAAGATGGTTTCCTGCACCACAAGCAGTATAATTCGCACTCCATTTAGGGTCTGTTTCTGTGAAAGAAGTCAAGTAATCCTGGTCGCAAACAATACCTGTTCCCGTTACAAATTTACATCCTTTTCCACTTGTCAATGTCCCTTCATTTACACTAAATGTAGTTCCTGTCAAATCTAAAAGAGTTCCTCCTGCTGTGTATGTTGTATCTGTTCCAGTATCATCTTGAATCCAAGTAAATCCTCCTGTGCCAGAATCATAACTCAACACATAATTATCTGTAGGAGTATTTGTAACATTCAAATCCAATTCTAGTATTGTTCCATCAACTATTTCTCCAGTTACTATGCTTGTTCCTAAAGTTGCACTTATGCTATCTGCAGCGACACTTATTCCTGTTCCTGCTCCAACATCAAGAGTCACAGCTCCAGATGTTCCTCCTCCGGTTAAACCACTTCCTGCGGTTACTGCTGAAATATCTCCAACCTCCGTAGCATCGATTGTTATTGTGTCTGTACTTGAATCTCCTGTAATACTAATTATTCCACTTGCTGCAAGATTCAAAATGTCTGTTGCGCTGTCTGCAACTGGGTCTGTGCCCGAAGGCGCGTTTATAGTTGCAAAAAGGTTTTGGTCTGAAGCTCCAGCAGGACAGTTTGTTCCATCACTTTGACAGAATCCTGTGCTGTCAATTGTGTCAAGAGTGTCAGCATCTAATCCAGAGCCAGCCCCTTCTTGAACATCCAAAGCCCCTGAATTATAAGTCAATTGGTTTCCTGCAACAGAAGAATCCAACTCTCCCCCTGCAGCAGTTACAGCATTAGCAGCAAGCTCAGTAGCATCTATTGTTCCATCAGTGATATTATCTCCTCCAAGAGTTCCAGTATATATGTTTGTTGAAAGTGCAATTGTTCCTCCCGATATTGTTAGAGCGTCTGCAACTTCTGAGTCTACCCAGTCGAAGCTTAATGTTCCGGAGTTAGCAAGCTCTCCTTTTTCAATGGCTGTTCCTAAAGTCGCTGCAATTGTAACTATATCTGTTGCTGATGCTGTTGTTGTTATTCCTGTTCCTGCATTCAAAAAAGCAGTATCCCCTTCTGAGATTGTCTGGTTTGTTCCTGAAGTTGCTCCAAGAGTAAAACTAGACATTGTTCCTGTTGCTGAATCAGATGCGCAATTAATTGTTCCATCTGATGAAATGCTTGAAACATATTGGTCTGCTGAACATCCTCCATTGAAGAAATTTGAACCGGCAGTAAGTAAGTCACCTCCTCCAATATCAATATCGTCAGAAGTGTAAATTTTTCCGGAAACCTCTAGTTTAGAGCCCTGTGTAGTCGAATAGGCGTCTCCAACACTTCCCTTTCCAATGACTGTTGTTCCGTCTCCAAAGACGACGAATTTAGAATCAGTTGAAGAAACACCTGTTCCCCATGTTGGGTTATGGACTGTAGATCCGAGAGTATTCCCGCGAACTTCTATTGCTATGTCATCCGTTCCGTCAGCATCTCCAGTGAGTAATAATCCTGCAGGTTCGTCAGGACTGTCAAAACCGTAGTTAATTATTAAACCGTATTCGTTCGCGTCTTTATTAATATAGGCGTTGGTGTTTGTACCGTTGAGGCTTGTCGCGGAAGTATCTACTGATAATGTTCCAAACTGAACTCCACTCGAAGTCGTCAAATGCTGTCCTGTGTTGAAAGCCAATTGCGTATCTGTTATTGCATCATTTGTAACTGCAACATCGTTCGCATTCACTGTTATCGCTGTTCCTGCTCCGACATTGAATGTTCTGTCAGCAGTTAAATCACCACCCCCTGTTAAACCTGAACCTGCTGTAAGCGTCCTTGCAGAAAGAGCAAGAGTTCCATTCGTGGCCTGTGCCCAGTCTATTAACAACTGGTTGTTTCTGTAAACATTCCCAGTAAAATTTCCATCTCCGATTACATTTAGAGGATTTTGCGGTGTTGTCGTTCCGATTCCGACGTTGCCTCCTGCTAAAATTACCATATTAGTTGTATATGTTTCCGATCCATACGCGACATTAGTTGTCCCTTTTTGGAAATAAAGGTCTCCAGCAGAGCTTGGTTGAAAAATCCTGGTGGCTGTACCCGTAACAAATCCTGAAGAAGTACGATACATGGTAATTGCTGGATTTGCATTTCCCGCAGCACTTTCACCAAGTGTTATTAATGATCTTGCAGAAAGCCAATGTTCTGAAGCAGAGGTTGTAAGCGCTGACTCACCTACATGACCTAATCCCCCAACAATTCTTCCAGTTACATCTAGCTTTGCATTTGTAACAGGACTCGTAGTACCTATTCCAACTTTATTTGAGCTTGAATCAATAAACAAAGTGTTTGTATCAAAAGTATAATTTCCTGTTGCTGTATCTCCTGTTGCCAACAAATATGTGTTGTCATCTGTCAAGTCTCCTGCATTAATGTCTGCCGGAGTATCCAACCCATCCCAGAAATCAGAGCTGTTTACATTGAGGTTTGCTTCACCATCAAGAGTTCCATAGTAGAGAGTTCCAGTTATATTTGCATCGCCATCAACATTCAAAGTGTTTTGTGGGCTTGTTGTCCCAATGCCGACGTTGCCTTGTATTATTAATCCATTCGTTGGAGCCGCTGTGGTGTCATAACCTGCTCCGAAGCTACCACCTCCACTCACGCTCAATTTTGAGCCAGGTGCCGCTTCTCCGATGCCGACGTTGCCGCCGTTTGGATTTATTGTTGTATCTGTTCCAGCATAATGATTGAGATATAGTTTTCCGGCAGTACTAGAGTCAATGTGTAAATTACCTGTTGTCATCTGAACAACCCCGTAGCTTCCGGCCGTCTTCCCAAAAATCTTTAGGTAGCCTCTAGTTGCTCCACTGCTCTGTCCAAAAATCGCAGAAGGTGTAGAAGTTATTCCATAATCAGTACTTCCTCCATCCGCCACATCCAATTTTGCTCCTGGACTCGTAGTACCTATTCCAACTTTATTTGAGCTTGAATCAATAAACAAAGTGTTTGTATCAAAAGTATAATTTCCTGTTGCTGTATCTCCTGTTGCCAACAAATATGTTCCGTCATCACTTACTTGAGAGCCCGTTATGGAGATGCTTGTACATGTTATCGTGTCCCCTATAACAGTTATTGTTTCATCCGAATTACATGCAGTAGGATAATTATTCAACTTGCTCCATGACAATGAGCTCACCTCTGCATCGCTAACAACTCCCGAATCTATCTGAACATTTCCCGAAGCATCAGTGGAAACATCTCCCCAGTCTGTTGAATGAGTAAAATGAGCATTTGTTATAATGTCATCTGAAATTTCCCCGGCAGCATCTACAGCACCTGAAGGCAGGTTTATTGAAGTTGAAATCGTAGGAGATGTTATAGTTGGAGAGTTTGAATAAACAACATTTCCTGTTCCTGTTCTTGAAGAATAGTTAGCAGACCATATAGGATCCGATTCAGTGAATGAAGTCAAAACAGCACTTCCTCCGGAATAAACTGTTCCTGTAGCATTAATGTCGCCTATTACATTTAAAGGATTTTGGGGTGTCGTTGTTCCTATCCCCACATCGCCGTCTGGCTGAACAGTTAAAACATGAGTTTTAACGCTGTTTTGATAACGGTCTAACTCAAGAGTATCTGCTCCCGTATCATACCATAAATCATAACCATAGAGATTTGGATTATTCTCCATTAAGTGTAAGTGAGGACCGCTTCCTGCTTGATTAGCTGGGGCTAATATTTTAACAGTATTATTGTTGGAGCTTGAACTATAGAAAGAAGCAATTGCGCCAAAATCAGTATTTGACCCCGTCGTTCCAACTGTTAATAATGTGTTAGGACTCGCCGTCCCGATGCCAACTTTATTTGAGCTTGAATCAACAAACAACGTGTTAGTATCAACTGTAAGATTCTGACCTGCAACTAAGTTATTATTAAATGTCTTAGCTCCTGCAAAGGTTTGAGTTCCTGTTGAGACAACTCCGCTCACAGACGCCGAAGCATCTCTTATTGTAACATTTGATGCTGAAGTTAGTCTTCCCTGCTGGTCAACTGTGAAAGTTCCTACCTGAATATTTCCTCCATAAGTTCCTGGAGTTACTGCAGTGTTTGCCAGATTGAATGTAACACTTCCGGAATCAACAAGCCTTTCTGTTAAAGTCCCTGATAAACTCAATCCAGTCCCCTGAACAATGTCTCCTCTTGGGAAATTTGCGGAGGTATTAACCGTCTGAAGTTGTGAAAGCGCCACGGCATCCTGACTTGAGGTTCCGTTTGCAATGTTTATTATTTTATTTGAATCAGTGTTTATCGTCCCGTTGAAGATTGCGTTTCCTGCTACATGCAGTTTTGTTTGTGGCGCCGTCGTCCCAATACCGACGTTTCCTGTTGATGCATCACCAAAAAAATATGTATCAGATAAGGAACTTTTATTAAATCCCATTAAATAAAAATCTATATTTTTTGATGCCCCTGTTCCAAAAACTGTTGGGTAGTTAAATACTGCTTTTGTTCCATCCATATAAAGAGGGTAAGCGTCATCAGTTTCTCCAGTATAACTATCAATCCAATATACAAATCTATCTGTCGTACCGACGTTATCTGCAATTTTGAACACAAAATCAATCTGGTCGCTTGCTGGTTGTTGTGCATAAATCTTTGCATTGTCATTATTCAAATCCCAAATAAAACCCCCTGTTGCTGTTGGAAAAGTTGCATCATGGTCATAAAATTTGAGATTCTTTCCTGCATCTAATCTTACATCTCCTGAAAATCGTCCTGTGCCTGCAACATCTAAATTATATGCCGGACTCGCCGTCCCGATTCCAACTTTATTTGAGCTTGAATCAACAAACAACGTGTTAGTATCAACTGTAAGATTCTGATTAAAAACAAAATTACCTGTTCCTGTATCACCAGCTACTTCCAAATATGTGTTGTCATCTGTCAAGTCTCCTGCATTAATGTCTGCCGGAGTATCCAACCCATCCCAGAAATCAGAGCTGTTTACATTGAGGTTTGCTTCACCATCAAGAGTTCCATAGTAGAGAGTTCCAGTTATATTTGCATCGCCATCAACATTCAAATTTCCTCCAACATCTGCATTTCTACTAACAAATAAATCTCTCCATCTCCTACTGTCTGCTCCAATATCAAATGTTTCAGAAAATCCTTCTGCGGGAAGAAGAGATCCGTTTATATTCAAAGTGTTAACATTGAGGCTTGTAATGTTGTAAACAAAAAGCGTCTGTGCAAAAACTTCTCCATCAACAATTGAAACTCCTCCATCAGACCACTCCCCCCCAATATCCAATCTGTTTCCAACACTTGCATTTCCAGTAACATTTAATCCCACAAATTCAGGACTACTTGTTGTATTTATGTCTTGAGGAAGTGAGAATGTCCATGTTCTGTTATCAGACAAATCCTGTGGACCTGTTGGGGTTACTGAAATCTGATTAGAAGTTCCCGAAAACTCTAAAGTCCTTGTCAACTGAACATACTTGTCAATCAATGAAACCCCGTCCTCAAAAATAATTCCTCCATACAAATTATCCGTAATGTTTGCATCACCAACGACATTCAGTGTATTTTGAGGTGTTGCAGTCCCGATACCAACAACATTTCCATTAGAATCAACAAATAAAACACTTGTTCCTACAGTTAAATTCGCATTAATATCTAAATTCCCAGTCATTGTATCTCCTGTAATTTCCACATACCTAGGATCAGCCTGAGTGAAATTTATCCAACTCAAATCATTTGTAATCCAACTTCCAAGAATTTGCGAAACATTTCTCAAAGCCCCTCTATCCGCGGTGTTCCAATAATCAGACATATTTACATGCAAATCTCCCTGCCCTTCAGAAATTCTTGAGTCAATTGTTGTGTTTAGTTGGCCCTCATCAAAATCCAGTTGAGTTCCATTAAATGTTAAATAAATCTGTGATGGAACTCCAACAATCCAATTGAATGCCCCCCTAAACCAAGAAGCAGTTACATTCCCATCTGTTGTTACATCTCCATCAACCTGCAAATCCTGGCTAATATTAACTCTTCCAAGAACGATTACATCTCCAGCAGCAACAAAATCCGTAACATTAAGATCTCCTTCAACAACAATTGTAGTTCCGCTCTGTTTTATTATTGAATTTCCTAACGTCGTCTCTGTTATCCATCTTGGAATCTGATCTACAGTCCCAGTTCCGTTTGTAACATTCACAGGATTTATATCAATACATGTTAAAGTATCTCCAATCACCTGAACTGCCTGACCTGCAGGACAACCATTAGGATAGTTTTGTAAGAAAGTCCAGTTTATTGCTCCTGAAAACTCTCCTGCATAAACTGTTTCTGTTGCATTTATATCTCCAACAACATTTAACTTGTTTTGTGGAGTTACTGTTCCTATTCCAACAAGACTTCCTGAGCTGTTTGCAAATAAAAGATTTGTTCCAACTGTTAGATCCGCATCAATAACCAAATCCCCAGTCATAGTATCTCCATCAACATTGACATATCTTGGGTCTGCCTGAGTAAAATTTATCCATGCTAGATTATTAGTTATCTCACTTCCAAGAATATCTTCAACATTCTCCTTTATCCCTTCATTAGTCCTCCAAAAATCAGAACTATTCACATTTAAATTGGATTCATCTGTAATCAGAAGATATCTTCCATCTCCCTCAGTAAAGTTTATCCATGCCAAATCATTTGTCAGCCAAGAACCAAGGATGTCTTCAACATTATTCAAATCTCCTTCAGCAGTTCTCCACCATTCACTTCTATTCACATTTAAATTAGATTCTTCTGTCAAAAGAACATAACGTCCATCTCCGTCTGTAAAGTTTATCCATGCTAAATCATTTGTAATCCAAGAACCTTGGATTTGTGAGATGTTTCTTAAAGTACCTCTATCTCCTGTATTCCACCAGTCAGACATATTTACATGCAAATCTCCCTGCCCTTCAGAAATTCTTGAGTCAATTGTTGTGTTTAGTTGGCCCTCATCAAAATCCAGTTGAGTTCCATTAAATGTTAAATAAATCTGTGATGGAACTCCAACAATCCAATTGAATGCCCCCCTAAACCAAGAAGCAGTTACATTCCCATCTGTTGTTACATCTCCATCAACCTGCAAATCTTCTAAGACTTCTGTATCGCCAGTGCTCCCATTAACAGTAAAGTAGTTTTGAGACTCATTACTTTGATTATGAACAATAAAACTTTGAGCATCTATTGGAGGAATCATTAGCACAGCAAAAATCATCAAATAAAAAATAAACGAAAAAGCTGAATCCCTAAAGCCACCAATTTCTCTTTTATTATTAATATTCTTATTTCTCATTTTAAATTCCAACTTTAATATCTCCATTCGAATCAACCCTCATTGAACCTCCGTTATTTTTTGCCTCGAATGTACCATCAACCTCTAATTTTGACCCTGGATTGTTTGTATTGACTCCAACATTTCCACTTGTAGTATTAATATGCAAATCATCATTATTTACAGAAACAACTATCCCATCATCTGTTATTGAAGAATCCCCCAAAAATCCTGCGCTTAGGAATCTCGCAATCCTGTTTTGAGTTCCTCCACCTGTAAGATTTGCCGTTGCATTAACTTCTTGAAGCTGAAATAAAGTCACAGCATCCTGTGCGGAAGTCCCATCTGCAAGATTTATTATTTTGTTTGAAGCAGTGTTTATTGTTCCATTAAATAAGGCATTTCCTGCTACATGAAGCAATGTTTGTGGAATTGTTGTGTTTATTCCAAAAAATCCATTGCCTCCGTTTATCCTTATTCTCTCAAGACCCCCTGCATACAATGCAATATCATCTGTTGAAACCGGTCTAGAAAATCGAACCTGGCCAAGCGTACTCCCGGCATAAATTACCTCATTATTAGTAGTTTGGAAAGCACCTGTTGCCTGAACATTTCCTGCAACATCCAAAACTTCAGTGGCTGCAGTGCCTACACCAATCCTTCCAGTAGATTCAGAAATATTAATATCTCCAAAAATAAATTCCCCTGTTCCTGTGTCTCCTGTATTAAATAGGAAAGAATCATTGAGTACATAACCTATCCCAGTTGAAACATTTTGCCCATTAACATAAAGGGTCCCATTTATATTTGCATCTCCAACAACATTTAATCCACTTGAAAAAATATTTGTAACCCTATTTGCAAGGTTTCCTAAAAAAATAAAAAAACCACTATCTGCCGTAACATTAAATCCTGTGGCATCAAAATTAGTATCTACATCAACACCACTCAAAGTAATATTCTGTGCTGTGAAAGCATAAGGCGTCCTTGAAATCTTAGAAGCATCTTGCAAAATTCCATCCCTGTAATAACAAAGCCAATATTGCTCATCGTAATCCAAAGTCACATTGGGTAGATAGTAACTTATGACCCCTCTCGTATCTGTGGTGAGAGAGGTAGTATTTGAATAAATTACATTTGCAACCGAACAACTCTCTGCGGTTGAGATATTGAAAGCAAAATCAAAACTCCCTGTAACAATTCCTCCACCTGAATCAGTTGTTTGAATATTTAAATGCAAATCATCAGTTATTGCAACGGCCAAAACAACACTAGAAAAAAAGATTGTAAAAAAGAATCCTAAAAATAAATTCGCTGTGAGATTTTTTCTTGATTTTTTTGTTTCTGTCTTTGGTTTCTTAGAATTTTTTTTACCAGAATTAAATTTACTAAATTCTATTTTTTTATTTCTAAAAGAAAGATACCATACACCTCCAGACATGTAAAAATTAATATAATTTTAAAGATAAATCTAAGGGTATAAAACAGGCCTGAAAGCATAAACTTTCATGCCTATGGAGATTTTTACAGTTACCTTACATTTTTAGCTTGTAAGTAAAAAATCATTTTTATTTCTCCGTCGATAAAAATTTGTTTTCCTACGCGTAAGTAAAATTTATAAAAGGGAAAAACCATATATCTTAAGAAAAGAGGAAAAATGAAAGAACCAGTTAAGTTATATCTTGATGCAGAAATGAAAAAAAAGCTTTTGAAAAAAGCAAATGAGACCGGTTTTTACGGCAGAGGCGCTTTAACAAAACTTATTGAAAAGATTGCTCTTGAAGACGTCTGTTTTTTAGATGATAACTTAAGAAAGATGCTCAAAGTTTTATTTCCTGCAACAAAAAAATAAAACTAAATTTAAATGGCCTACAAAAAATACATAAAAAGAGATGGTAAAATTTACGGGCCCTATATATACCATAGTAAAAGAGTTGATGGGAAAGTTATTTCTGAATATAAGGGTTCAAAAGGTCTGGGTTTAAGTTTAAATTTTAAGAATCTAAAATTCCTATTAATTTTTTTAGGGATGTTTGCCATAATTGGGACATTATACGGAACCTATGCTTTTGGAGGAATAACCAGTAATGCAATTTCATCCTCTCATGCAGAAGAATTTTTAGAAGCTCAAGAAACAACATTACATAAAGAAGAAACCTCCACAATACAAAAGAGATCATCCTTTAGCCCAGATTTAACTTATGAAGAAAGAAAAGCACTTGAAAATAAGTTTGGTGATTTGTCTATTGAGGTTGAGAAGTCATTTGTAAAGCCTGGTTTTTTTGCAATAAAATATGAAATTGATGGTTATTGGGTTGAATTCAACTATGCTGAAAATCTTGGAAAACTAGAGCTAGAGAAGGTTATAGAAGAAGATAGAATTAAATGGTTGAAAGACTTATCTAAAAGGGTTAGAAATCAAGATTCAGAATCTTCTGCAAGTGAATTTGAACAGCTTGTCTTTGAATTCTAGATTCAAGAAACTTTAAATATTAAACAAATAATTTATAATCGAGAGCCCATAGCTCAGCCTGGTCAGAGCGCTGGTCTTATATGAGTGCAATTCAAAGAATTGTATTTCTCTGGGAGGTCTTCCTAGACTCTAAGAGAGCCAGAGGTCCACGGTTCAAATCCGTGTGGGCTCATTATAAAAATTTATAAATTCTTATCAATAACTTAAGAAATGAAAAGAGAAAAAGTGGTAATTAGAAAAAGCAAGGGTGTTGCTCTTGTTTTGGCAATTTTTTTAAGTTTTTGGACCTGGGCTTTATTCATATAAGTATGATCATACTAAATTCTGGGTTGGTCTAATTTTGAGTGTTTTTCTTTTTTGGATTCTCTTCATCCCTCCACTAGTCGTGTGGGTTTGGGCAATTGTTGATGTATCTTTAAAGCCAACAAAGTTTTATTTCCACTATAAAACTGATTGAGCCTTTAGGTAATTTTAAAAACTAATTTCTATACTTTTACTTAGTTTAGCCCCGATAGTTCAGAGGCCAAGAATGCGGCCCTTTCACGGCCGTGACCCGGGTTCGAATCCCGGTCGGGGCGTGTACCTACATTTTAACAAAAACAATAAATTTATAAATATGTAGGTATAAGAATTCTTATGGTAGAAATTAAAAAAATGCAAAAAGGCAACAAGAAATATTTTTATCTTGTTCATAGCTACCGAGAAGGCAAATCTGTGAAGAAGAAACAATTTTATTTAGGAGAGAATATCCCAAAAGATATAAAAGAAAAGAAGAAAGAGTTTATGCAGGAATTTTACAAAGAAAAGTTCTTTGGAAACATAAATAAGATTCAGAAGAATTTTGATAAAGAGTATAAGGCAATGCCTGTTTCTGCAAGAAAGAAGGAAAAAGATACTTTTGCAGTTAAATTTACTTACAATACTCAAAGAATTGAAGGAAGCACTCTTTCATTAAAAGATACTGCTAAATTATTGGAAGACGGAATAACTCCTGCATCAAAGCCCTTAAGAGATGTTAAAGAGGCTGAGGCACATAAAGAAGTCTTCTTTGAAATGCTTGATTATGAAAAAGATTTGAATTTGCAAATTGTATTAAAATGGCATAAGGATCTAATGAAGAAAACAGCAAAAGACATAGCAGGCAAAACAAGAAATCACGATATCACAATTTCTCAATCAAAGTTTAAACCCCCAATGCATTTGGAGTTAGAAACCTTTTTGAAAGAATTCTTTGACTGGTATAATAGAGAAAAAAATAAAATGCACCCCGTTGAATTAGCAGCTTTACTTCATCTAAAATTTGTAACGATTCACCCTTTCACAGATGGTAATGATAGGATTTCAAGATTAATGATGAATTTTGTCTTAAAAAAATTCAAGTTTCCGATGTTAGATATTCATTACACAAAAAGAAGTAGTTATTATAATGCCTTAGAAAGATCACAGGTAAACCAAGACGACAATATATTTATTCAATGGTTTTTTAGAAGATACTTAGCCGAATATGGCAGGTATTTAAAAAACCCTAACTAAGAGACTTTTGTCTTGCGTTCAGTTGGGGCATTAATCCCAAGCACTTTGTTTTAAAATAAAATAAATAAAAAAATAAATAAAAAAATCTTCTTTATTCTCAGAGTTCTGATTCTATAACTTGTTGGAAAACGCTGAATGGTTGCGCTCCGCTTACAGGATTTCCATTTATTATGAATCCGGGAGTTCCCCTAATTCCTGCCGATTGACCATCAGAAAAATCTTTTTTGATCTTATCAAGATATTTCTCAGAGTCTAGGCAAGCAGAGATATCATACCCTAATTCCTGAGCCATAAATTTAAGATTATTCACACTGTTAGCTCCTTGATTAGCAAATACTCTAGATTCCATTTCCCAGAACGCTTCATTACCTCCTTGCTCCCTCACACATTCCACTGAAAGGGCAGCATTAATTGCATCAGGGTGATAATTTGGATTTACAAGCGTAGGAGTGAAATGCTTAAACACGTACTTCACTTTTCCAGTATCAATATATTGCTCTTTTATCTGATTAAATGCTTCATCATTGTGCTTCTTACAAAAAGGACACTCTAAATCAGAAAATTCTATCATTGTCACAGGAGCTTTTTCATCCCCCATATAAACGGCACCCTCTATGTCAACCACTATCTTTCCTATTTGAGCCGCCTGAGTATCTGCTGGATTTGGTTGCTGCATTGTTTGTCCCGTAAATGCTACAATCCCCATAATTCCCACAACTGCAAGAAGTAAAAAAGTAGAATATTTCCATAAATCATCTTTCTTTATTGTTATTGTATTATTGCCCATTATAAACCTCCTTTCAACCATTTGAATTTATTCTTTCATTGCCATTAATTTATTTTGCATGTTATTCCTTCGTTAATTTTTTGAGAAATTTTAATAGTGGAAAATGATAAGATTGCAATCGATAAAATTGATAGTTCAAGCCCATCAAAAGGAAGAAATGTCAGGAATGCCACACTGAATCCAAAGACAGATAATAGGCCAATTCCACATGCAGCACATCCAGGAGCCAATGCGCCAAGGAAGATTCCAACAGAAGCAAAAATACCGCCCCCTTTAAGTGCTGTTTTTATTTCAATTGTTTTGTATATAATCAGACTGAAAAGAAGCCCAAATAACACACTGATAATAATCAACGAAATAAAGGAAGGGAATGTGACGGTGTTGTGAAATCCTAATAACAATGTGAAGAACAACTTAATTGTTCTAAAAAATCCTAGGGAAGAATAAAAAGAAGTTAGTGCTTCCCAATTGCCAATGATTGTGTTAAAAGAATAAAAAGTAAAAGCAATGAAGATGGCCAGCGAAACATATTTCCAACCTTTGAAAACTTTTTTCCATGCCGTAAAAATTTGTTTTAATTCCATATCTCTTTGTTTTAAATTCCTCCGTGCTGGCCAGGGGAAATTCTCTCTGGACCTTTGTTAGTATAACGAGTTACAAAATCATTAATCCGCTGTAAATCTTCAGCACTAATAATTCCATTTTCAAGATTAAAAGTATCCAATCGCCCCCATGCCGCAATAGCTATGTCTTCATCATTTTCTGCTCTCTCAGTTATTACTGTAAATGCTCCAACAACCTCTCGCAATTTATCAGCTTCTTCTCCAATACGAGGGTGATATGAAATCCATATGAGGCCATGCTCCATGCTGTGTATGAGGTAGCCATCTTCAATTGGGTTTTCACGAAAACCTGGACGGGCAGGTGTTGCATAGTGTTGTCCCGAAGTCGGCGGATTTGAATTATATGCAACCGAAGGTTCGGAACCAACTTGTATGTGACTATCATCTCTTAAAATGGGAATTGATTTGCTAAAATCTTCTCCTCCAACCACACTATTTTTAACCAATCCATAAATCCCAAAAAACAATAAGATAACTAAAACAATAAAAATCCCCCAACTTTTTAGCTTCTTAACAGACAATTTTTTTCTTTCTTTAGGAACTTTTTCCAGATGCTTAGCTTTGTTATGATGGGCAAGGCTATCACTATTTTTGAATTCTCTGTCACAAATATCGCACCTCTTTTTTTCTTCCATCCTATTATCTATAAACGTCATAAAAACACCTTATAAAAGTAACGTGAAACTAGTTCCATTGCCAAAATCCTATTTTAGGAAGATAAGGTTTGTCATACCTCTCCTCTTTCTTTCAATTAAATCAAATCTCTCAAACTTATCCAATATTCTCGAGATTTTTGACTTTGGAAAACTAAATTTTTCAACTATCTCGCTTTGATAAACTCCTTTATCTTTATTCTCTTTTATAAACAAAAAGATTCCTTTCTCTTCCTTATTTAATTTGCTCAAGTCATATTCTTTTTGTTTGATTATCTTCTCCCTGTTGAATAATAAAAGATAAACTCCAAGAGCAAGAATGAAAGAGAAAATTCCTATTGCTGCATGAGAAACAGACAAACCACGCTCAACTGAGAAACAATTTACATCTTCAAAACATCCAAGTTCCACAGATTTTTCTGTGAGATTAGAAATGTAATACAAGAATATTCCTCCAACAATCAATGAGAAAATAACTAGAATAACTCCAAGCTGCTTGTTATTTTCCATAGCCCATCAATGATTGCTCCATATAAAAAGTTTTATTTACTTGTTTATTGATTGATTACTCGGTAAACCCTACAAAAAATTATAAATTTAATTCCTTTTACATAAAAATGAAATTGATATTCCCCTTAAAAAAAGACACACAATTAATAGATAAAATAAACTATTCCATACTCTTTTTTATAAGAATCTCATTAATAATAGCAATTGTAAGTTCCATTTTTACTCAAAGATGGACCATTCTTTTTGTAGCAATAATAACTCTCCTCTTAACTTTTTTACCAAAACTCTTTGAAGCAAGATATAAAATAAATCTCCCATTGGAATTTGAGGTTATAATAATTGCTTTTATTTATGCGACCCTATTTTTAGGAGAAGCTCATGGATATTATGTTAAATTTTGGTGGTGGGATGCTATTTTACACACTGGTTCAGCAATAGTTTTTGGATTTATAGGATTCCTCATACTATATGTTCTTCATAAAGGAGACAAAATTAAAGCAAGCCCAAGTATAATAGCATTTTTCGCTTTCTTTTTTGCAATGGGAATTGGTGCATTATGGGAAATATTTGAATTTTCAATAGACCAATTATTTAGATCCAATATGCAAAAGTCAGGTTTGATAGATACAATGTGGGATTTAATTGTTAATAGCTTCGGGGCGTTGATTGCTTCACTGAGTGGTTACTTTTATTTGAAGAAAGAAGAAGTTTTTTTATTTAGAAGGCTAATAGAAAGATTTACAAAAGAGAATGAACGAATATTAAAGTAAGCCCCGATGGCACAAGGGTACTGCACAAGATTGGAAAGGTAAGGAAACCCAAATTCCCCAACCATCAACCTTCCTAAAAATGTCGCTGACGCGAGATGGAAGAACCAAAGATCTTGGTCCATACGGACATCCAGGTTCGAGTCCTGGTCGGGGCGTTTTTCTCAAAAAATCTCCAAAAACTTTAAATAAACCTCTTTCTAAACTTAAATATGGAAAAAGATATAGGGAAAATAAACAAAGGAGAATTCCAAGGGACTGTGACTGATATTGTTGTAGGAATTAGAGAATACAATGGCAGAGTTGGAGTTGATATAAGGGAATTCACAGCAAGTGAGAAGTATACTGGACCAACAAAGAAAGGGCTCAGAATTCCTGCAGAAAAATTTGCAGAATTTAAATCAATGATTAATTCGGTAGACGAAAAAGATTTAGAAAACTCTGCTAATCCTGAAAACTCAGAACCTCAGGAAAAACCAAAAGAACAAGAAACCTTAGATTCTGAATCTGGAGAAAAAGAAGAACTTCCAGATTATTAATTTCAGAGAGATGCTAACTGAATTTCAAGAACAAGTTTATAATATTCTAAAAAAAGTTCCTAAAGGAAAAGTTACAACTTATGGGGATTTGGCTAAAGCTCTGAACTTCAAACCATTAACAAGCAGGGCAATAGGAACGGCGATGAACAAAAATCCGCATCCGGGAACTCATAAAAACCAAGTTCCTTGCCATAGAGTTATAAAATATTCTGGAGAGGTTGGAGGGTTTGCACATGGAACCAAAAGAAAAATTAAAATGTTAAAAAGCGAAGACATTAAAATAAATAAAAACAAAATAGATTTAGTAAAATACAGATTTAATTTTAAGAAAAAATAAATTCTACCAAGTAATATCCGACCAAAGAAGAAACTATTCCAGAAACTAATCCTCTCATGATTCCAGATTTATCCACATTAAGATAATTGAGTGACATTAACAAAGAAAGATAAACAAAGGTTCCAAAAATCGCATATGGTAAATAATTATAATATATAGATGTAAAAACCAGGGCGATAAATCCAAGCCCGGAATAAATATTTGCCTTAAATAAAAACATTAAAAGCAAAAATAAGATTCCTGATAAAATAAACTGACTCAAATAAAAATAATTTTGAGTTATGGAAACTCTTAAAAGAATGAGAAAAAAGAATATCGGACTTCCAAGAGCAACAACATCTCTTGAAACCTCTTTCAAAATTCCTTTCTTCATTATTTCCCTATACTAACTTTAGAATTTCCAAAAATTTCCAATTTATCAATAATTCCTTTAATCTGAAAATTTCCCTTATTAGCTTCAAGATTCCCTTGGAATCTCCTTATCAAAATCTCATCATTTTCAACTTTAAAATTTTGCTTTCCCGAGTCAAGATTTATATTTCCAGAGGTCACATAATTAATTTCTTTTATCGCAATTTCTTCCGTAATCTCAAATGATTCATACACAAAGCTACCACCCAAACTAACCTTTGTTGAACCAGATTCTTGAGAAGGAACTACAGAAATACCATTGATTTCAATTCCAGAAACCCTTCCACTTAAATCTGTGATTTCAGGACCATTCAATAAAATTTTTCCATCAAATCCTTCAAGGACAATAAAATTATTTCTTACCTTATCTAAAGGAAACTTTTGATTTCCTACCTGCAAGTATGAATTTGAACTTCCAGATAATTCAAATTCTTCAAACACCCCTTCAAGACTCAAATCTGGAGCAGTGTTGAAAGTTGCTTCAATCTCTATGCCTTTTTTGATTTCATCTCCAAGAACTGGGGAAACTACTTCACCTCCAATTATCTTTCCAGTTATGTCAAAATTTGAAAAAGAAGTTAAATAAATGAACGTTGCTAAAAACACAAAGGCGGCAACAACTACAATTTGAATCCAATGTCCCTTAACCTGTTTTTTCACCATGCCGGGTGTTCCTCCTGGTGTCATTTTTTATGCTCCCTCATTGTATAAATAAGGAAGTTCAAAAATCTATCGGGATTATCAATTCCTTTTATCGAATTTATATGCTCAAAAAGATGGACATTTACATCCCCATAATTAAATATTCTGCCAAAAATATGTTGGTCGGAGTCAGCATCACTTATTGAACCAAGATTAAACTTTCTTGTATTTTTGTTTATAATTCCATTTGAAAAGACGATTGAGCTTGGATTTATTTCAAAAAAACTCGAAAATCTATGGATTTCGATTGTAAGAACAGCAATAATTGAAAAAGCTATAACTGATTTAAATGCAAAGCTACTAATCTCTTTTCCAGAGATGCTTGCAAAAAAAAGCATGACAAATAAAACCACAACCATGGAATAAATAAAAAAATACTTCTTCCTAGAATGTCTCACCCTCATAACCTTTACCTCTTCTTTCATTCTTTTTTAAAAGAATTGATTATTATAAAGATTTTGATGTTGGAAATTTTCTTATCCAAAACCTTTTAATCCTCTATTTTTCTCTTTAAATTATGGCAGACGAAAAATTAAGAAAAGCGATTGTAACAGTTGCTGGACACGTAGACCATGGAAAGACAAGCATACTGGATTCTTTTAGACAAAGCTCTGTTCAGGCTTCCGAATCTGGAGGAATCACTCAAAAAATCTCATTCACACTATTTCCAAAGGAACAATTGATGAATGCCTGCTCATTAATTGAAAAATCAGGAATTAATTTGAAAGTTCCAGGCTTTCTTTTCATAGATACTCCTGGACATGCAGCATTTACAAATTTGAGAAAACGTGGAGGCTCTTTGGCAGACATAGCAATCTTGGTAATCGATATAAACGAAGGAATAAAGCCACAAACAAATGAAGTTATACAAATTTTAAAACACAACAAAACTCCCTTCATAATTGCCTTGAATAAAGTAGATAATATTTCTGGGTGGAGAACTGAAAAAGAAACTTCAAAAAGCCTAAAAGAAAGAATTGAATCTCAATCAACAAATACAAGGCAAACATTTGATGAGCGTTCTTTAACATTAATAGGTTCTCTAAGTCATTTAGGATTTGAAGCAGATTTGTTTTACAATATTTCAAACTTTACAGAAAAAATCGCATTAGTTCCTTGCTCTGCAAAAACAAAAGAAGGAATTCCAGAAATTCTTTTTGTCCTTTCAGGTTTGAGTCAAAAATATCTTGAAGACAAATTAAAAATTAGTAAAGAAGCAAAAGGAGTTTTACTTGAAATAAAAAAAGATAAATCAATAAATTATTCTGAAGCAATTCTTTACGATGGAATTTTAAATAAAAACGATGAAATTGCGATTTCAGATATGGGAGGAAATGCCTTAATAAATAAAATAAGAATCTTAGAAGAAATTAAACCTCTAAGCAATAAATTCCAGCCGGTTGAAGAAGCTAGAGCAGCAACAGGATTAAGGATTCAATTCTCTGAAAAGGGAGATGTTTATCCCGGAATGCCTTTCCAAGCAATTAAGGGAAACAAGGAAGAAATAGAAAAATCATTCAAAAAAGAGATATCTCAATCCGTGACTTCGAGTTTAGAGAAACAAGGAATAATTGCAAAGGCGGATTCTTTAGGGAGTTTAGAAGCCCTTTTGGTTTTATTAAAACAATCAAACATTCCAGTTGTAAAAGCAGGAATAGGGAAAATAAGCAAGTCCGATTTAATTTCTGCCAGAGCAAATCTAGATATAAATGAGCTTGATGCCATAGTTGTTGGATTCAATGTTTCAATAGATGAAGAAGCAAAATCTTTGAAAGATGAAAAAATAAAAATCATAATTGATGATGTTGTCTACAAACTTATAGAAAATGTTGAAGAATTTAGAAAAGAAAAATCTGAAGAAATTGAAAAGAAAAGATTGATGGAGATGTCTGCATTATGTAAATTAGAAATTATGCCAAAATTTGTTTTTAGAAATACAAGTCCTGCAATCTTTGGAGTTAACATCAAAGTTGGGAAGTTAATTTCTGGATTAAATGTAGTGAATCAAAAGGGGGAAAAAGTTGGTAGAATAAAGAATATTCAATCAGAAAATAAATCTGTTTTAGAAGCTTCAGAAGGGCAAGAAGTTGCAATTTCAATTCCTGGAGTAAATTTTGAAAGACAACTAAGAGATAAGGAATTTTTATATTCAGAGATTTCAGAAAGAGCTTTTAAAGATTTTAGAAAAAACAAAGATTTACTTTCGTCAAAAGAAATTTCTCTTTTGCAAGAAATCGCTGAAATAAAAAGAAACGAAAGAAGTGATTGGGGGAGGTCTTAGTTTAAATTATCCTAATTTAAAAGTGAAAGAAGAATTAAGAGTCCTAAAATCCGAAAATTGTACTTATTGAGGTAATAGTCTGCTCCCTATCTCTTCGTTTTATAAATGCTCTAAAAAAATAAATATCCTATCACCAATAAGGGGACTAGTGAATTTCTTAAGTTAGAGATTCAAAGAAAAGGAAAAGAGAAAAAGAACTTCGCCAACAAACCTTACCAGACTCTAAAAAATCTGAATCTTCTTTATCTCTAAAATAAGGTTTAGTCATCACAGAAATTTTAAAATATTAAAGTATTTAATAATAATCATTCAAAAAACATATATCAAAAGGTTTTTAAGGAAATTTCTTTACAATACTCTATGGTATTCAAAATAAACATAGCAGAAAAATCAGGGAAGACTTTCAAATTAGAATCTGATTCCCAGGCTTTAGTTGGAAAGAAATTATATGATAAATTTAATGGAGAGGAATTATCTGGAGATTTAAAAGGTTATGAATTTGAAATAACTGGAGCAAGTGATAAGTCTGGTTTTCCAAGTTTAGAAAGAGTGGAGGGAACTCAGCTAAAAAGAGTGCTTTTATCCTATGAAAAAGGAATGCATAAAAGACCAAAGAAAGAAGGAAAAAGGAAAAGAAGCGATAATACCCCAAAAGGATTAAGGTTGAGAAAGACTGTAAGAGGGAACACAATCTCCGAATCAATGGTTCAGATAAATCTTAAACTTGTCAAGGAAGGCAGCAAGAAACTAGCTGAGGTTTTCCCAGAACAAAACAAGGCTCCGGAAGCTACCGAAGAAAAAGTTGAAACTCCTGTTGAAACCACTGAAGAAGTTAAGGAAGAAACTCAAGTTGAAGAAAAACTTGCTGAAGAAAAGAAAGAATAAATTTATTTTTTAAAATATTCTAAAAAAACATCATCCAAAACTTGAAAAATTTTTTCTCTCCTACCAGAATCATAGATTCTACTTATTGAAGGATTTCCATTGACTTCCAGTATTGTAAAATCTTCAGGGTTTTTTAATCCTTCTTCTGAAAACAAATCAATCCCTGCTATTTTCAATCCAAGGGAACTGATAACCCTATTAGACCAATCACGAACTTCCCCACTTACCTCTCCAACATAATCTTCAATTTTTCCTCCAAAGTTGAGATTATTATTTGGAGAGGGATTAAATTCCTGCCCTTCTGGAATTACAGAATCTAAAGAATATCTTTTTCTTTCAAGTTCCCTCAAAAAATAAATGTCTTCCTGAATTGAATCTGGAATCTGGGCACCTTTTAGCAAGTCATCTAAAGAACTCTTTCCATCTCCAATTAATTTTCCTGAAACTTTCTTATAGGCAAATTTTACTTCATCACCTAAAACAAAAACCCTATATTCAGGGACATCAAATTTCTTTTGAACCAAGGCCACATGGTCTATTTCTCCTATAGCTTGAAAGTGTTCTCTTAATTCTCCATAGTTATTATCTGGGTTTGCTAATTTTCCTCTGGATTTTGAATTTGGTTTTACAAAAACAGGATATCCTAGAGATTCTGCAAATTCGTGAGCCTGTTCAAGTCTTCTACCAGAAGTGTCAAACCCAAAATAATCATCAACTGTAAAAAAAGCTTTTCCAAGAGGAACTTTGAAACCATTATGTGCTAAAACCTTATAAGTCCAATCTTTATCTTTAGAAACCCTTATGCTCGCAGGATTGTTCAAAGGATAAAGTCTTCCAGGAGTAAATATAAAATTCCTCTTTTCTCCAGACATTTGCCAAACAAGGTTTGATTCAGGGTCAATATTATCTATGGAGATTCTCCTACTTTCGCAATATTCCCTTAGTATCTTCATCCTTCCCTGGAGCTCATTATACATAGAAAAAAGTGAGAAATGGACTTATTAAAGATATCTTTTATTTGAAGAATAATTGTGTTGTCATTACTTCTTAAGAACAACATAATAGTAAGTTTTATAAAGTAAAAAATCCTACATTTTTTATGAAAAAAGAAAGTTTAGAATCAAATGTAATCCAAGAAAATCCAAACAATTTGGCAAAAGATTACTCTGAAAAATTTGAAAGAACCAATCATAAAGGAAAAGGGTTGGTTTCTGTCGCATTAGCATATATAGCACAAGGAATTAATTTAATGTATAATGCTTTTGTACCTATTGGAGATTTAGAGAGAGTAACTCATATGAAGGAAAATTATAAAGTTGGAACTGAAGAAAACCCAAGAGTTATAATGGATTCTGAATTAAAAGAAACAATGCAGAGTGTTTTAGGAACATTGCCAAAAGAAAAAGGAATAGGAGCGGTTTATGAAACCCTTATTCAGGGAGAAACAATTAGAAGGAGAGTATATGAAAATGAATGAAAAAGAAAGCTTATCTAAGTTATTTGACATGGTTGAAGGAAATTCAGAAGATTTTATGAATCAACTAAGATTGGAAGATGGAACTCCTTCTGGAGTTTACAAAGCCCCAGTTAGAAAAGGAGAGTTTTCAGATGAAGAAAAAAATGGTGGAATTAGAATGTATCTTGCTGGAATGTCTTTAGTTGGTTATGGAATAATTAAAATTTCAGACTTCTTGAAAGAAGGGTCTCAATACTTAAATTAAAATGTGTTTAGTAGATGATGGAAAAATAGATGGGGCATATGAGGTTTCAAGAGAAGTTAATATAAGAGGAAAGGAGAACTATGATTCAATAAACGAAGTTCGAGGAGTTTATGAAAATGGTTACAGATAGGTATTTTTCAAATTTTGAAAGAGATTTTAAGATGAGTAAAAGAAAAATGGGAAATATGGCTGATAAAAAGAAACTATTTTCCAAAAAAAGGGCAGTAGCACTAGGTGCAGGAATTTTATTAGGAACCTTTTCAACCTTGTATTCTTATAACAAAGGTAATTCACCTTTAGCAGATTTTTACAATAAAACTTCAGAATATTTTAAGGAATCTATTAGCGAAAATGATTCGGAAAGAATAAGGTATAATTCAGACAATGTTGGATGGGAAAGAGTTTCAACTCACGGAACAATAGAAGACCATTGTTCAAAATTCCTAAATGCTTACAATAGAAATACTTGCGAAGCACAAACAATTCTAAGGAACGAACAAAATTCTTCACAAGAAATAGAAATTCCAGTTTTAAAAGAAAGATAGCCTCTCCCATGAATTGCTTATTTTTCACACACCTAAAGATTTTTTAAGCAACTTTTTCTCCAATTTTAATGGCTTCAGAAAAAATTCCAGAATTAAATGTCGGAATAATTGGACACATAGACCATGGAAAAACTACACTTCTTAGTAAGCTTTCTGGAAAATTTACAGACACTCATTCTGAAGAATT
Source organism: Candidatus Pacearchaeota archaeon (assembly GCA_040879765.1). Lineage (GTDB taxonomy): Archaea > Nanobdellota > Nanobdellia > Pacearchaeales > GW2011-AR1 > JBBDJQ01. The sequence continues at coordinate 392,968 of JBBDJQ010000001.1, read as the reverse complement.
GAAAAGGGGGATTACAATCAAGTTAGGTTATGCAGACATGACTATTTATGATTGCGAGGGAAGTTTTAGTAACAAAGAAATAAAAGACAAATCGTGTAAGCCATTAAGATATGTTTCTTTCATAGATGCTCCAGGGCATGAAATGCTTATGGCAACAATGCTTTCTGGAGCAGCAATAATAGATGCAGCAATTTTAGTCATCGCGGCTAATGAAGGAATAAAACCCCAGACAAGAGAACATTTCATGGTTCTTCAAGCAAAGAATCTAAAGAATATAATAATAGTTCAAAACAAAATAGATTTAGTAAGCAAAGAAAGAGCTTTTGAAAGCTACAATGAAATAAGGGATTTTGTTAAAGGGACCATAGCTGAAAATTCACCAATAATTCCCATCTCAACCTTACAAGAAATAAATCTGGAAAAAATAATAGAAGAACTTGCAAAAGTTGAAATCCCAAAAAGAGATTTAGATTCTGAACCAATTTTCCTAATTGCAAGATCTTTTGACATAAACAAGCCTGGAACAAAAATAAATTCTCTAAAAGGAGGAGTTTTAGGAGGGGTTCTAAAAAAAGGCAAATTAAAAGTCGGCGATGAAGTTGAAATAAAACCCGGATTAGTTTTAGAAGCTGGAAAAGGAAGCGAAGTAAAATACAAAACAATCAAAACAAAGATTCTTTCGCTCTATAGAGGAAAAGAAAGCATGAAAGAAGTCGGACCTGGGGCAAGTATATCTATAGAAACCTCTCTTGACCCATTCTTAACAAAGACAGACTCCCTTACAAGCTGCTTACTTTCCAAAGAAGGAAACCTTCCCAAAATAACCTATTCAACAAAATTAAAATATAATCTTTTTGACAAAGTGCTTGGAAATGTAGACGCAGAAGAAATAAACCCTATTTTGATGAATGAAATGCTCATGCTCAATGTAAACACAACAATAACGGTTGGGACGATTGAAAAAATAGATAAAGAAAAAAAAGAAGTGGAATTAAAATTAAATATTCCAGTAATTGCTTTAAAAAAAGAAAATGTTGGAATAGCCAGAAACTTTAACGGACATTGGAGATTAATCGGCTGGGGAGAAATTTCTGATTAAAATGCCAAGACCAAGAGAATTTGGAAGCGATGAAGAATTCCTTGCATACTGCATCACTCAAAGCAGAAAAATAAATTCTTATTTCTTCAAAGGTGAAATCAATTATTTAGATGAATTGAAGGGAGATGAGCCAAGATACAAGGGAAGAATAATGTTTTTAGACAGAAGAGAAATTAGTTATTCATACATTAAAATGAAAGAAGAAATATTTAAAATTCTGGAAAGAGAAGAATGGAAAGATACAGCCGTTGTAGAAAATTTAATGAAAGTTTTAGAAGATTGTGAAAATAAAATTCCAGAAAACTCGCAAAACAAAAAAGATTCCAAAGTAGTTCAATTTAGAGGATAAATTTATAAAAGAATAATCCCATATCAAGTTATGAAAAAAGAATTTGTATTTGTTTTCTTCTCACTATTACTCTTCGGAATGATGTTTTCAACCCCAATCACATTGGCACAGGATACAACTGATGAACCAGACATAGATAGTTCTAATTCGGGAAGCTCGGATGATTCAGATACTGAAAGTGACTCTAACTCAGGAAGCTCGGATGATTCAGATTCCCTGGAAGAAACAGATAAAGACAGAACAGACAAAGTAGAAGAAGATAACTCTGGAAGCGGAAAAGAAAATAGGGAAAGAACTGAATTCAAAAGAGAATTCATAAATGAAGCTGGTCAAACAGTAAAAATTGAAAGAAAAATTGAAATCAAAGATGGAAAAACAAGAATAGAAATAATAAGAAAAATCACTGATGCAGAAGGAAATGAAAGAGAGATAAAAATAAAAATTGAGGAAGATGGTGAAAGAAAAAGAATCCATATTGAAGGGAAGGAAGACATGGATGTTGAAACGGAATTAGAAATAGAAACAGAATTTAAAGGAAATGATTCTGATCTAAAGGCAAGACTTTCAAATGGAAGACTTGCAGACATAAAAGTCCTTCCAGATAGGGCTTCAGATATAGCTGTGGAAAGATTGAGAGCAAACAATTTCACAATAGAATTAATAGAAATTGAACACAACAATGTTCCAAGAGTTGTCTATCATATTGAAGCAGATAAGGAAGGGAGATTCTTAGGAATATTCAAAACAAGAGTAAGATTAGAAAATCAAATTGATTCTGAAACAGGAGATCTTTTAAATTCCAATAAACCTTGGTGGGCTTTCTTAGTTTCTGGAGAAGGTTCAGACCAAACCAATGAACAAACAAGTGATGAAACTGAAGAAGAGGAAGAAGAAATTGATTCTAACGAAACAACCCAGTAAATTTGCTAAAAATTTATAAGTATAAACTTTTCTATATTCTTCATGGTGGTATTTTCACATTCTAGGCTAAGTACTTTTGAGCAGTGTAAACTAAAATATAGATTTAGATATATTGATAAAATTGTCCCAGATATAGATAAGACAATAGAATCCCATTTAGGAACAATAGTTCATTCTGCTTTAGAATGGCTTTATACTGAGATAAAAGAAAAATCCAGGATTCCAACAATTGACGAAGTTATTACAAAATATGCTGAAGAATGGCAAGATAACTATGAAGATGAAATTCCAATAGTAAGAAGAGATATGCAAGTTAAAGATTATTTCAATAAGGGAATAAAATTCCTCATAGATTATTATTCCAAACACAAACCTTTCCAAGATAAAACAATAGCCGTGGAAAAAGAAATCATCTTTAATCTAGATGAAGAAGGAAAATATAAAATTCGTGGTTTCATAGATAGATTAGTTTATAATTTACAAACAAAAGAATATGAAGTTCATGATTACAAAACTTCTGGAAGATTACCAACTGATGAAGCAATTAAAAATGACAGGCAGCTTGCATTGTATTCAATAGCAATAAAGGAAATTTATGGTCAGCAACATAAGGGGGTTGCTTTAGTTTGGCATTATCTCTCTTTCAACAAAAGGCTGGATTCAAAAAGAACCAATGACCAATTAGAACAATTAAAAAAAGAAACTATTGATTTAATAAAAGAAATAGAAAATACAACACAATTTCCTTATAAAAAATCAAGTTTATGTCATTGGTGTGAATATAAAGCCATTTGCCCTGCTTGGGGAAATAAACCTCCAGAGAAACAATTAACTCTTGGAGAATATGTTAATAAATTAAAAGAATCAAAAGACTAAAGAACTTCTTCAATGTCTTGAACTCTTATCAAATCTGTAACATGATCTCCTTGTTGGAGTTTTACGATCCTTACTCCTTGAGCTGTACGCCCCATAACTCTTATATTTTCCAAAGAAGTTCTTATAACAATTCCTTTAGCAGTTGTAATTATTATTGAATCTTTAGGATTAACTGAAACCGTTGTCACGACCTCTCCATTCTTATCTGAAATTTTTAAATTTATTACTCCTTTACCACTCCTAGAAGTTTTCCTATAATCTTTAACGGCAGTTCTTTTACCATAACCTTTCCTAGTTATAGAAAGAATTTCTTCTGTATTCAAAATTTCCAAACTTACAACCTCATCTCCTTTGTTCAATTTTATTCCTGAAACTCCGTAACTGGTTCTCCCCATAGATCTCACAGAATCTGCATCAAATCTAATTGCCTGCCCTTGCTTTGTTGCAAGTAAAACTTCTTTCCCTTCAGGAAGACAATGGACCCCTATCAAAGAGTCTGAACCATCTTCAGGCAAAGCAATTGCCTTTATTCCAGAAGCCCTTGGTTTTGAAAAATGACTCAAATCAATTCTCTTTACAACTCCCTTCTTTGTTGCCATAAATAATGAGCCTTCAAAATTCTTGACTGAAATGACATTGGTTATGGTTTCGTCTTTCAAACTTAAAAGATTCACAAGGGCTTTTCCTTTGCTATATCTTTCAGCTTCAGGGATATCATGGGCTTTTAGCCATAAAACTCTTCCCCTAGAAGTGAAGAAAAGCAAATAATCATGAGTCGAACAAGTCAAAAGTTGCTTTACAAAATCTCCTGTCGAAAGATTGCTTCCAATTACTCCTCTGCCTCCACGCCTTTGCTCTTTGTAGGATTGAACATCCATTCTCTTAGTATACCCTTTATCAGTAACTGTTACAACAACTTCCTTTTTCTGAACTAAATCTTTTTCAGAAATATCTTTTATATTTTGAATAACCTGCGTCCTCCTATTATCCCCATACTTATTTTTCAACTCAATAATTTCCCTAACAATTATTTTAAAAACTTCCTTTATATCTCCAAGAATTTTTGTATATTCTGCAATTTTCTCAACCAAATCTTTTTGCTCTTTCTTAAGTTTATCTTGTTCCAGAGAATTCAATTGCTGCAACTTAGTTTCAAGAATTGCTTGAGCCTGCCTTTTGGAAAGAGAAAATTTCTTCATTAAATTTTCCAAAGCTTCTGCATTTCCCTTAGATTTCTTTATCAAAGCAATAATTTCATCTATGTTTTTCAAAGCAACCAGCATCCCTTCAACGATTTCCTTTCTTTCCTGAGCCTTCTTAAGTTCAAACTTAGTTCTGTTTGTAACAATTATCTTCCTATGGGAAACATATTCATGAATTGCCTGCCTTAAATCTAAAACTTTTGGTTGCCCGTTTACTAAGGCCAAAAAATTAACATTGAATGAATCTTGAAGCCTTGTATATTTGAAAAGCGCATTAATTAAAAATTTAGAGTTTGCATTTTTCTTTAATTCTAAAACTATCCTTATCTTTCCTTTAGAACTTTCATCCCTTAAATCAGAAACATCTTTTATTTTTTTATCCTGAACCAATTTTGCAATCTGTTCAATCAAAGTGCTTTTATTCAGAACATAGGGAATCTCTGTAATTACAACTAAATCTTTTCCTTTTACAATTTCATTATTTATTTTACCCCTGAGAACCATCTTGCCCCTTCCAGTTTTATAAAGTTCGACCATGTCCCCATTTACAATTCCTCCAGTAGGAAAATCAGGACCTGTAACAATTGTCGCTAATTCTTCAATTGAAATATTTTCATTCTTTATGTAAGCAATAACAGCATTACAAATTTCAGTTAGATTATGCGGGGGGATATTGGTAGCCATACCTACAGCAATTCCTGTTGCTCCATTAATTAAAAGCGTTGGTAATTTTCCTGGAAGTAAAACCGGTTCTTTAACAGAATTATCAAAATTAGGAATGAATTTTACAGTTTCTTTATCTATATCTTGTAAAAGATTTTCAGAAATGTTGGTCATCCTTGCTTCAGTGTATCTATAGGCTGCAGGAGGATCTCCATCTATACTTCCAAAATTTCCTTGCCCATAAACTAAAGGGTATCTTAGGGAAAAATCTTGAGCCATCCTAACCAAAGCATCATAAATAGCAACATCCCCGTGAGGATGAAATTTACCTATGACATCCCCCACAATTCTTGCAGATTTTTTTGTCTGACTTCCAGGCTTAATTCCCATTTGGTGCATTGAATAAAGAATTCTTCTCTGGACTGGTTTCAACCCATCTTCAATACTTGGAATCGCACGAGAAACTATAACAGACATGGCATAATCTAAATATGCCTTCTTCATTTCATTAGAAATTTCAGTATTAACTATTCCTCTTTCAGGTTCTCTTTCAATTTCCACTTCTTCTTTCTTTTTAGGCATTGTAATTCCACTCACTTCCTTCTTTGCATACGCATAGTCTGAAGATTTTTTCTTTATTCGCTTTCATTTTTATCCATTATTTTATTTATTTTCTTTCCACATCGGCAATTTATACATTTGCAATTAGGATTTCTTTTAACATTTTCCTCAGCTTTATTTTCTTTTTCTTCCATTATTCTTTTTCCTCTAATTCATCTTTCTCATCGAGATATTTCATAAATTCTTCTTCACTCAATTCTTGTTCTTTTACATCCTTTCCAGTCCAGTCGCATTTTCTACACTTCCATTCCCCTTTCTTATCTAATCCAATAACAACTTCAACTTCGTCGCTTTCACATTTAGGGCATCTTCTCAATTTGAAAGTTTTTTCCTTAGATTTTCCTTGTTTTGTTTTTGGCATTTTTGCTCTTCTCATTTTAATTTTTTATGATTTGATAATTTAATTTCTCTTTCTGGAAAAAGACTCGATTCAAAATCACAAACCTTGCATTGAAGCAATCCAATTTCAGCCCCAGCCACCATAATCAAATCTGTGTTCTCGCACCTTGGGCAAAATTTAGCTTTCATGCAACTCTCCCATAATTGTCTTCATGTCTAACTATGTCATCTTCACCACATGATTCCCCTTTCTGAACTTCATAAAAATCAAGCCCTTTTTCACTAGCAGTAGCTCTATGGATTGTTCCAATCGGGATTTTAAATCGACTTGAAACAAGTGCAAGATGTGTTCTATTTGCTATTTCAACTCTTCCTGAACCAGATAAAATCTTCCAATATTCTTCCCTAAAATTATGATGTTGCAAACTTATAGATTCTCCAGGAGATATCATTATCAGTTTTTCCAATTGAACAATCCTTCCAGAATTATCCTTTTTGTCGCTTAAGTTTGCATAACCTCCCCAAGGCCTTAGAACAATATCTTCTTCTGTATTTCCATTAAATTCATATCCATATTTATCCAATGCTTCTATAATAAAATATTTATCAATCATCTAAATATCTAAATTAGCCTCCTTTGCATTTTCTGAAATAAATTTCTTTCTAGCCTGAACATCATCTCCCATGAGCATTGTGAATACTTTATCGGCCTCAACAGCATCCTCTATAAAAATTTTCTTCAATCTTCTAGTTTTTGGACTCATTGTTGTATCCCAAAGTTGATTGACAGACATTTCTCCAAGACCCTTGAAACGTGTGACAATCCCAGTTCCAACTTTTTCAATTAATTTCTTTAGCTCATCATCAGAATAAACATAATGGTCTTTGTTCTTTTTCATTTTATATAGTGGTGGCCAAGCAGCATACAAGTTGCCACTTTCAATTAAATGAGGCATAAACCTATAGAAGAAGGTTAGCAAAAGTGTTTTTATGTGCTCCCCATCAACATCTGCATCGGCCATTATTATTATTTTATTATACCTTAGTTTAGAAATATCAAAATTTTCTCCAGCTCCCGTTCCAACAGCAGTAATTAAATTTGCAATTTCCTCGCTTGCAAAAGCCTTAGCAAGATTTGCTTTTTCAACATTCAAAATCTTTCCTTTAAGTGGAAGAATGGCTTGAGTTTCCTTGTCCCTTGCTTCTTTAGCAGAACCCCCTGCAGACATTCCTTCAACAATGTATAATTCAGTTCTATCTGATTTCTTAGATGAGCAATCTGTAAGTTTTCCTGGAAGACCTCCAACTGAAAAAGCATTCTTTCTTCTAACTAACTCTCTTGCTTTTTTTGCTGCAATTCTTGCCTTAGCAGCATCAAGTGCCTTAGAAATAACTTTTTTTGCTATTGTAGGGTTTTCTTCAAAGAATTCTGAAAGCGAAGAAGAGACTATTGAATCAACAAAACCCTTTATGTCAGAATTTCCAAGCTTTGTTTTTGTCTGGCCTTCAAATTGAGGATCTGGAATTTTTATACTTATAATTGCAGTCAAACCCTCTCGAACATCTTCCCCAGAGATATTTTCGTTCTTTAATAATTTATTTTTCTTGGCATAATCATTAAGGACTCTTGTTAAAGCAGTTTTGAATCCAGAAACATGGGTCCCTCCTTCAACCGTATTTATTGTATTAACAAAACCATAAATGGATTCTTTGTAAGTCTTCGCATATTGAACTGCAATTTCTATAACCGTATCATCTACTTCTTTCTTAAAATAAATTGGTTTATGCAAAACTTCTCTTGATTCATTTATCCATTTTACAAATTCTATCAAACCACCTTCATAATGGAATTCTTTTTTCTTTCCTTTAATCTCATCTTCTAAAATAATTTTCAATCCAGGATTCAAAAAAGCTATTTCACGGAATCTTGTTTCCAAAACTGAATAATCAAATTTGACAGTTGAGAAGATTTCATTATCTGGCCAAAAAATTATCTTTGTTCCAGTGTCTTTCTTATCAACATCTTTTATGGCTTTTAATTTTGACTTTGGAAATCCCCTAGAATATTCTTGAGTATATAATTTTCCATCCCTCTTGATTTCTATAAAGAGTTTTTCTGAAAGAGCATTAACCACAGAAACTCCAACTCCATGAAGGCCTCCAGAAATCATATAAGTTTTCTTGTCAAACTTTCCACCTGCATGAAGTTTGGTCAATGCAACTTCTACAGCGGGAACTTTATATTGTGGATGCATGTCAACAGGAATCCCCCTTCCATCATCTTCTACAGCCACAGAACCATCCTTATTTATTTTAACATTTATTTTTTTACAATATTCTGCAAGTGCTTCATCAACACTATTATCTACAAGTTCATAAATTAAATGATGCAAACCATCTTTCCCAGTTCCCCCAATATACATCGCAGGCCTCTTTCTAATTCCCTCGAGTCCCTCTAAAACTCTTATAGATTCAGCCCCATACATTGATTTTTTTTCAGCCATTTTATAAAAGTTCGTCGCTTAATTACCGACGAGAAACATCCTTTATGATTAATAAAATGAAACTTTATTTAAAAACCTTGCCCATCAAATTTAACCTTTTCTAGGCTTAAAATAGCTAAATTCAATAAAAAAGAAAAATCTCATCGATAAAATTATTTCTTAACTTTCTTCTCTTTAGAAATCCACCTAACCTTTCTTCTCTTCATTGCCATATTCTTTCGGCACTTTGCAGAACAAAGATGATTAGCATTTCCTTTATTTGTAACTATTGTTAATCCTTTTGGGAATTCATAATCTTTAGAACAATAAACACACTTGGGCATTTTAACCAAGCCTCCTTCTCATATGGACCACATATTCTATACTCCCATCATTTTTATGAGATTCTCCGGGACCATTGATTTCATATTTTTCAGAATATCTTTGAAATAAAAAATTATAAAAAATTTTAGAAGATGTAGAAATTTCTAAAGTATCATTTCTTTTTAAAGAGTTTATCTCTTTTCTAATTAATTCATCTAGTCCACCAGAATCTAACTCTGAACTTTCTTCAGCCATTAACTATACGCTCCTTTTGTAACTTTAGATCTAATTTTTCTAGCTTCAATTTCAGTTTCTCTTAACATTAAAAAATCTCCAACTCTTATTGGACCTTTAACATTTCTTCTCATAACTCTTCCCTGATCTCTCCCTTCTTGAACCTCACACTTAACTTGAGTTATTTCTCCTCTAAATCCTGTTCTCCCTATAATCTCTTCAACAACTGCAGGAACAGCCTCTCCAGTAGCAATTCTATCCGAGCCTTTTGATGATTGTTGCTGCTTCTGATCCTTCTTCTGTGTCTTAGCCATTTTATTTATTTAAAGAATTAATTTCTGATTCGGCTTCTCCTGCTTCAATAACTGAAACGCTTGATGCCGAAACGGGAATTCCAACTGCGATTCCTAATTTTTGCTTACTATCCACTTCTTGACAGGGAATATTTTTTTCCTTACAAAGAACCGAAAGATGCTGAACTATTTCTTTAGGTTCTACATCGGAAGCAAAAGCAACAAACTTAGCAGTGCCTCTTTCTATAGATTTAGTAACTTCATTTGTTCCCTTCTCTATCTTTCCTGTTCTTCGTGCTTTTTCTATAATCGAGTATGCGTCTGTCATTTTATTCTATAAGATAAGTTATCATGATAAGATTAATTTATAAAGCTTTTTGTTTAAACTTAAAACTTTTATAGTTAAAATCCAATAAATTTAAATGAATGCTAAATCAAAGAAATGGCTGGCTTTTCTAGGTGTTTTATTTTTTGTAGCACTTTGGATTTTTATTCTTAGATTATTTACCCCCACAGAAATAATTTCAAGGATGGGAGTAAACAACATATATATTATTTTATTCCTAATTGCATCTATTGGAGGAGTTTCGTCTTTCACAGCATCATCATACTATGTAGCAATTCCCATTTTAGTAGCTGGAGGATTAGATCCCTTAATTCTAGCATTCATTGGAGGAACTGGAATAACCATTGGAGATAGTTTATTTTTTTATTTAGGAAAAAAAGGAAGGAGTATTTCCTCCACAGAGTTTTATAATAAGACAGAAAAATTTGTAAATTGGATTAACAGAAGTCCAAAGGGAGTAGTTCCTTTAGGAGTCTATTTTTTTACTGGTTTTACCCCTTTGCCTAATGATCTTTTAACAATTCCATTAGGGTATTCAGGATATCCTTACAAAAAAATAATCCTTCCATTATGGCTTGGAAACATTACTGCAACATTACTTTTAGCCTTAGTTTCAATTTATGGAATTAATTGGCTCTTTTAGGATAAATCAGGCTTGAACATCTCAGGAAGCTTGAGCTGAACGAAGTGACCTCGTGAGTTTAAAATTTCATTTCAGAGGGGAGGGAGATGGTTATTCCGACGACCAAAAAATTAGAGAGAAAAGCCTGCCTTTTTTGTTTCTTTTTAGAAAAAGAAGATTAAATTTCTGAGGGGGTTAAAAATTTATTATATAATTTTAAAACTGAAATTTTTAGAAAATTGTCCGAAGGACTAAGAACCCCAAAAAATTAAATGAAAAACTCAGTTGGGCAAAAAAATGAAATTTTAAATTTGGTCAATTTATCTACGCTGGGAACACGGAAACTTTATCTCCAAATCACTTCAACTTCATCCGTTCTTTGCCTGGGTTTTATATCTAAATTTTCAATTTTCCCAACAGAAATTTCCACACCTGCTTCAAACATTATTTCTCCAAGAAAAGCAATCATCGCACCATTATCTGTTAAAAAAGAATTATCTGGAACGAAGAATTTAACGCCCCTTTCCCTACACATTATTTCACACATTTCCTGAAGCCTTTTGTTACAGCCAACACCTCCACCAAGAAGTAATTCTTTCTTTCCAGTATGGGCCAAAGCTCTTTCTGAAACCTCAACCAACATGGCAAAAGCAGTTTCTTGCATACTCCAAGCCAAATCCTCTTTCTCATATTTTCCACTTTCGACTTTCTGTTTCAAATTTGTCAACATTCCTGAAAGAACAACATCCATCCCCTTAACAGTATAAGGTAATTCAATATAGGAATTTCCTTTCTTTGAAAGCATTTCTACCTTTGGGCCTCCAGGAAAACCCATTTTCAAATATCTTGCAAAATTATCTATAAAATTCCCTACGCCAATATCTAAAGTTTCTCCAAAAACCCTATACTTTCCAGAAAGATAAGCAATTATCTGAGTATTAGCTCCAGAAGCATACAACATCACAGGATCCTTAGCTCCAGTAATTCTCCCAACCTCCAAATGAGCCACACAATGATTAACTGGAATCAAAGGAACATTAAGTTCTTCAGAAATTTTTTTTGCAAATTTTATTCCTTCAAGTAAACAAGGCGCCAAGCCTGGACCTTGAGAAAATGCTATTCCTTCTATCTCCTCTTTTTTTAATCCCGATTCCTTAAGTGATTTCTCAAAAATCTTTTCTGCATTCCTTGCATGATGTTTTGCTGCATCCATGGGAATTATTCCCCCACTTTCAGTTGTATAAGCATTTTTCACATTAGAAAGAATTTTTCCATCCCTAACAATCCCAATTCCAAAAGTATGTGCAGTAGATTCAATTCCTAAAATTGTTGTCATGAAAAACAAAAACTAGAATTAGTATATAAAATTAATTAAAAATAATAAAAATTTAAAAAACTAAAGAAGTGAACTATCACTTCTTCTTTGTAGTTTTCTTAGCTGGCTTCTTCTTAGCAGCGGGTTTCTTTTTAGCAACTGGCTTCTTCTTTGTTGCTACTTTCTTTCTCTTACCGCCTCTTGCCATTACAGCTTCACAAACATTACCTTGTCCATCAACATAGTATAGATGTCCTGGCTTTCTTGTGATAACATTCTTAACAACGATTCTCCCCATTTTTTAACCTCCTTTTTATTATTTTTATTTTCTATTCAATCACTTTCCGTATTTAAACTTTTCCTCTTCCGACGAAGAAATCAACAATTTTAGAATTTTTCTCACTCATAGGAATTTCAATCAATTTTTGGAAAGGATTTTTGGATTTAACAGCGAAGGTGAATGGTCTGACAATTTTAAAATCTAGAACTTTATTTTTTTCGTCTAACCAAACCGCCAGAAAATTAAAAAAAACAAAGAAGGAATGTATTTTCAAATTAGTCTTTTTACCGAACATAAAGGCCAAATTTTTTGTATTTTTAGTCCTAAACATAAGTCCAGTAATTTCACCCAAGCTAGAAACTTTGTGAACTGGAATTTCCAATTTTTTATTTTTATAATCTACCTTCATCTTTCCTCAGATTTTGAACTTTTTCATAGAAAAAATTTATATTTTTATCACAAACAAAATCATGATGTTTAAATCCTCCTCCAAACGTCTTAGGTATGTGCATCAATTCATGAATTATTGTTTTAATTTTTTCTTTTTCATCTAACTTATCAAAATTCTCATGAATAAATTCTATGGCATAATGTGCTTTAACTCCAAGAGCTTTTTGCATTAACTTTCCAAGCGCATGACAACGAGCAATTGTATATTTGCTTGAAGAGCCATATGACCTAAAACATTTAACTCTTTCCAGAATTACATGAGGAAAAACTAGGACAGAAATCTCTTCCGCAACTTTCTGCAAATCTGGAGCGTGTTCATATTTCATTTAAAATTATTCTCAGACTCCAAAAAATTTAAATTTTCTTTAGCAGGAATTGATTTTTTGAATCTCTCGATATTTTTAAAAAAAAACTCAACGCCCCTAAATTTAGGAGAAGCCAGTTGCAAATTTTTATCCTGTAAAAAATCTTCTTCATTTTCATAATTTTTATCTGCAACTAATCTTGCCTTTCCTAGAATAAATCTATTTTCTAAATTTTTTAAACCAAATTTATTAATGTTTTCCAAATCAGGTATATTTTTTTCCCCACTAGAAATTAATTCTGCGAAAGGGTATTTCAAAGATAAAGATTTCATAAAAAAATAAAAAAATCAAACTTTATATATATTATCTTGAAACAATCTCCAAAGCATCTCTATGTTTCAATTCGTGTTCCTTGCCAATTGCCTTCTTCGTTTTGGCATCTATTGCTTTTATAAAATTCTTTCCAAAATCAGTATGCAAAAAATAGGCAAAATCCAAAGCTGTTGAACCCTTAGGCAAAAGAAAACAATCAGGCAAAGTTCTGCCCTTACTATCTTTAAGTCGATTTGCACTTGCTGGAAAAATTGCAATATATCTAAGCAAATCAAAAATCGCCTTATTTAAAATTTCTTGCATTCCAGTATTTCCATAAATTTCCAAAACATTTGCTTTTATTTTATCCAAGGCTTCTTTTTGCCCTTTAGAAAGTTCTGCTTTGATTTCAAAATTTTCTGAGCCAGGAAGATAATCTATCAATCCAAGTTTAGAAGCCTCCCTTAGAGCTAATTCAGAGTCTGCAGAGCAGGGAATGACTTCCAAATCTTGCATTGCTTCTTTAATTTTTTTAAGATTAGATTCAGAGTTTTTCTTATCTATTTTATTCGCAGCAATAATCATTGGTTTAGATTTTTTTCTTAAAGCAGATGCAAAATCCATCAAGATATCTTCGCCCCATCTACTTGGCCTTTCAGAACTTTCCATCTTGGACAAAACTTCCTTAACTTGTTCTTCTTTTATTTTCAAACCAGAAAATTGTTTGGTTACTGCTGCTGCAAAGTTCGTATCCTCTATTTCAGCTTTTTTAGAAAAACTCTTCCAAACCCTCATCAAAATTCCAAGATACCATAAATCCAATTCTTTCTCAAGAAATTTTATATCTTCTAAAGGATTATGACCTTCTGTTGGTTTTCCTTCCATATCTGTTTCTCCAGAAATATCTATTATGTGAATGAAAACATCGGCTTGTCTTAAATCATCCAAGAATTTATTGCCCAAACCTTTTCCTTGACTTGAGCCGGGAACCAATCCAGCAACATCCATTATTTCAATAGGAACAAAGCGATTATGTTCTATACAAAAACCCTTAGCAGGGGTGCATTGAGTATTTAATTCCTTATCAATACAATCTAACTTAACATACCCAATACCATGATTAGCTTTTATAGTTGTAAAAGGATAAGATGCAATTTCAACCTCTGATAAGGTTGCAGCTTTGAAAAAGGTGCTTTTTCCAACAGAAGGTTTTCCGACCAATCCTATTAACATTTAACAAATTTTATTTATCCTCTCCTGACTTCTTGAATCCTCCCATTCAAGCGAGTTTTGAATTGAACTTCCTGTAGATAAAACCCGATCAATTTTTCCATCTTTACACAAAATTATAAAATCCTCACAATAATTTTTAGAATCACATATGGCTTTTGTGTATGTATTATAATTTACAGCATTTCCTGTTATACTAATTCCTCCAGGGATTGAAGAAATAAAAACCATATTTCCAAACAGAAAAACAAAAGCCAAGAAAGCCAAAAAAAAGATTTCGATTTTTCCTTCCATATTGCTATAGAAAATTTCTTTTTTATAAAGGTTGTCCAACTACGCTTGAAAATCCTCCCGTGCTTGTGTTGGAGGTATTGGTTGGATTTGCAGAGCCTTGTTGTTTTCTTTTCCTTCTTCTCCTAATTATCAGTATTATAAGTATAAATATTCCCACAATTAAGATAGAGACGATTAAATAGAATATCAAATCTCCTACTGAAATAGGTTCTTTTTCAACAACTAAGAAACTTGCAGATGAAGGGGCGACTCCATTAGGATAGATAAGTTCCAAACCGATTATATAATTTCCAACAGGGAGGTTACCTGTGTCGAAATTTCTTCTAAAGTTGAGCTCATTTTCAATCAAAACCGTTTCGCTCCTCGTTAAGTATACCTTTCCATTGAAATCTTTTATCTCATAATTCAAAGTCACATCAAGTCTTGAGTCTTCTCCCAAAGGAACCAATGTAACTTGAGTTCTCAAATCTTCCCCTTGTTCAACAATGTAATCTCTATTCAAAACTACAATGTTGGAATCAAACAAAAGTAAAATCGTGCTTATATTAATTGTAACTAAAACCTCCTGACCTCCAATCTTTATCTTTCCAGTAAATATCCCTGTTTCATCTAAAGCAATAAAGACTACGCTCACAGAAACAGATTGTCCAGCCTCTACAACAATATAATCATCTTCAAATAAAACCAGCCCATCTAAATTTTCCTGAGAGATACTAAGATTCACTGAATTATTTCCACTATTCATAACTAAAATTTCTCTTTCTATATTTGTATTTACAGCTAAATTTATATTTAACTCACTAGGATCTAATAGAATCGTAGAAACTCCACCGCCTCCTTCGGCACCTCCACCGCCTCCGCTTCCAGCATCATCACCATCATCTGGAACAGAAGGCTGTTCAGAAAAGAAAAACCCTTCTAAATAAGCATCTGGGGTAATCGCAAGATTCTCATCACCCCCGGCATTTAGCGAAATAACATCTGCAGAGATAGTAAAAGCAGGAGAAATTAGCAGTAAAAAGGCTGCAAAAACTCTCGCAAAAAGAAAAACTCTTCTCATTTCAATACAATCTCTCAGACATCTTTAAATCTTTCTTTAGTAAGTTTTATAAATTAATTATTGAGTAAATATATAATGGGTTTAAATAGCGCTTTAAAAAACAAGCAAACAAGAAGAAAATTTAGATGGAAGGACCGAGCTTTCAAAGTTAGAACTCTAAACCTTTACAAGAAGTCAGATCCACTAGGAGGAGCAAACCAGGCAAAAGGGATAGTTCTTAAGAAAGAAGAAAGAGAAGCAAAACAGCCAAACTCTGCTAAAAGAAAATGTTGCAAGGTTCAGCTAACAAAGAACGGAAAGCAGGTAACTGCATTCATACCAGGAAACCTTGGACAAAAATTCATAGACGAACACGATGAAGTTATGATTGAAAGAATTGGTGGAAAACAAGGAAGAAGTAAGGGAGATATTCCAGGGATAAGATTCAAAGTAACAAAAGTAAATGACCAACCTTTGCCAAGATTAGTTTCTGGAAAGATTGAGAAAGGTAGGAGATAAAATGGCTGTAAGTATTAAAAAAATGATGGACAAGGAAATAACTCAATCTGAAATGCCCAAATTCAAAATATTTGATTTATATGATTTATCTGATGTTAAAATTGCAGATCCTGGATTGAAATCTGTTATTAATATTGAGCCAAAATTGATTCTAAAATCTCAAGGAACAAATGTCCAAAAACTTGGACAAGCAAAGGTGAACATTGTTGAAAGATTAATGAACAAGCTCGCAGTTGCTGGACACAGAGGAAAGAAACACAGAATAACTTTTGGGCATGCAACTGGGAAGTATTCAAAAAACATGAAAATTATTTTAGAAGCTTTGAAGATGGTTGAAATTAAACTAAAACAAAATCCTGTCCAAGTGCTTGTAACTGCTGTTGAAAACGCCGCTCCAAGAGACGAAACAACAGTTATAGAATATGGGGGAGCAAGATATCCTCAGGCAGTTGATGTATCCCCATTAAGAAGAGTTAATCTTGCTTTGAAACACATCATTCATGGAGCTTCAGACAAGGCGTTCAATAAAAAGAAAAACATAACTCAGGCATTGGCAGAAGAAATAGTTCAAACATTTGAAAACAACGGCGATGCTTTCGCAGTTAGAAAAAAAAACGAAGCCGAAAAGCAAGCAGATTCTGCTCGATAGTTCTAAAAAACTTTATAACCTTCCTAAAGTTTAAGAATTAATGGAAGAAGAGATTATTAAAATTATAAAAAGAGCCCTGAAAGAATTTGATATTGACTTGAAAGGAGATGAGATTGAGAGAATTATGGAAATTCCGCCAAACCATGATATGGGAGATTATGCATTCCCTTGCTTTTTTCTTTCAAAACAATTAAAAGACGAACCACATCAAATCGCCTTACAATTAAGAGAGAAAATTGGAAATTATCCGCAAACAATTTTTGAAGACATACAAGTTCAGGGCCCTTACATTAATTTCTTCATAGATAGAAAAGAGCTTGCAAGAAAAGCGGTCTGGGATATACTAACAAAAAAAGATGATTACGGAAAAACTAATTTAGGAAAAAACAAAAAAGTAATAATAGATTTTTCTGCCCCAAACATTGCAAAACCTTTTGGAATAAGCCATCTAAGATCAACAATAGTGGGAAACTCTCTAGCAAACATCTGCGATTTCTTTGGTTTTAATGTAAAAAGAATAAATTATCTAGGAGATTGGGGCACCCAGTTTGGAAAACTGCTTTTAGGTTATGAAAAATTTGGAAATGAAGAAAAATTGAAGAAAAATCCCATGAAACATCTTCTAGAAATTTATGTTAAAGCAAATAAAAAACAATATGATGAAAAAGCTCGTGAATGGTTCAAAAAACTTGAAGACGGAGATAAAAAAGCCCAAATGCTTTGGAGAGTTTTTAGAGAATTAAGTTTAGAACATTTCAAACAAGTTTACAAGACTCTTGGAATAAAATTTGATGTTTATTCTGGAGAAAGTTTTTCTGTAAAAAAAGCAGACAAAGCATTGAAAGAGCTTGAAGAAAAAAAACTTGTGAGGAAAAGTCAAAATGCTTTAATTGTGGATTTAAAATCAGAAGGATTAGGAGTTTGCATAATCAAAAAAAGTAACGAAGGAACAACCTATGCTTTGAGAGATATTGCTGAAGCCATAGATAGGAAGAAAAAATATGATTTTTTTAGATCAATTTATCAAGTTGGTCAAGAACAAAGATTATATTTCAAACAAGTGTTTAGAATTTTAGAATTAATGGAATATTCCTGGGCAAAGGATTGTATACATTCGGACCATGGATTTTATTTAGACAAACATAAAAAGAAATTCGCAACAAGAAAAGGAAAAACAGTTTTATTCCAAGAAGTTTTAGATAAAACAGTTTCGCTTGCAAAAAAAGAAATAAGAAAAAGAGATAAAAAACTCTCTGAAAAGAAGCTAGAACAAAGGGCTTTGAAAATTGCCATTGCTGCAATAATCTACGGAGATTTAAAAAACAATAAATCTAGCAACATAGTTTTCGATTTAAATAGATTCATTTCTTTTGATGGAGACACTGGGCCCTACATCCTTTATTCCTATGCAAGAGCTTCAAGCATTATGAAAAAAACAAAAACTAATGCAAAGTTTGAAATAAAAGAACTCCACGACAAAGAAGTTAAACTCATAAAAAAACTTTTAGAATTTCCAAAAATAGTTTTAAATTCCTACAATAATCTAAATCCCTCTTTAATTGCAAATTATGTCTATCAACTTTCACAAATCTTTAATGATTTCTATCATAGTTGCCAAGTTGTTGGTTCCAAAGAGGAATCCTTTAGAATGGCATTAGTTGAAGCATTTAGAACAGTTACAAGAAATTCTTTGAAACTTTTAGGAATAGAAACAATTGAAGAAATGTAAATAAATTTTTAAATGCAAAAACACTGGTATTGAAAAGGAGGTGTGAAATGGCTCAAGTAAAAAAAATGAATGAAGCTGCTTTTGCTCAAATTCTGAAAGAGTTCCATGCTCTAGGAGAATTGATAAGAGCAAGACAAGATGAAAAACAGGCTATTCTTAATCAGTTTGATAGCGAGTCAAAAAGGTTCTTCTTTGGAAAAATTTCTGAAAGAGCTTTGGAATCTTCAGTAAAAAAAACAAACAAAGAAATTAACAGACTTGACAGAGAAATAACAAAGAACATAAATCAAACAAGAAAATTAGGATCAAGCATGGATGGTTTGGTTTCTGCTCAAAAGCCTGCTACTTTCAAAGCAACACTTTCAGGAATAACTTCAAAAGTAGGAAAAAAGGAAAAAAGTGTTAGGAAAAAAGCTGCAAAGAAGTCTGTAAAAAAGACTTCAAAGAAAAAAGCAGTTAAGAAAAAAAGAAAGTAGAACAAAACTTATTTAAATGGTTTTTTCTTTTAACCATTAATAAATTTGGAGTTGAAAGGAGGTGATTAAATGGCAAAAGGAAATGAAGCAATGGTTTTGAATTTCGTTGCATGGTTAACAGGAGTTTTAGTTTCTCTATCAGTAGGATTCGCTTTAGTTGATGGAGTTCTAGGTCTACCAGTATGGCTTGGAGGAAATACATTCCTACCAGTATTAGTTGGATGGGTTGTTGTTATAACTACAATAGCATCTGCTGTTTTGGCTGTATTGAACAAATAAACCAACAAAATTTTTTTATTTTTTTATTTTTATTAATTCATAACAATTCTTTTATACCCTTGAAGGATAAAAGAATATGGAAGAACCTCGGAAGGTTGTAGCAGGAGTTTTTAGAAGAGAAGGAGATTACATTCACGAAGGAGAATTGCATACAGGTTTATCTTGTGACCCAAAGACTTCTTTTCCCTCAATCAAAAAATTTCCCAGGCAAATTAGAATTTCCTGGAGGGAAATTAGAACTTGAAGAAACAGAACAACAATGTCTCGAAAGAGAATTACAAGAAGAGCTTGGAATAACAATAAAAGCTGGAAAAACTCTCGGAGAATTTCCTTACTCAGTTAAAGGAAAATCTTACATCTTAATTCCAGTCTTATTTGAATGTGATAATCTGTCTGAAATCCAACACATAGGAGTTCAAAACCACCTCTACCTCGGAGAAAAAAAGATGTATTCATGTAAAAAAGATTTCTGTGATTCAGACCAGGATTTCATAAATTGGTTAGAAAAAAAATTCTTAAACACTCTTCAAACCTTTCCAAGCCAATTCAAATAGTTGCTCAAGAGCTTGTGCAAAAAAGTCGGTATTTATCCAAACTCCTGTATCATAGTTTGGATGGAACTTTTCATCATCAAGAAGCATAAACATTATTTGAGTTGAATCCACAATTATGAATCTTGCCTTTATCTTATCCAAGTTCTTAACTTCTGCTACTTTCTTCAGCTCTTTTGCAATCTTTATATTCTTACTATCAATTGGCGCACCAATCCTAACTTTCACACCCCGTTTCTTACATTTTTCTAAACTTGGATACAAAGCCTCAATCTTTCTGATTAAGCCATCCCTTGTTGTAACAATTGTAACAGATTTTTCTGCAGAACGCACCATCATGTCAATTTGATTGTAAATATTTTGTCTTCCCTTTAAACTTCCAGATAAATCATTTGGCTCAACAAATTTTATTCCTTGTGTAAACAAACCATTCAATTCCTCCAAAACTTCATCATTCTTCAAGGTCTCAAGCCTTTTCGTTTTTTCCTGAGTGTGTTTAAGCAAATTTCTCTTAACTCTTTCTATAACTTCTTCTGGCTTAAGAGCAACAAATTTGATGGGTTTTCCAAGTTTCATTATAACAAAACCTTTCCTATCCAAACTCTCTAGAATATCATAAGTTCTGGAACGAGGAACATTAGAAATACTGCTTAATTCTCCTGCAGTCGATGTTCCACGAGAAAGCAAAGCCGTCCAAACCTTGACTTCATATAAGTTCAAATCAAAAATTTTCCTTAATCTACTTAAAAATTCTTCCTTAACTATCATGTATCTTTTTTGTGTTTTTTACTTTTAAATATTGTTATAATAGAAGAGTGAAATTAGAGTATCACTTTTTGGTAATTATGGCCATTTCACCCTCTTTATTTCTTATTTTGAAGTTAATACTATTTTTAAAACTTTCCTTAGATTTTTCTCCACTTAAGAGAATTTCTAGTTTTTTAGAATTAGTTCTATTTTTCAAGCTAGATTCCTGAGATCTGAGCATTTTTTTAAATTCCTCATCGACAAAAATCTTAAGTTCAATGATATCCCCCTTATTCAAGCCTAGATTTTTTCTCTGTGATTGAACCTGCCTGCTCAACTCCCTCATATATCCTTCAGCCTCTAATTCCTTGTTTTGTTGAGTATTCAAATTAACCTCTAATTCCACATCTTTTTTATTGTATGAAACCTTTTTCACATTTAATTGTTCCATAATTATCTCTTTTTCGTTTTTTCCAAGTCCAAATTGCTTGCCTGAAATTATGGCCTCAAGCAAGGGCCATTTCAATCCAATTTTTTCTCTATCTCTTTCTTTCAATCCCTTAGAGACAACTTCCCGAATTAATTCCATATCTTTCAAAACCTTTGAGTTGATTTCTTTCTTTGAAAATTTAGGATATTCTTCTAAATGCACAGAATTTTTTTCTCCATTTAAGCCTTGAAATAGTTTTTCTGCCGTAAAGGGCAAAATAGATGCAATTATTTTTGAAAAATTATTCAAAACATATTTCAACACATTCTTGGCATTATCTTCATCAGAAATTCTTTCTCGATTTAAACGAACATACCAAGTTGATAAATCATCAATGAATCTTTTTATTTCATTACATGTTTTTATTGTATCATATTTTTCAAGATAATCATTTACAGCAATTCCAGTTTCATTAAGTCTTGAAAGAATCCATTTATCTGTCAAATCTTTGAATTTTGGTTTTGAATTTTTAGAATTTGATTTATTCAATTCATAAAATTTTAAAGTATTGTAGGAAAGAAGAATTATTTTTTTATAAACTTCTTCAACTCCAGAATCCATAAAATTAAAATCCTCAGCATTCATAACTGGGCAGGACATAAGATAAAACCTCAAAGCATCAACTCCATATTTTTCTATAAGTTCGTAAGGATCGGTATAGTTTTTCTTGCTCTTGCTTATTTTTTGCCCATCAGCAGAAAGCAAATTTCCAGTTGTCAAAACATTTTCAAAAGGAATCTTATCAAACAAAATAACAGAGAGTACAATCATATAATAAAACCAAGCCCTAATTTGCCCAATATATTCTGCAACAAATTGTGCTGGAAAATTCTTTTCAAAGAACGCTTTGTTTTCAAAAGGATAATGGAACTGCGCAAAAGTCATAGCCCCTGAATCAAACCAAACATCAAGAACCTCTGGAACTCTCCTAAACTCTTTTCCATCTTTCTCAAGAATTATTTTATCCAAGAAATCCTTGTGTAAATCAATCTTCCTTTTTGAATTAAGGTTCTTTGCATATTTTTTCAATTCGCTAATGTTTTCGATTATTAATTTCTCTCCATCTTTAGAAACCCAGACAGGCATTGCAGAAGCCCAATACCTATTCCTAGAAATATTCCAATCAGGAGCAGATTCAAATGTATTCTTTACCCTGCCTTCTTTCAAAAATCCAGGATGCCAGTTTATTTTTTTTGAAAGTTTAATAAGTCTTGGTTTAATTTTTTGGATGTTGACAAACCACGCAGGAACAGCCCTGTAAATTAGTTTAGTATCACAACGATAGCAAAAAGGATATTCATGTTTTATTTTTCTTACAGCAACCACCTTTCCTTTTTCCTTCAAATGTTCTAAAATTTTCTTATTTGAATGATGGACAAACATTCCTTCAAAATCCTTAACTTCTTTTGTGAATTTCCCTTTTTCATCAACAGGTTGTACAATTCCAATTCCATATTTTTTTGAGACTTCATAATCTTCCTCTCCAAATGCAGGAGCAGTATGGACAATTCCCGTCCCTTCTTCAGAGCTTACAAAATCTCCAAGAATTATTTTGAAAGCATCATGATTTTTGAAATAGTTAAACAAAGGCTCATATTTCTTACCTTCCAAAGATTTTCCTTTAACTTTTTTTATAATTTCATATTCATTTGGATTTTTGAAAAATTGTTTGATGGAATTTTTAACCAAAATATAAACACTTCCATCAGATTTGTCCTTGAGATAAACATAATCTAAATTTGGATTAACAGATAACGCCAAGTTTGATGGCAAGGTCCAAGGAGTGGTTGTCCAAGCAAGAGCATAGGCATCCTCATTCTTAAGTTTAAATTTTACAACAATTGACTCTTCTTCAACGTTTTTGTAAGAATTATCCATCGCAATCTCCGCTTTTGCTAAGGGGGTTGAACAACGAGGGCAATACATCAAAACTTTTTCCCCTTCATACAAAAATCCCTTTTCATGAAGCTTCTTAAATGCCCACCAAACAGATTCAATATAATCGTTATCCATGGTTTTATAAGGCTCATCCATATCAACCCATCTCCCAATTCTTGAAATCATTTTTTTCCAATAAGTTTCATAACCCAAAACTTTATTTCGACAAAAATCATTAAATTTATTGACACCTATTTTTTCAATTTCATCCTTAGAATTTATTCCCAAATCTTTCTCTGCTAGGTTTTCTATAGGTAATCCATGACAGTCCCATCCCCAAACCCGGGGAACATAGAATCCCTTCATGGTCCAGAACCTTCCAAAAACATCTTTAGAAACAGAGCTCAAGATAGTTCCCGGATGAGGAGTTCCTGTCGCAAATGGTGGACCATCATAAAAAACGTAGGCTTTCTTGTTTTTTGTTTTTTTCAAGGATTTTTCAAAAGTCTTGTCCCTTTTCCAAAAATCCAAAATTTTTTCTTCAATTGAATTTATATCTTCCATATTAAAATCAATCTTTTCCTTTTTTTAAGTTTTCTAATAACTCCTTTTCAAAAAAATGAAGTTCTCCAGGGATTATAAAACAATAAGGATATTTAATTTTCTTAGATTTTAAATTAGATATTTTATCATAAAAAATCTGACTATTTAAATTACCTAATTGAGAACAAAGAATAATTTTTTCAGATTTAAAATCAGAAACTCTGTCTAATGAGGATCTTAAATCAAGCCCTATATCAACCAAAACCAAACTATGTGCTTTTATTTTTTGGTTATCTTTTATTATTTTTTTGAAACTCTCTGCTTCATGCTTTGGTATTGAGGCAATTTTTCCAAATTTATAGGTTTGCAAACCAGTTTCTGAAACTGCATCCAAAATTGAAGCTCCATGAATAATATTAACTTTGACTTTATTTTTCTTTAAATCATCAATCAAGGAAACATGCGTGGTTGCCATCAAAGGATTTCCATAAACCAGAAGAGAAATTTTCATATTCTTTGAATTCTTTACAAGATAATCTGATTCTACTAAATCTCTATCTGCTTGCAAAAGTTTCTTTTTTGGAAATTGTTTTTCCAATTTCTTAAAATCATAAGGAAAATCAACAGTATAATTATCAATATAAACCTCATCAGAAGCTACTATAGCATCATAAGCTTCTCTGCTATAACCTTTCTCATTCAAACCTAAACCAATTATATTAAACATAAAAAACCAATAATTCCCAGATTTAATTAACTATCTTTTCAAGCTCCTGCTTGTGACAATTATAATAAAAAGAAATGTAAAAAGGAGAGAGTCAATTCGAAATATCAGACTCATTAAAGCCCCTAAAACGCTAACCCAAATAATCATTCTGAACCATTTCCTACCTTTCCTTAATTCCTCTCTTGTGGATTTGGCCAAGTAGTCTCCAATGGGAAACCCAATTGCAAGAAAGATTATTCCAATAAAAAACAAAACAAATGTTTCCATAGAATAAAAACAACAAAAACCTTTATAATCTTTCCGAATGAATTTCAGATATGGAAAATAAAAAATACTTGGTGGTGGCAAGCAAAAAGGACCTTGCAGGGACAAACATAACTACGCAACTTTCCCAATTCCACAACAATAGAAGTTCTTTCGATTTTTATTTAGTTGATGACGAAATAATTTACACAGAAAATTTAGACTTGGAAAAAATAAGCAAATATGAATTCATAATCTTTGCTTCAAGACATTCTTCAAAAAAAGATGAAAAAGCTTTGACAATTCACGCTGTTGGGAATCCAAGACAAGCGACTCTTGGAGGTGAAACAAGAAAGTTTGGAAGAAGTTCTGCATTATTTCAAAAGAAATTATTTGAATCCTTAGAAAAAAATGCTAAGTCTCATGGTTTGAAAGATTATCATGTGACTTTTGAAGCCACACACCATGGACCTTTAATAGACAAGCCTTGTTTGTTCATAGAAATTGGCTCCACGGAAAAAGAATATAAGGATAGGAAGGCAGGATTTGTAGTTGCAAAAGCAATTAGAGAAACTATTGAATCCTATAAAGAAAATCCTTACAATGAAATTGCAGTTGCAATTGGTGGAGGGCATTATTGTCCAAAGTTCAACAAAATTCAATTAAATTCTAATATTGCAATTTCCCATATAATTCCACAATACTCTCTGCCATTAACTAAAGAGATGGTTTTGGAAGCGGTAAAAAAGACAGAAGAAGAAGTTGATTTTGCTTTATTGGATTGGAAGGGTTTGGGAAAGACAGAACAAAGAAACGAAATAATAAAAATTCTTGAAGAGAATTATATTCAGTGGAAGAAGACAGGAGATATCGGGAATTGATTAAGTAAAATCTTTTTATTGCTTCTTTCCCAAATCAAAATTAAATCCTATTTGAAATCTATTCTCATGGTCAACAGCATCAAGAAAATTTTCTCCTTCTCCTGAAAACCAGGCGCGGCTATATCCCAAAAAGAAAGGACTATTCTTCCCACCAACAGGAATTCTTAAATTACCTTCTCCATAATCAACCCTTAATTTTCCATTTTCATATTTAAATGTTCCGAAAGAATCTAGCTCAGCATTAAATGGGAGCTTTCCATCATATGAAACAAACCAGTCCAACTGTTGCGAATTGTCTGAAAAATAGGGGTAGTATGTTAAATCTCCCGAAAAAGGGAGAGAGTCTGAGAAAGGAAGTTCTCTTTCCAAACCAATACCTACATCTGAGAAAACTCCTCCGTTTGAATTGCTGTGAACTGCCTGGGCATTTATTTTAAATCCTGAATTTCCAATTTCATTGTTTAATGTGCAGTTAGTTTCTCCAAAGTAACTTGCCCCCTTATTTCTATCCACGAAGGTAAAACATGAAGCTTTGTTCTGGAGGTTGTAGAATAATTCTACTTCTGGGTAGCTCACTTCACTATTATTGTTATTAAGATATCTTATATCTCCTGAAACCCCTTGAGCTGAAGCCTGAGGGCTTCCTGCTAAAGCTAAAGATGCCGTCCTGCTAATGCTGTTTGTTTTAATGTCTTATTTTTCATAAAAATCCAAGAAAAAGATAATTTATAAATATTTCCATATTATAACTACTAAAGAGTTAATTCAAACATAATTCTCCTTCAAACTAAAACTAACGCTTTCTTACACTTTTCCTTAAACTTTTAAATCCATCTTTTGCAACAAGCAATCCAATAACAAACATTCCAAGAGAGATCAGCCCCAGAGTATAGTTTCCTGTTGCAAAATATCCTTCCGGCCTAAAGCTAAGATAAATTAAAGCCGACAGAGTTGTTATAAGAACAAAAATAGCAGGAATCATAATAAATTTGACCTTTGTTTTTTTAGAAACAAAATAAGCCGAAACTGTAATCATAGTTATAGAAGCAATTAGCTGATTTGAAGTTCCAAAGAGTTTCCAAAGAGTTTCATAAGAATTTGTAACAGCGAGAAGCCAGGCAGGAATTAAAATTAAAAAAGTTACAAAAATTTTATTTTTTCTCAGTTTAGGAATAAGGGTTTCTGAAATTAAAAATCTGCTTAGCCTTGTTGAAGTATCTACAGAAGTTAGTATGAACTGATTCACCATAAAAGCTCCGAGCAAACTTGCCACAGAAATTGTAACAAAAGGGATTCCCAAACTACCTATAATATTCCCATAACCAGAAGAAAATAAAACAATCCAGCTCTTGCTTAATTCAAACTGGAAACTTCCCGAACCAGAACCCCAGGTCAAACCAGCAATAGCAACCAGTGTAACCAGAATTGCAAGAGTCGCTTCTCCAATCATTGAACCATAACCCACAGCTTTTCCATCAGATTCATTTGACAATTGTTTGCTTGTAGTTCCGGTAGCAACCAAACCATGGAATCCAGAAATAGCTCCGCAAGCAACAGTTATGAATAAAATTGGCCATAGAGGAAACACTGAATTAGGGATAAAGGTTGGGGCATTAATTACAGGCTGAATAAAAATAATTCCTAAGATACCAAGAATAAGAATTAACGACATCTGCATTGCACTCAAAAAGTCCCTAGGTCTTAAGAGCATCCCTACAGGAATTACAGAAGCCACAGCAGCATATAGAATAATTACAGTAATCAATATATTTTTCAAAATATTTTCATCAATAAAGGAAAAGTCAAAAGGAAACTGCACCCCAACCCAAACTGAAGCAAGTATTAAAAAAAGCGAAATGAGAGAAGCGATTTTATAATTCCATTTATATTTTTCAACCCCAAATCCCAGAATTATTGCTAAAACTGTAATTGTGATTAAAGGAATTATTAAGTCGGTTTTGTAAATTATACTTTCCGCTGCAGAAACGCTAAAAACAGTTATTATCAATATCAAAGTTACAAGAATCATTACTCCGACCAAAATCCCAGAGTTTGAGCCAAGGTTTCTTTTTGCAATACTTGAAACTCCCTCAGCTTTGTTTCTTGTTGAAGCAATCAAAGATGTAAAGTCATGCATTGCCCCTATGAAAACACTTCCAAGAGAAATCCAAAGAACAACAGGAAGCCAGCCAAAATAACTTATGGCAAGAATTGGCCCTATGATTGGCCCTGCTCCTGCAATTGAAGCAAAATGATGCCCAATAAGAAAAGGTTTACTTGCTGGAGAAAAATCAACATCATCTCTTTTTGTAAACGCAGGAGTTCTATTCTTTTTATTTATCCTTAGCCTCTTTTCAATAAAACTTCCGTAAATCTTATATCCAAGAAAAAACCAAATTCCAACAATTAAAACAATCCAAATTGAATTCATTTTCACCTCTTGAAAAACAAAAGGATAAATGGTTTAAATAATTAATTTAACTAATAGCTTCTACTTAAGCAAGAAATATTGCGTTTGCCAAAAAGCTTTTTACAATTGATAGGCAAGATAATAGAAAAATCCACAAATCTATATTAACAGTTTTAATCAATATGTAAACGTAACGAGCCAAAATTCCTAGTTACATAGATATTAACTAAATAACAGAAGCACTAATTATTTTGACTTCTTCTAATGGTCTGTCTTGAGAATTTGTTTCTACTTTAGCTATCTTATCAACAACTTCCATTCCTTCAATAACTTTTCCAAAAACAGGATGTTTACCATCTAAAAAATTATTATCAACTAAGTTTATGAAGAATTGGCTTCCTCCGGTGTTTGGTCCTGCGTTGGCCATTGAAAGTGTGCCTCTTAGGTTTTCATCCAACTTTGAATTTGTGAATTCATCCTTAATTTGATACCCAGGACCTCCAGAGCCAGTCCCTCTCGGATCCCCGGACTGAATCATAAATCCATCAATAACCCTATGGAAAATAATTCCATCATAAAATCCTTCTTCAACCAACTTTTGAAAATTTCCCGCAGTTATTGGCATTTGAGAATATAATTCTATAACTATGTCACCTTGATTTGTTTCAAGTTTAACTCTTGTTACATTGGTTGAATTTGCCATTATGATTATAGCAAAAATAAAAACTATTAAAAATATTGCTAAAGCATAAAGATTTCTTTTTTTGATTTTCATTTTCTAAAAAACGCCTCGGGCAGTTTATTCAAACAAGTCCTCATACTTCCCGGGCTCATAGCTGCACCTCTCCGCGCAGGCATCAGGAACGCCTCGGGCAGGATTCGAACCTGCGAGCCCCGAAGGGCCCGGATCTTCACTGCAGTTGGTCGCTGGAGGTGCGGAACCCCGCTGGACAGTTCTGCTTAGCAATCCGGTGCAATAACCACTATGCGACCGAGGCACGAGGACACTAAGGTTTCCTTCGTGTAACCCTCCTTAAAATGTAGAATTATTTGGTTTTAAGGTTTTTGATAGAGAGAAATAGCGCGGGCGGGATTTGAACCACGCGACCTCGAGGTTATGGGCCTCGCGAGCACTCCAGACTGCTCCACCGCGCTATAGGAACTCCACCAGAATTAAATTTATAAAGTTTATCAAACAGGAAACCTAATGCTCGAACTAGGAATTGATGATGCAGGCAGAGGTCCGGTGATAGGCCCAATGATTCTCTCTGGAGTTTTAATGGACAACAAACATTCAACAGGACTAAGAAAGCTCGGGGTAAGAGATAGCAAACAATTAACAGAAAAAAGAAGGGAGTTCCTTGTAGACAAAATTAAGGAAAAAATAGAAGCATTTGAGGTAGTTATTGTGAAACCCGAGCAAATAGATAAATTGATTAAAGAAGGGACTAATTTAAACGAAATTGAAGCAATTGCTTGTGCAAAAATAATAAACAAAATAAACAAAGGTTATGGGAAAATAAGAGTAATTGTCGATTGTCCTTCAACAAGCATAATAAAATGGCAAGATTTATTGAAAACAAAGATAGACAATCTTTCAAACTTGGAAATCTTATGTCAACACAAGGCAGACCAAAACCACATATCAGTTTCTGCCGCATCAATCCTAGCAAAAAACACAAGAGAAAAAGAAATGAAAAAGTTAAAAGAAATTTATGGTGAAGAAATAGGTTCAGGATATACTTCAGACCCTTTGACAAAAACTTTCCTTGCTAAAAATCTAAAGAAACATAATGATAAAGGAATATTTAGAAAGTCATGGGCAACTTGGAAACAAGCCATTATGGCAACCAACCAAACAAAGTTGGGTGATTTTTAGTGCAACGATGCCGAAGGCAAAAAATCAAAGTTTTTGAGAATGCTGTTTGTATTAATTTGAAATAATATTTTTTGGGTGGGCAATGTATTAGAGAGACGCGCACTTTTTTTGTTTCTTTTTTTCTAAAAAGAAATGGTACTTTTATCTATTGAATAACCAAAATCCACCATAAAAAAGTAATGGTAAAACTACTTGAAGAAGTAAATATGCTATTAAAATCCAAACCCAGATACTTAGTCCTTTCTTTTGTGTTTTTCTTGATTGTACTCCACCAGCCAAAGTATTTTGTTCTTCAGGATGTTTGTGCATATAAAGTTTATAGAATATTATTGCCAAAATACTTAATGTTCCGTCAATAATTCCAGCTGCACCTAAAAATCGATAATATACCTCTCCTAGAACCTTAAAGGCATTATCGATATAAATAACAGGCATTAACATCGAAACAACTATTGCAATAAATACATAGTTTAAGTAAACTATCATATCAAGATATTTTTCTCTTTTCAAAGCTTTAGATAAAATATCTGAGTGTAGTGATGCAAATCCAACTACAAAATAAGTTTGATATAGATTCCAAACCATTTCTCCGGGAAGTACTTCCCAAATTCCAAGAATAGAAGTAATAAAACTAACAACAATAATTAAAAATAAGATGTTAGTAAAAAATGCAAGTCTATCAAAAGTATTTTGTCTCGTGTCGTCCCATATAAAAGCAAGAGCAATTAACGAATGAACAATGACCATCAATAGAGTGAATAAAACTCTTGCAGCAGTTTCATTAAATTCTCCAATAAGAACAGTAACTACTGCAACGATTGCAGAAATAACTAACGCTCCAATTAAGTTAAATAGGAAAAATTTTTTGAATTCTGCAAACTCTATCATAATAAATACAAATAGAATAACTTATTTAAAAAGTTATCTAAACTTTTTTGGAAAAGTGCCAAATAAAATTTCTTGACGAAGTCAAGACTAAATGTTGCGAAGCAACTGCGCGCGTCTCTCCTATTGGGTGGGAGAAAAAATATTATTTCCTATTTCTTTGTTTTAACTCTAACTTGTAGGCATTCTCAAAAATTGAAACTAACGTTAGGGATATAAGAAGTTTTTCTGTAACGAAGTGGAAGAAAAATTTGGGTGAAGCCCGAGCCGAGGGCTGAACCGTATAATCCTTGTTAAGTGACCCGACGACTGAAAGGAGGAGAGCCTGCAAGGCGTGGCAAAATCCAAAGGATTTTGAGTTTTAGGTGCAGTAAATTAGGGTGGGAAAAGAAGAAAGATTTATTGAACAACAGTTGGTTCATTAACTTCACAATTTTCTTTTATCCAATCCACATCAAACTCAGAAAGTTCTCTTCTTTCACCATCTATAATGAAATATTGTGAAGGAGGATTATTACTTCCAATTATTGTTGGCATTTGATCATCATACCATGCATCTGGACAAATTTTTAACTTTAAATTTTCAATAGGTGTTTTTGGAGAAAAGATAAAAAATCCAATTACTAAACCTAAAATTAATCCGACAAAAACACCAATAATAATTTCTTTTTTCATAATATAATAAAAGATGAATGGTTACTTATAAATTTTTCTTCTTTGGGCGAAGCCAAGCAACATCGCGATTATCTGAAGTTTCACGAAGTGAAATTTGAGGATTTTTTGCAGGAAAATCCCAGATAATCACTGTTATCTGTCCTGAGCCAAAGGCGAAAGTCTGCAAGACATGGCGAGGAGCGGAACGAAGTGAGCACCGCAGAGTTAATTTGGAATTTTTGGATGGTGGGGCGGCGCGCGTTGTTTTATTTTTAGTAAGGATTTTTCCAGAAATGATTGAAATATCTCATAAAGCTTTCCTTTATTTTATCAGATTCTAATACGAAAGCAAAGGATTGTTTTCCCCATAAGATTTGTGCAACTTTATTGCCGAAAATTATTATTACCATCGGCACATAAAGGTCTTTTGGTAGTGAACAATACTTATAATAAGCAATTTTATGTTTGCTTATTTTATTGGGTTCTAAACCTTTCAGAAAAGTACCCTGACTGACTAAATCATTCATCACATGTTTTTTTTCAACTCTCTGATTCATCCAATGTCCAAACCAAACTTGCAAACTATCAGGAACTGCTTTGTATTCCTCAAAGCTATTTCCTCCTAACCAATAAGATTCTTTGTATTCAAGTATTTCGTCAAAAAGAGATTTAATTGCTTCAGTTCCCCTAAAAACTTCCGCTTTTATTTCTGGTTTGGAGAGATCAAAAAGATCCTTTATAGCAGGAATTTGGCTTTCAAGATTCTTTAACTTTTTCTCCTTATCTTTAATTTCTTCAAGAAGTTTGTTTGGATGCGTACACTGGTATGTTCTTTTTCCTTTTTCAATAGTGTATGAAATAAGCCCTGCTTCTATGAGCTTGTTTAAAATGTCATATATATTTCTGCGCTCTATACCTGTTTTTTCTTGTATTTTGTTAAGTGTAGATATACCTAACTCTAAAACAGCAGAATATACTTTAATTTGTCCCGCACTCAGACCGAGTTCTTTCAGATTTTCAAGCATCATGTGGTATTGTATAACACCACATATATTTAAATATTACTCTAACACTACACTACTATAAAGTTACAAAATAATTGCAAGGAGGTATTAAACATGAAAACAAAAAACACACTGGCATCAATTGTTTTAGCAGGGGCTATGGCTTTTACAGGATGTAACCATGAAACGAATAACGAGCAAAAAAGTGATTCCGAAAGACAACCAACAATTTTTGTGACAACTGCCGAAAAAGTAGTGATTGAGCCCCACTATAGTGATAATAAAATCTACATAGATGGAATTGTTATGAAGAGATTTGCTTATGGAAATGGTTCCCAAGTTCCAAATATTGAGGATTCAATTGTTTACAAAAAAGGTTCTCCAGAATATGAAGCTTTGCATCCTTTATTGACTGTAGAAAGAGAATACTGAATCCTCTCCTTACTTTTTGTTTTGCACGCAGTCTCTAATGATAATTTCAAATCTTTGATTTGACTATTTTGGGGCGGGTGGTCGGGGGCTTTAGACTCATCTGTGATTTCCTTGAACGTTAGGGATAAAAGAAGTTGCCGAAGGCAATTTGGGAAATTTCAGCAGGAAATTTCCTTTTATCCCTTGTTATGTGGTGAGCCTGCAAGGCGAACGACCGAAGGGACAGTTTTTGGCGGCGGCGTTATAATTCATTCTTTATTTTATCAAGAAGAAACTCAAATTCAGTAAATCCTGCTTCCTCATTAATATGACCTGCATTTTTGATAGTAATCAATTCCGTGTCTAAATTTTGAGCAAGAGATTTTCCTTTTTCAAGAGGAACATAAGGGTCATTATCGGAATTGATTACATAAAATCTCTTGCAATTGTTCTTGATTTTATCCCAATCAAAGCTTTTGGTAGTAAATGTTTTATTAAGTTCATCAAAGTCAGGATTATTCAGCAAACCTGTAAAACCAGCAACAAAAAATGCTGCTTTGATTGGGTGTTGTAGATTTTCAAGAACACTTAACAAAAATGCAGGTCCGAGACTATGACCAACAACAATAGAGTTTTCGTCCAAGTATTGCTCATAATCTTTGAAAACTTTGAGCCAATTTTCTAACGATTGATTTTCTTGAAGAGGAAATTTTGGGACGAAAACTCTACAATCTATTTTTTCAAGTTCAGATTTAAGCCAAGGAAACCAGTTTCCGTTGGGATTTCCGCCAGTACCATGAATGATAATAATGTTGGTCATAGTTAATAAATAAAGGAAGCAGGATTAATAAAAGTTTCTTCTAGCCGCCGCCAAAAATTGCACATAACATCGCGATTAAGAGAAGTTCGCGAAGCGAATTTGGGAAATTTCAGCAGGAAATTTCCTCTTAATCGCTGTTATACGTTTTTTCTGCAAGAAAAAAAGCCGAAGGCTCAGTTAAATTTTCACGATAATAAATTTCTCCGTAGGAGACTATATGTCCGAAGGACGAGGGGGAGTCCAGATTTTTTGTTTCTTTTTTTAAAAAAGAAAAAAGAGGGGGCTTTTACTTTTGGTTCTTTTTCTAAAAGAACATTGTATTATAGCAATATTTATAAATATGTGCGGTTATTTATATTTAGTCTAATCATCAGAGGGGGCGAGAATGGAAGAAAGTAAAAATATCACATTGAAAGTTAATACGAAATTATATGATAAATATAGAGAACTCTGTAAACATGAGGGTTGGATTGTATCTCGTCAATTTGAAAAGTGTATGGAAGAAGAACTAAAGAAGAGGGGGCGAGAATAATATGGCAGTAAAAAAAAGTGAATTATACAGCTCTCTTTGGAAAAGTTGCGATGAATTAAGAGGTGGTATGGATGCCTCACAGTATAAAGATTATGTCTTAGTTCTTTTATTCGTAAAATATGTTTCTGATAAAGCAAAATCCGATCAAGAATTTTTAATTGATGTTCCTAATGGTGGAAGCTTTGATGATATGATAAAGTTGAAAGGAAAAGCTGAAATCGGCGATGGAATGAATAAAATTATTTCTAAACTTGCAGAATCTAATGAATTAAAAGGAGTTATTGATGTTGCAGATTTTAATGATTCAGACAAACTTGGAAGTGGAAAAGATATGCAGAATAGGCTTTCAAATCTTGTTGCAATTTTTGAAAATCCTGCTTTAGATTTTAGTAAGAATAGAGCAGAAGATGATGATTTGCTTGGAGATGCTTATGAATATCTAATGAGACATTTTGCAACAGAATCAGGAAAAAGTAAAGGTCAATTTTATACTCCTGCTGAAGTTTCAAGAATCATGGCAAAAGTTATTGAAATAGAAAAAGCAGATAGTCAGGCAAAAACAGTTTATGATCCAACTTGTGGTTCAGGTTCATTATTGTTGAAAGCAGCTTCTGAAACAAAACATGGAATTACTATTTACGGTCAAGAAAATGATGTTGCAACTCGTGGTTTGGCTAAGATGAATATGATTTTACATAATAATCCTACTGCTGATATTTGGAGGGGAAATACTCTTTCTGCTCCTCATTTTAAAAATCCAGATGGTGGCTTAAAGACATTTGATTATTTAGTAGCTAATCCTCCATTTTCCAGTAAAAATTGGAGTAATGGATTAGATGCAGATAATGATGAATTCGGAAGATTTGAAGGTTTTGGAATTCCTCCAAAGAAAAATGGGGATTATGCTTTCTTGTTGCATATGATTAGGTCTCTTAAGAGTACTGGAAAAGCAGCAGTAATATTGCCGCATGGCGTATTATTTAGAGGAAATGCTGAAGGACAGATAAGAAAGAACATAATCAAAAGAGGATACATTAAAGGAATTATTGGACTTCCTGCTAACTTGTTTTTTGGAACTGGAATTCCTGCTTGTATAATAATTATAGATAAAGAAAATGCTGAAAATAGAAAAGGTATTTTTATGATAGATGCAAGCAAAGGATACTATAAAGACGGAAATAAAAACCGTTTACGTTCAAGAGATATTCATAAGATTGTTGATGTATTTAACAAACAGCTTGAACTTCCAAAATATTCAAGGATGGTTGCACATACTGAAATATGCAATGAGAAAAACGATTATAATCTAAATATTCCTCGATATATTGACAGCCAAGAAGAAGAAGACATGCAAGATATTGACGCGCATTTGAAAGGAGACATTCCTAAAAAAGATGTTGAAGCTTTAGGAGAATATTGGAAAGTGTATCCTACTCTTCAAAATGAACTGTTTGCTACTTCAAGAGATGGATATGTAAAGATTAAAATAGAACATGAAAAGGTTAAATCTTCCATATTTGCTCATCCTGAGTTTATTGCATATTCTAAAAAAATCGAGTTAGTATTTGATGAATGGGAGAACAGAAATGTTAAAGTTTTGAAAGCTTTGAAGATAGCAGATAAACCTAAAGAATTAATTTTTACTATATCAGAAGATATTTTGAATTCGTTTGCTAAACTTGATTTGATTGATAAGTATGAAGTTTATCAGCATTTGATGAATTATTGGGCTGAAACCATGCAGGATGATGCTTATATGGTTGTCTTTGGTGGTTGGAAAGTTGAAATTAATATTCTAAAAAATAAGAAAGGAAAAGAAACAGGCTGGGATTGTGATTTAATTCCTAAAGAGATTGTTATAAAAAGATATTTTTCTGCTGAACAAGAAAATATTGATAATCTAAAAAATGAGCTTGAAGAAGTTTCTCAGAATAAAGAAAGTTTGGAAGAAGAACATTCAGGAGAAGATGACTTATTTGCTGATGCTCGAAGTGATGCAGGAAAAATCACTAAAAACGATTTGAACAAAAGAATCAAAGAAATTAAAGGAGATTCTGAGTATTTGGACGAATTAAAAATTCTTCAAGAATATCTTGATTTGATTGAGAAGGAAAGTGTATTGAAGAAACAAATCAAAGAAGCAGAAGAAACTCTTGATAGGCAGTTATTAAAGAAATATAATACTTTGACTGAAGAAGAGATTAAGGTTTTAGTTGTTGATGATAAATGGATGACAACACTTCGGAATGCAGTTAAAAGCGAGATGGAACGAATTTCGCAGAAATTAGCTGGTAGAATTAAGGAGTTAGCTGAAAGATATGAAGCACCACTTCCTGAACTCACAAAAGAAGTTGAAGAATTGAGCAAGAAGGTCGAAGGTCATTTGAAGAATATGGGGTTTGAGTTGTAGGATGGCAAAGATATACTTTTGGGAAAAACTTGCAAATCAACCAGAGAAAGAAGCAGAGGATATTTTACTTTCTAATGAAGTGGAAGAAGATAAAAGTATTAGAGAATTAATCAGAAGTCTGGAGGATAAAATAATTGGGAAAAAACGAAATCTACAAGATTTATCTCCCGAAAATCCATCTGTTAAGAAATGGTTAAACCTAGTTTTTTCAAGCTATCCAGATAAGAAAGAATCAGAAGTTGAAGATATAATAAATGAATATAGGGCTGTCTTAAATTCAAGATCAAGGGAGAAAGAAAAGTTCATTCTTGCAGTTTTACAATTAAATGATGTGTTTGTTATTGTTCATTGTAAAAAAGGACCTTCTCTGGCAGAGGTTGAAGATAAAGTTGTATCTGTACAAACAATACTACATTCAAAAAATATAGTGCGAGCAGATATAATCAAAAAGGAAGAGGGTATTTTAAAATTATTGGCTTATGAGCAAAGCAGAAAATTCAGCAAAGGTCATGCTAAATTCTGGGGCATTGAGATTGAAGACATTGGTTGGGAATCTTTAGGCAATATTTGTTTAAACATAGAATTAGATGCAATTAGTATTCCTGTGCAGATTAACTTGGATAATGATCAACTTAAAAGCATGATTGATGAGCGTAAAATAAGTCACTCTGGAAAAATTATTTTAGGAAAAGAGGAAGGGACAATCTCAAAAGTATTCGTTTATGGAAAAGCCTTAGATTATCCTAAATTTTATGATTTTTTTGTAACTGAAACAGAAAAACTAGATGAGTACAAGAAGAGATTTAACTTATTGATTCCAAGCACCGAAGGATTAAGTAAATTTATGAAAGATGATAAGTATCGTTATGTTGAAGATGAAAACTCTGTTTCTGAATTTAAAGGAAACGAAGAAGAGGTAATAATAAGGAAAACACATCCAAGGTATAACATCTTATTTTCAACTAAATATTCTCCAGTCATAAAACCAAAGCAGACTTTATTAATAAAAATCAACGATGCAATATTCAATAATACAAGATACGAAGTATATCATGCAGGAGAAGATGCAAGCAAGGAGAGTTTTAGAATAGGAAATTTAATTATATATAATAATCTGAATTTATGTCATAACTTCGAGGAATTAACATCTAATTTCATCAATAAAATCCAAGATGCTCAAAGTGCAAAATTAAAACTAAGTCTAAAAGTTTCTTTTTGCCATCTAATGCAATCTTGTATAAAATCCAAACATTTTAATTATATTTTTGAATATCTATTAGATTCGTTTCTGCCAGATATTGAATATGAATTTCAAAAAACAGATGGATTGACTACTAATGAGGATATTTTAGAATTTAAATCAGCGAGTGCTTACAATCCTAAACCCACAGAATTTGCTAAGAATACTTTAGTTCCTACTATTAAGAAATATATTGATGTCGATAAGTTAACAAGACATTGTATTATTTACGGGATTGAAGATGACCAGACTATAAATCCAGTTTACAATTTTAAAAGTGATATGGCAGTAACAATTGAAACAACTGCTAATAACGAGTTAAAACAAGATAAAATATTAGTTAATATCCATCCAATTAAATACAAAGAAGGCAATTTGTTATTTGTCTTTTTAACGAAGGTAGACTAATATGACGACTGAAACAATTCCACAAGGATACAAGCAAACTGAAATAGGAGTTATACCTGAAGATTGGGAAGATGGTACTCTTTCAGAACTAACAGAATCTGATGGATTAATTAGAGGACCTTTTGGTGGTTCACTTAAAAAAGAGTTTTTTGTAAAAAGAGGTCTAAAAGTTTATGAACAAAAAAATGCAATTTACAGAGACATAGAACTTGGAGACTATTATATTGATCAAAATAAATTTATGGAATTAAAAAGATTTGAAGTCAAATCTGGAGATTTTATAGTGAGTTGTTCAGGCACGATTGGAAGAATATATTTAATACCTAAAAATGCCCCACAAGGAATAATTAATCAAGCTCTTTTGATTATTAGGTTAAACTCGTCCATTATTGATAAAGATTATTTCTTTCAATATTTTGATTGGGAAAAATTTCAGGATAAAATAATTGATAGCACTCAAGGAGGAGCTATGAAAAATCTTGTAGGGATGGATGTATTCAGAAAAACAAAAGTTGCCCTCCCAAAGTCAAAACAAGAACAATCAGCAATCGCAACCGCCCTCTCACAAACTGATGAATTAATCCAACACCTCAACAAACTCATCTCAAAAAAGAAAGACATCAAAAAAGGAGCAATGCAGGAACTCTTGACAGGAAAGAAAAGACTGCCAGGGTTTAGTGGAGAATGGGAAGAGAAGAAGTTGGGAGATTTTACTGACATTAAAACTGGCAAGAAAAATAATGAAGATAAAATTGAAGAAGCTTCATATCCTTTCTTTGTAAGGTCACAAAATGTCGAGAGAATAAATTCTTATTCATTTGATGGTGAAGCAATACTTGTGCCTGGAGAAGGTGGAGTTGGTAGCATATTCCATTATATTAATGGAAAATTCGACTATCATCAAAGAGTGTATAAAATAAGTAATTTTGGCAGAGAAATTTCTGGGAAATTCATTTATTACTATATGCTTTATGATTTTCATAAACAGGCAACAAAAAACTCTGTTAAAGCAACAGTTGATTCTTTGAGGTTACCCACATTTCAAGAATTTGAGTTAAAAATCCCAAATGATCAAAAGGAACAATCCGCAATCGCTTCAATCCTCTCAGATATGGACTCTGAAATCGAACAATTAGAACAAAAGCGTAATAAATACCAAATGATTAAAGAAGGTATGATGCAACAATTATTAACAGGCAGGATAAGATTAAAATGGAAATGAATGTCGCACAAATTGAAAGAAAGACTCAAGACAGAGTCATAAAGCTATTTACTGATAAAGATAAGCTGGATTATGATTATTTAGGAAACTGGGAAGAAAGAACAAACTCAAATATTGAAGAAGAACTTTTAATCAAATTCCTCAAAAAACAGAAATATTCTGAAAACTTAATCAAAAAAGCATTATATGAATTAAATAAGGCGGCAAAAGCACAGAACAAAGGGCTTTATGATCTCAATAAAGAAGTCTATGAAATGCTTAGATATGGAATCCAGGTCAGAGAAAATGTTGGAGAAAATAAAAAGACTGTTCATTTAATTGATTGGACAAATATAAAGAAAAACCATTTTGCAATAGCTGAAGAAGTCACAATCAAAGGAGAACATAATAAGAGACCTGATGTTGTCATCTACATCAACGGAATTGCTGTTGGAGTTTTAGAATTAAAACGAAGCACTGTTTCAATTACAGAAGGTATAAGACAAAACTTGGACAATCAAAAAAACACATTTATTCAAAATTTCTTTAGCACAATCCAATTAGTTATGGCTGGAAATGATACAGAAGGATTAAGATATGCAACAATTCTCACTCCTGAAAAATATTATCTGAACTGGAAAGAAAACAAAAACATAAAGAATAAATTAGATAAATATCTCCTCTCCATTTGCGAAAAAGAAAGAATTCTTGAACTAATCCACAATTTTATAGTCTTTGATGCAGGAATCAAAAAGATTTGCAGACATAATCAATATTTTGGAGTAAAAGCAGCACAAAAACACCTCAAGAAAAAAGAAGGCGGAATAATTTGGCATACCCAAGGCTCTGGAAAAAGCTTAACCATGATTTGGCTTGCTAAATGGATAAGAGAAAACATCACAAACTCAAGGGTTCTAATCATAACAGACAGGGAAGAATTAGACGGTCAGATTGAAAAATTCTTTATGGGAGTAAATGAAGAAATTTATAGAACTAAAAGTGGGAGAGACTTAATCAATAAATTAAACAATACATTACCATGGCTTATGTGTTCTTTAGTTCATAAATTTGGTAGAAGCACAGAAACAGATTTTGAAAAATATCTTGAAGAGATTAAGATAAGTCTCCCTCAAAACTTTAAAGCAAAAGGAGATATTTATGTTTTTGTAGATGAATGTCATAGAACACAATCTGGGAAATTGCACGAAGCAATGACTGAA
The DNA here is from genome assembly GCA_040879765.1 of Candidatus Pacearchaeota archaeon. Taxonomy (GTDB): domain Archaea; phylum Nanobdellota; class Nanobdellia; order Pacearchaeales; family GW2011-AR1; genus JBBDJQ01. Next base: position 352,585 of record JBBDJQ010000001.1, on the reverse strand, counting down.
ATATTGCCTGATGCAACCTTTATTGGTTTTACAGGAACACCACTTCTAAAAAGCGAGAAAAAAAGAAGTATAGAAACATTTGGAAGATATATTCATACTTACAAATATGATGAAGCAGTTGAAGATGAAGTTGTTCTTGATTTGCAATACGAAGCAAGAGAAATTGACCAAAAAATAAATTCTCAAAATAAGATTGATCAATGGTTTGAAGCAAAAACTAGAGGATTAAATGATTTTGCTAAAGTTGAGCTAAAAAAGAAATGGGGAACAATGAGAAAAGTTTTGAGTTCTCAAGCGAGATTAAACAGAATTGTTGCAGATATTATGCTTGATATGGAAACAAAAGACAGATTAATCAGCGGAAGAGGAAACGCAATTCTTGTCGCAGGAAGCATTTATCAAGCTTGCAAATATTATGAATTATTTCAAAAAAATGGATTAAAAAAATGTGCAATTATCTCATCATACGGGGGAGATATCAGTTCTGTTAAAGGAGAAACTGTTGATATGGATGAAGATACAGAAAACATTCAGAAATATCAAATATATCAAGACATGATAAAATTCTATAAAACTATTTATTCAGATATTAAGGATGCAGAAACTTTTGAAAGAATCATAAAAGATAAATTCATTAAAGAACCACACCAGATGAAACTTCTTATTGTGGTTGATAAACTATTGACTGGTTTTGATGCTCCACCAGCAACATATCTTTATATTGATAAAAGTATGCAAGATCATGGATTATTTCAAGCAATTTGTAGAGTAAACAGGCTTGATTCTGAAGATAAAGATTATGGATATATAATTGATTATAAAGATTTATTCAAGAGTTTAAACAAGGCAGTAACTGATTATACTTCTGAAGCATTTGAAGGATTTGATAAAGATGATGTTGCAGGTTTACTTAAAGACAGACTTGAAAAATCAAAAGAAAAACTTGAAGATTCAAGAGAGGCAATCAAAGTATTGTGCGAACCAGTTAAACCTCCAAAAGATACACTTGCTTTTATAGAATTCTTCTGTGGGGATACAGAAAATCCTGATGATTTGAAAAATAACGAACAAAAGAGAATTGCATTATACAAACTTACTTCAAAGTTAGTAAGATCATTTTCAAATCTTGCAAACGAAATGGCAAAGGCAGGATATACTAAACAAGAAATTGAAAAAATAAAAAAAGAAGTAAAATATTATGAAGGGGTAAGACTAGAAGTAAAGCTTGCTAGCGGAGATTATATTGACTTGAAAGCTTATGAGCCAGCAATGAGGCATTTAATTGATTCATATATTGATGCTGAAGAAAGCAAAACAATCTCAGCATTTGAAGATATGACTCTTGTTGATTTAATAATTAGAAAAGGAATAGATGCAGTTAATGATTTGCCTGATAATATTAAAAAGAATAAACAAGCAGTAGCAGAAGCAATTGAAAATAATGTTCGTAGATTGATTATTGAAGAAAAACCAACTAATCCAAAATATTATGAAAGGATGTCTTTCTTATTAGATGAATTAATAATTGATAGAAAAAAGAAAGCGATTGATTATGCTAATTATTTAAAGAAAATTGCTGAACTTATAAAGAGAGTAAGAGATACAGGGAAAACAAAATATCCCGACTCAATTGAAACAAATGCAATGCGTTCTTTATATGATAATTTAGATAATGATGAAAATATTGCGGTTTCTATCCATAAAAATATTTTAAAATCAAAACAAGATAGTTGGAAAGGCAATAAAATGAAAGAGAAAAAAATCCGAATTGGGATTAAGAAAGCTCTTTCAAAATATGATATTGATGATGACGAAAATGTTGAGAAAGTCTTCAAAATTGCGGAGGCTCAAAGTGAGTACCAGTCTTGATAATATGCAGATTTGCGGTTTACAAGTGCAAACTGTAAAGAAGAATATCAAAAATATGCACTTGGGAGTTTATCCTCCTCAAGGTAGAATAAGGGTCGCAGCTCCAAAAAAGATGAATGATGAATCTATTAGATTATTCATAATTTCTAAAATTCCATGGATTAAAAAACAAAAAGCGAAATTTGAGAGACAAAAAAGACAAACTAAAAGAGAATTTATTTCTGGAGAAAGTCATTATTTTTTAGGCAATAGGTATAGATTGAATGTAATTGATACAGAAAATAAGCCTAGAGTTGAAATAAAAAAGAAAACTCATATTGATTTGTATGTTAAGCCTAATATGTCAAGAGAACAAAAAGAGAAAATGCTTGAAAGTTTTTATCGAGCAGAACTTAAAAAACAGATTCCTGAACTTATAGAAAGATGGGAAAAGAATTCAGGAGTTAAAGTTAATGAAGTTATTATTAAAAAGATGAAAACAAAATGGGGAACTTGTAACGCTGAAGATAAAAGAATATGGTTGAATTTGGAACTTGCAAAAAATCCACTTAGATGCTTAGAATATGTTTTATTACATGAAATGATTCATTTTAAAGAAAAAAATCATACAGATAAATTTTTCAATTTGATGGATTCTCATTTACCTCAATGGCCTCAACTTAGAGACGAATTAAATAATTCTGTTCTTGGATTCTTTCCTTGGGAACATTAAACATTCTCGCCCCACCTATAAAAATATCGACCGAAGGGAGTGAAAATGTCCGAAGGACTAAAAGCCCCCTCTAATAAATTTCGAACAACGAAGTTGTGAGTGTAAATGTGCGTAGCACCTGGACTCCCCCTCTTTTGCTTCTTTTTCTAAAAGAAGAATGATATTTAGAAAGAGTGAAAATTTAATTGCGTATAACATCGCGATTAAGCGACCCGTAGGGCTCGGGCGGAGTGAAACGACCCCGAGTGTTTTTGCGAAGCAAAAATATGGGTGGAAAAACCTGCAAGGTTTTGGAACCGCTTAATCTGCTGTTAGTTTCTCCCGAATACTTGCAGGGATTACATTTTAGTGCAACGATGCCGAAGGCAAAAATGTAAAGTTAAATCGGACTTTGGGATGGTGGGAACCATCGGTTTTCATGTATTAGAGGATTCGCCGTCTTTTTGCTTCTTTTTTTCAAAAAGAAGATAGGGTCCTCTCGTTATTATTTTGAATCATAGAGCATTTTATGAATTGCATTTGCATAATTAGTGCAAAAAACAATTTCTTCCTGATAAGTCATTCCTTGAGAATTTAGAAAACAATGAAGAAATTTTTCAATGGTTAAATCTTTAGAAAAGTATTCTTTATTTTCTGGATTAGTTCTTTCTAAAGCTAATTTACAACATGAATGTAAGAATTCTGATAATAAAAATTTGCAATTTGGACCTAAGGTTTCTGTATCTCCAGCATTTTCTTTTTCAGAGGTTTCGGAAGTTTTTATTTTATAATCTTTTAATATTTCGTTGATTATATCTTTGATTTCCTGAGATTGATTTTCTTCAATTTTAAGGTGAAGATTTATTTGATTTCCGTAGCTTTCATCTGAACCCATTAACCAATGAAAAGAATGAAGGGTTTTATTTTCTTTAATTTTATTTATTAGTTCTCTAAATTTTTCATAAATTAAATTATGAAAATCTGTTGTTTGAAGATTGTAAACTTTAACGGAAATTAAAATTGCCATTTTAAGAACTAAGAGTGGCTCCACAAAGTCCTACAGCATCTGGAACAGCTTTTTCGGCAGTTATTTTATCCCAACCAATCGTATTTCTGTAATCTAATGATTTCATGCATGTGAGTATATCCATTTCTGATGCCCCAGTTTCTTTACGAACAGCAACTAAAGCACTTCCGAACCGACTATAATTCTCGTTAGTCATTGATAATCCGTATTGTTGCATAACTGAGTCAATACGATTTTTAATTTCATCATATGAGTAACCTCCAACAAAAGCGATTTCCATTTGTTCAAGAGCAGTCATTTTTTCAACAGCTGTTTTAGTATCATCGGTATATTGCTTATTTGTTGTAGAAGAATTATCTCCACCACTAAACATTCCAATCAAAATAAACAATAAAAGAACTCCGATAACTCCTGACCAAACAGGGTGTTTTTTAATCCAATTTTCTTTAGCCATAATAAATTAACAAAAGAAAACTCGTATAAAAAGTTTTGCTTTCGGTTTTGAGAGTGCCCCAATAAAAAACTGAAAAATATTTGGGTGTAACGAAGTGAAACCTTTTATCGTTTGTTAGGCGAAATTTTCTTAAAATTTCGTTGGTGTTTTTTCGGTCCGATAAAAGAAGTATTTTTCTGTTTTTACTTTCTGCGAAGCAGACTATATGTCCGAAGGACGACGGCGAATCCTCCTCTTTAGGGGCGGGTGGTCGGGGGATTTCAAAGTCCGATTTAATTGAAACTAACATCGGGGATAAGGAAAGTTCTTCTGACCTCGAGACTGGAGCGGAACCTCACAGGCTCGAGCTGGAAGAAGAATTTGGGTGGAGCCGAACGGCAGAGTGAAGGCGGAACTCTTTATCCCCTGTTAAATCCTTTTTCTCTTTGAGAAAAAATCGAGATTTTCAAAGAAAATCGGAGAAGTAGCGATTGTATTTTGGGAGGGAAACGAATTTTTTATTTTATAACTTTCAATTCAATTTGTAATTCTTTAGCTGGAAAAATCCAACAAAATAATTCTTGATAAACACGAGTAATTTTTGGATGAATTCCAAAAACCCATTCAAAAAGTTTTAATTGCTTTCTCCAAACTAGCTTTTTTTTGATTGTTTTAAAATTTCCAACGCCCTGCCAATATCCTTGATGGTTTCTATCTAAACAATCAAAAGTAGTTAATGAGAAAAAACTATAATGGTCTATTTGGGAGAAAGCAGATTCGCTGGAAAAATAAGGCACACGAATTCTTACAATAGCATTATTTTTGCAGACCCTATAAATTTCTTTTAAAACTTCAAGGGGTTTTTGGGTATGTTCTAAAACATGATTCATAATAATTTCATCCACAGAATTATCTTGAAAAGGTAATTTTTTTGTGATATCGACAATTTTATCTGGATTGACTTCTGGAGAGATATCACAATTTAGAAAACCTTTTCGTTTATCTTTTCCGCAACCAAATTGGAGTTTCATAAAATTGTTTGGATTTTTCCATTTATTAATCTTTGCTTAAAAAATTCTTTTTGGGCGGGCTTATCAATTACAATCGCTATTGGATTTAACATGCTGGATAGTAACCTTTTTTAGGTTATATCTCCTTTAAAAGTATGTTTAGTAACCTTTTTATAATTTCTATAGTTTAATCCTTTATGGAGGGTTTATTAAAGAGATTAGATGAAAATCTTAAACTAAGAAACTATTCAAAAGAAACAATAAAAAGTTATTTATTCCAAGTTAGAAAATATCTTAGGTATTCAGAAAATAAAGGAATAAATCCTAAAAGTGCCAAAAGTTTCCTCATAAAGAAATTATCTAAAGAAAACCCTGCATCTGTGGGGCATAATTTATTTGCAATCAAATACTTTTTCAAAGAGATTCTTCATCAAGAATTAAATATCCCAAATCCAAAAAGAAATAAAACCATCCCAGAAATTCTTTCTATCTCCGAAGTAAAAAGCTTAATTGAAACAACATCCAATATAAAACATAGATTAATAATAAAAATTCTTTATGGATGTGGATTAAGAGTAAATGAGTTAATTAATTTAAACAGAGAGGACATAAATTTTAAAGAAAATTTAATCAAGGTTAATTTAGGAAAAGGTAAAAAAGACAGGTTTGTTAAACTCCCTTCTTCAATAAAGGAAGAATTAGAAAGCTACCTTAAACTAAATAATTCAAGATCCCTATTTCCTTCAAATCATAACGGGAAACTAACCAAAAAAACAATTGCAAAAATTGTTCAGACTTCCTCAAAAAGAGCAGAAATAAAAAAAAGAGTTTATCCTCATTTATTGAGGCATAGTTTTGCGACCCATCTTTTGGAACAAGGTACAGATTTAAGAATAATTCAAAAACTTCTTGGCCATTCTGATATAAAGACGACACAGATTTACACCCAAATTTCCCAAGCATCAATTAAAAATATAAAGTCTCCTTTGGACAATTTGTAAATGGTGTATATAAAAAAATTGGTGATGCACGGTTTCAAATCTTTCCCTAGAAAAACCGAAATGCCTTTTGACAAAAATATAAATGTAATTCTTGGTCCAAATGGTTCTGGAAAATCAAACCTCTCAGATGCGCTCTGTTTCGTTCTAGGCCGTCTAAGTATAAAATCCATGCGTGCAGCAAAAGCAAGAAATTTAATCTTCCTTGGGACAAAAGCTGCAGGACCTGCAAAAGAAGCAATGGTTGAAATAATATTTGACAATTCAGACAAAGTCTTTTCTCTAAAAACTCCCGAGATTTCAATAAAACGGATCGTAAAACGAAGTGGACAAAGCACTTACAAAGTAAACAACGAAACAAAAACAAGGCAAGAAGTTTTATCAGTCTTAGCACAAGCAGGAATAGATTCAAACGGATTCAACCTAATACTCCAGGGAGAGATACATAACTTTGCGAGAATGCATTCTGAAGAAAGAAGAAAAATAATAGAAGAGGTTTCTGGAATTTCTATTTATGAATCAAGAAAAGAGAAAGCAATGAAAGAATTATACAAAACTGAAGAAAGATTAAAAGAAGTTGCAGCAATTTTGAGGGAAAGAACATCCTATCTAAATAATTTAGAAAGGGAAAGGCAACAGGCATTAAGATTCAAAAAGCTAGAAAAAGATGTAAAGATATGCAAAGCAAGCATAATTAATCAAAAGCTAAAAGCAAAGGAAAAAGAGGCCGAAAAAATTAATTCTGATATTGAAGAAAAAAATAAGCAAATTTCAAAGATAAAGAAAATAATTGTAGAAATAAACGGAGAAATTGAAAAAAATAATTCTAAGATAGATGAAATTAATTCCAATATTCAAAAATCAACAGGATTTGAGCAAGAGAAACTAAATCAAGAAATTGCCAATCTTCGAGCTGAAATGGCCGGAATAAATGTTAGGATTGAAAATTATGAAAATAAGCTCTCACAAGTTTTAAGCCAGAAAAAAGAACTTGAGGAATCAGTAAAAGATGAAGAAAAAGAAATAAACGAACTTAAAACAGAGCCGGTAAGAAATTCCAAAAAAGAAAAGGATGCTGAATCAAAGAAAAAAGAACTTGAAATTCTAGAGGAGGAAAGAAAGAAATTCTATATGGCTAAATCTGAATTAAAATCAGTTAGACAAATCATAGAAGATAAAAAATCCTTACTTGATAACTATTCTTCAGAATCAAATCTAATCCTTAATCAAGTAGAAAACATAACTAAAGAATTATTTGATAAAAACACAAATCAAGAAAAACTCAACGCATTAAGAAAATCCATATCTGAAAAATCTGAAAAGATTGAAATCCTTAAAATAAAGGAATCTCAAATTCAAAAAAGTTCTGATGAAAAATCCTATGAAGTAAAAAACCAAGATACTCTTAAAGAAAAGATCTCCAAATTAGACATTTGCCCAGTCTGTAAATCCCAAGTTACTGAAAAGCATTTGAAAGAAGTTAATGAAACAGCAGATAATTTAATCAAAGCATTAAAAAAAGAAATTGAAGAAGATAACAAAAAAATTGAAGAAATAATCAAGGAAAAGGAAGTTCTTTCTAAAGAAATTAAAGAGCTTTGGGAAAAAGCTAGGAATTATGAAAAGGACTTAACCAGAATATCAAGCATTGAAGAAAAAATAATCCAATTAAAAAGGGTTGAAGAAAAAATCAAATCTCTAAAAACAGAAATTGAAAATTTAGAAAATAAAAGAAGAAATCTAGAAAGAAATATTGATGGAAATATAAATCTTGAAAAGAAATATGAAACTCTCCAAATAGAAGTTCAGGAAATTTCTTTAAGAACTAAAGAAAATTTAAATGAAGAAATTACATTTAAACAGAAAGAGCTTGAGAGAGTAAAAATTTCTTTGAAGCAAATTCTAAGAGAAGAATCAGACTTGAATGAAGATTTAGAAACAAATCAAAAAGAAAAAGAAGAGAAGGAAATGATTCTAGAAGAGAAGAAATTCAAAGAATCAGAATTAAGTAAAAAGTTTGAAAAGCTTATAGCTGAAAGAGAGATTTTACAAAAATCAACAAGAGACAGTGAAATAAGAATTTCAGAAAATCAAAACAAAATTCACAATAACGAACAAGATATAAATCATCTGAGTATAGACAAATCAAGAGTCAAAGCAGAAATTGAAAATTATCAAACAGATATTTTAGATTATCCAGGAGTTCAAATAATAAATTCAAATAAAGAGCTTCTTGAAAGTAAACTTGAAAAAACAAAAGAACTCCTTTCTAAAATTGGAACTGTTAATTTACTTTCTTTGGAAGTTTACGATTCCATTAAAAAAGAATATGATACAGTTAGAGAAAAAGCAGAAATTATTGAAAAAGAAAAATCAGACATTCTTAGAATAATCCATGACATTGATTTAAAGAAAAAAAAGACATTCATGCAAACTTTTGAAGCACTAAATGAAAAATTCTCGAGGAATTTTTCTTCATTGAGTTCAAAAGGAATTGTCTCATTAGAAATTGAAGATAAGAAAGACCCTTTCTCTGCAGGAGTTAATATAATTGTCAAAACTGGACACGGAAAATATTTTGATGTAACCTCTCTTTCTGGAGGTGAACAAACATTGGTTGCTTTGTCTTTAATCTTTGCAATCCAAGAATTAAAGCCTTATGCCTTCTATGTTCTTGACGAAATTGATGCAGCCTTAGATAAAAGAAATTCAGAAAGACTTGCCGAATTGCTTAAGAAATATATGCAAAATGGACAATACATTGTAATAACACACAATGATGAAATTATAACGAATGCATCAACTCTTTACGGAATAAGTATGCACGAAGGAATTTCAAAAATAACTAGTATGAGATTATAATACTATTTTTCCAAAATTAATTAAAAAGAAGACAGAAGAAAGCAAAAACAAAAAAATAAAATTAAAAATAATTTTAGTAATAGCTTTCCCCTAATTCGTCTTCTCTGTCAGGTTTCTTAGTCAAAAGTACGATTAAAACTACAAGCAAGACAACGAAAATCACTGCAAGGATAACAGTCAATACAACAATTCCTGCTGCTTGACCTTCACCTTTAACAACTGCATTTTCGAAATCAACACTTCCAACAACAGCATCTCCTGAAAGCACACTAACTGTAAAGTCAGATGCATGATCAGATGTAACCCCAACAGTTCTAGATGAACCTGCAGGAATCACAACAACACTGTCGCTTACCTTCACATTACTATTGTCCGCAATAATTGTATAAACCCTTAATGAATTTGTTGGATTTACAACAATCAATGAATTGCCAGACTTAATAACTGATTCAGGTACGGCGTTTTCAACAAAGATTTGTTTGACTTTGTTAACAGTAGTATCTCTGTTCGCAGCTTCAACTTCAAGAGCATAAATTCCTGAAGCAGCACTGTATGGAACATCTAAGATAATTCTACCTCTAACTGTGTCTCCTTCTTTGTCATCGTCGTCATCGTCCTTTGTTTCTATAGCAACCAAATCACCGAAGTAAGATACTCTTTCAATATTCAATGCAGGGATACTTACCTTAATGTAAAGGTCATCAAGCCTGTTATAACCAATGTTCTTCAAAACTACATCGACTGAAAAAGATTCTCCAGCTTGAACTGTGCTCTTTGATTCTATAGACATAATTCCTGTATTGTAAGAAGGTCTCTGAACTCTAAGAATAACTTCCGAAAGTTCGGTTCTGAAATTAGAGTTTTCAAGCTTCATTGTAAGAACTAAGTCATCACTAGCTTTGTCCTGAAGCTCATATGGAACTCTCAAATCAAATACTTCTCTGTATCTTTGTCCAGCTTCTAAGTCTCCTACATTGATTTCAACTTCGAAATCAACTTTTTGACCTTGTAATTCAGCTTCTAATCTTACATCAGAAGCATCCTCAAGAGCTGTAAAAACAACTTCTACAGGGATTAACTCACCAGCAATAACGCTAATATCTTCTGTCAAGAAATTAACATCAATTCCATTAACTTCAAGTTCTACACTTGTAACAAGTTGAGAAGTTGCAGCGCTAACAACACCGGCTGTCATAACCAAAAGTAACACACTTAAGATTGCTGAAAAAGAAACCAAAAGTCTTTTTGTGTTCATTTGTTTTTCCATTTATTTAATTAAGAAAACTCGAGCCAAGTAAATCCTTGTGGATTTAGCATTGAAGTTTTCCTTTAAAATTCTACTGAGAATTCTTTTATAAACTTTATGGTAATGACAGTTATGTTTAATTACATAGTACTAACTGTCAGGAACAATTAGTGACCTGTTTTTTATAATTGGTAAATTATAGCAACCTCTCTTTCAAGATGCCCTAAACCTACTCCTCTACTATTCCTTTTAATTAGATCATCTAGGTTTGCTTTAGAAAGTTCAAAAATATCCTCAGCATCATGCGAATGAATATAATCTCTAAAATTGGTCAAAAGTTTTTCTGGAACTGTTAGATTTGGTGCAATTGCTGAAGCACCCAAAAAATGGATGGAATCTGTCATCATCAAAACTTTCTTTTGGACATAAGAATCATCTCTTTTGCAAACATTAACTTCATCAGGAATAGCAAAGCCAATATTTCCTTCTATCGGAAATGCATAAGCTACATGACTCCTCCCTCTTTCATACCAAGAATCACTAAGAGGAATTTTTACGACCTCCCTTATATGTTGATTAGGTAAAGAGGTTTCAATCCAATTCTCAAAGAGGGCATCTAAAAAGGTAACTGATGAAGATTCATAACCTGGCTTCATTTTCAATCCAGAAACTTCCTCTGTAAGCATTTTTGAAGTGAAAACTTCTTCAACATAATCCAAATTCCCTTCAAAAAATTTCTCATACATAAAAAAAGAATATCAGTCAAACTTCTTAAATATTATTGTAATAAAATCACAAACTCAACAACTTAATCCTAGTATCAGTAGTTCCAAAATTCTTAGCTACAATTATTTTAATACCAGAATCTTCAGCAGAACTTATTGTCCCCTTTGTAACCGTACCATCAAGAATAATCGCGTGAGGTTTCAAATCTCTAGAACGATTCAAAGTTGCAGAAAGACTCTTTCCAGAAATTGATTTTAATTCACTGAGATTTTTATCTAAAATAATTGCTTTTCCTGAATCTTTATTTAATTCAAATATTCCTTTTAATTTATTTTTTGTATCATCATCTATGTTAATTTCCTCATCTTTCTTTTCTTCTACCTTCCCTTTGTCATCTTTTTCAACACTTCTCACCTTCCTATCAACCTGTTTAAAAGAAGAAGAGGAAAAGAATTCCTCAACTGAGAGCTTTTTCCTTAGCCTCATAAGAACTTCTTTTCCTGTTAACTCTTCAACTTCTTTACCATCAGGTGCACTTACAATGTATTTCACATTTGCATTATCAACAACATTTCTTGCGATAAGCTTTCCCCCTCGATCGCCATCAACAAAAAGAGTAATTTCTTTTTCCTTACTCAATTCTTTTACAGCTTCAGGAAGCTTTGTTCCATTCATTGCAATTACATTCTTAACTCCACTCCTTATAAGATTCAAAACATCAGCTCGACCTTCGACTACAATAATTTCCTTTCCAGATAAATCTCCAGCAGGAAGTTTTTCATCTCCGTATTCAGTGAGTGATGAAATTCTTGTATCATCTTTGATTTGATTCGAAATCTCACGAGAATCTGTAGAGCCATGAATCTCCCTCATAAGTTTCTTAGCTCGCTCAACAATATAGTCTCTTTTGTTTCCTCTAACATCCTCTATCTTATCTATTTCTATCTGAGCATCGCTAGGACCCATTCTTTCTATAGTTTCTATTGCAGCAGCAATTAAAGTAGTTTCAGATTGATCTAGAGCAGTTGGAATATAGATTTTCCCAGTTGTTCTTTTGTCTTTCCTTTCAAGCTCAACTTCTATTCTTCCTATCTTTCCTTCTTTCTGTAATTCCCGCATTTCTAAGTCAGCGCCTAAAAGGCCTTCTGTCTGACCAAACAAAGCTCCAATTACATCGGGCTTTTCCAAAGCTCCTTCCACATTAAAGCTAGCAACAATCATATACTTAATTGATACTGGACTTATTTTTGCCATTTTTTTATTTATTTTATTTAATTTGCAAAGTAAAACCTTGCATAGAAAAATATCTTTCAGACTAACGCTATCTATCCGAGAAAATGATTCTTTCTTGAACTAATGTGATGAGGATAATCTTGTGATATCTATCTAATATAATATCATATGGCATTCACTATTTAAGTTTTGTGTTCAAGACCCTTTCAATTGCAATTCCCTTACCTTATCTAAAACCCTTGTATCTGGGGAAAGGATGTAAACATGATCGTCCTTAGACCTTAAAGCCCTATAAATTCTTTGTAAAAATTCCCTATTTGCTTTATCTTTATAAAATTCCCAAAAATAGTCTGGATGAGTTTTCTTTAAAATTTGCCAAAAAGTTCCTTGAATATTAGGATTAGGATATTTTGTAAAAACAACTGAATTACAAGTATCTCCCGGAAAATCAATTCCACGAGAGCACTTAGTTGTAAAAAGAACTTCAAACAGTCCTTTTTTAAAATCAAGAATTTTATTCCCAGATTTATCTTCTTCTTGCATAATCCTCAATTGTTCTTGAGAAACCAAGTTATCAATCTCGAAATTTTGAATTTCATCTTCACTAGGCAAATCAGAAAAAGCGTTAACCTGAACCAAAGCCGGTTTCTTTGCTCTTTCAACTACCTTAGAAAGGGATTTCAAATAATCTTCTCTTGTATGGTTCTCAGAAACAAAATTAGAATATTTACAATCAAATTCCGTACCGGTTCTATCTATTTCCATTGCCCCCTGGTTCAAAGCTTCTGCTTCAACAATTGAATAATCTTCAACTCCAAAAACCTTCTTCAAAACTTCTTCAGATTGTAAAGTTCCAGACATCAAAACCAAAGCCCTGCTTCCATCAACTATTTTTTTAAATTTCTTAGCAAGATTTGTAGTTACAAGAGTTGCAAAAATTGAATCATCCTCTTTCTCGAAAGAAACGTAAGTATCATCCATAGAATCAATAAAATTTCCCGCGGCTTCCAAAACTTGATTTGCATAATTTGAATCATCAACAATTATTTCAGACTCCAAATCCTTATTCGAAGAAAGGATTTTAAGAATATCATAAATTTTTGTATCCTCCAATTCATAAACCTCATCTTTAATAATTCCAAGAATTCTTTTATTCTTCTCTTCTAAATTTACAAGTTCTGTTAATTTCCTAATCACCTCGTTTACATCTTCATCTTCTGAAAGAATCATTTTCAAAGCAGCAGAAAATCTTGTCAAATTTATTTTAAATTGGTTGGACAAGTTATCAAGGAATTCATCTGCTTCATCAATTATCTCGATATCAGTTTTTGGTTTTCTTCTCAAAGAAACTTCTGCAAGATACTTAGCAGAATTAAAAATTATTACATCTGAATCCATGTAAGAAAGATATTGGTCATAATAAGAACATCCCGGCTTTCTATGATAAAAGACAAATTCATCTCCATAAAGCCCAACATATTTTTTTTTCTTAGCATCTTTGAAGTGATTTAACTCTACAGATGCTGGAAGTATTGGACTCCAGTAAGGATTTGCAGGAGCCACAGAAATCCTCCTCAAATTCTTAACTTCAGGATTTCCAGGATTAGAAAGATAGGGGTTTTCCATATAATACTCCTTAAGCTTTTGGTAATTCTTCTCTGTCAATTTTATATTGTCTGGTAGGTTCGGGTCTGCACAAGAAATCCCAGGCATTATAACTGAATCATGGTTATCCCTACCCGTAATCATTGCAATTTTTAATTTTTCTTTATTTGATTTAACAAGATACATATCTCCAGCATAATCTTTCTCATATTGTTTTTGAAGACTTTTTATGGGAACAACTATTGAGGATTTTCCAAGCACCCTAGAAATATTTAAAGCAATTGCAGATTTGCCAGTTCCGCAAACCCCATGTAAAAAAATTATTTTTTTCCCAGATTCAACCAAATCAACAACTTCTCGGACAACATCTTCTTGAGTTTTCCCATTAGAAAATTTCAACGGCTCAAGTAATTCTTCATTTTTATAAAGACTCCAATAATCTCTATGATAAACATTTTCTAATTTAGATTGTTCTCTGAGAAAAGAAAGTTCACTAGAAGTTTTCAAATGCTCTTCTCTTTTTCTAACTTTTTTTTCAGAAAATTCCAAAAGCTCCCTATCTAACTTTGCTGGTTTCCCATTAGAATCGAACTGAAGCCTTCTCACCTCTGAACTCATTAAATTAGTTACAAAAATCTCTTTTTAAGATTTTATGCTATTTTTGCAAGAACCCACATATTATTTAAAGAGATTTTAACTTTATCCAAAATGCTTGAACTAGGGCAAATATTGGGAGATGTAGCATTAACTTTTTCATTTAGCGAAGCTCTTCTAATATCCAAACCTCTTTTACTCTTCATCTTTGGAATGGGAATTTATTCCATATTTATTTTCAAGTTTTATAGATTTGTTTCCAAAAGAGAAATTTTTGAATTTGACTTTTTTGGTTCAGAAAAAATTGAAAAAGGAACATGCACAAAATCAATACATTTTGTTGGATATATTTTGAAATACCTTGTTTTCTTTCCAATTCTAACTTTCTTCTGGGTTATAGTACTTACAATAATAATTGCATTTCTTTCAAGGTCTGGAGAAATATCAAACATCCTTTTGGTTTCTATGGCTTTGGTGGGAGTCATAAGAATCATGGCTTATTACGATGAAGATCTTTCAAAAGATTTATCAAAAATGCTTCCTTTCGCTTTGCTTGGTGTTTTCTTAGTGGACATTTCTTATTTTTCAATACAAGAATCAATAGCAACAATATCAAAGCTTCCAGAGCTATGGAAGGTTGGAATATATTACCTATTTTTTATTGTAATACTTGAATTCATATTTAGACTTTGGAATCTTCTTTTTGTCCCGAAGGATTAAGAACGCCCCGACCGAGAGAGTAGGGGGAGTTAGCATATCATTTTTTTACTACTACAATTCTTTGATTAATTTCAAATTCTGGTCTTTTCAAGTTTTTCTCTAAAAAACTTATCATTTTACCAATATTCTTGTAATAGACCTCGTCTGGAACAATTATTAATACCTGTACTAGTTCAGCTAACTCTCTGTATGTTTTAGCTTTCAAATTTACATTAAAATAGCCTTCTTGATACTTTACATTTTTTAATGTTGGATTCAAGAAAACATCAAATTCCATTTTTTTGAAAAGACTTTTTGAAAAATCTATTAATTTCCCTATAAATTCATTATTTGAATTATGAACTATAATTAGCTTGCCATCCTTTTTTAGTAATTCAAGAGCTTTATCAAAACAGAACTGGAAGCTATTATTTCTATAAAAATGTCCCCAGACGTGAGATGTTAGAATATAATTATAATTCTCACTTATATCAACTTCTTCGAACGAGGACCTGATAAACTTTTCTTGAGGAGAAAAATCAAACTCGTCAATATCTAAGAAAGTAATATTTTTGGGACTTTTAACTAGAGATTTTGAGAGTGCCCCATCCGCACACCCTACATCTAAGAGGGTATCTTCTTCGGAAATTTTTACTACTTTCTTTATTTCCTTTGCAATGAAATGCTCCTCTTTCGTTATTCTTTTGAATTTTTTGAAATTTTCTTCAAGTTTAGTCATAAAAACTAATACACGAAAAGAGTTTAAAAGTATATACTAAAAATATCCCTTAAATGTATCACAATATCATTACGCCCCGACCGAAGGCAAGACAAAAGTGTCCCAATTTTAATTATCTCTTAGAAATGTCTGGGTCTCAGTTCGAGACTGGAATTAAAAGTCTTTAATTAAATTATAAACTCTCATAAATTCATCGGTATAATTATTTTTATATTTTTCCTTCAATATATTTTTTAGAACACTATCTAAATCTCTTTTGTTTATTGAATCCATAAAACTTTGAACCTTCAATTCTACGAGTAGCTTATCGTTATTCTCAGTTAAAATCTTTCTAACATCCAAGGGGAAAATTTCATTTAAGAATAATTTTATCCCACTCTTTGATATAATCTCTTTTAACTTTATATCTTGAATTTCGTGACTTAATATTTTGGATACAAAATTTATTTTTGCTTCCTTGTCAAAAATAGTAACATTCTCCTCATTGAGGTTTAATGAAGAGACTATCATAAAATCAAAAAATAAATATTCATTTGTTCTAAGTTTACCTTTCTCATCAAAAAAATAAGGTTTTATTGCCTCATCATCTCGTTTATTCAAAATTGCCTGTTTTATTCTGGTATTATCTTTCTTAATTAATGAACTTGACTTACTATCGATAAATTTTTTAAAAATCTTGAAATTTCTAAACCCCTTCTTCAACTCATCCCTATTTTTTATGTAAACCGGAGTCCAAGTCTTTCCTAAGTTAACAAAATTTTGCTCCTGAAAATATTTAAAAACTGAATTTTTATAAAACCCATTATTTTCGAATAACACCCTCATATTCTCCTTCTTTAGTTTAGTATACATTTTTGGAATTACTATAAAATACTCTGAATTTGAAATACTATTTAAGCGATTTATACTCATAAGGTCTTTAGTAACAATTTCTTTGATGATTTTTTCTCTATCTCTTAATTTCTTTATTTCATCTTCTTGATTTGACAAAACTGTTTTAACATCGACTTTTATCGTTTCAGTATTTCTTAAAATTTCTTCTTCGTGCTTTGGCTTATTTATATTAATTTCAAGCTTATCAATTATTTTCACGTGTATTAAACTAAATAGATTAGATATACTCAAAGATACATTCGCTACAATTTCCGCCAGTTTTATTACAAAGTTCATTTGTTAGTTTCTAAAGAAGTAATCAGAGGTCTTGTTTACGGACAACTCCGATCACCACCTCATTAAAATTTAAGTATATTAAACTTTTTATACTTAACTATTCAGCTATTGCCTCAAGTCTAATCCGACTTTTTCCTTAGCGTCCTTAACTAAATAATTCATCTGTTTTTGTAAATTTATTTTATCCTTTAATTCCTTTATCAAAACAATCATTAGTATTAAAACCAAGATTCCAAAAGTTATGAAAGATTGCAAATACATTTTTGCGGTTAAGAATGCCCCAAGCAATGCACTAAATAAAATCGAAACAAATACTATAACCTTATTCTCCATATCCCTATTAACTCCATTAATTAAATCTCCAATCCTGTTTACTCCAGCAATATAATTTAGCTTCTTCTCTTTATTCCCATCATTAAGATTAATTTCTCTTAAATTTGTAATTGGTTTAGTTCTGCATAGTCTTTTATTTATTCTGATTGGTAATTTATCAAGATAATTGTAAAATCTCCTAAATAATTTAGAGCGAATAAATATAATTGTTAGTATTGTCATAAAAATAAAGGGTTCATAAGTTACAAAAAAATTAAGATTCAAGGATGAACATAGAAACAAGGGATTTCCCGTTAAGTTATCTGTTCCGCAGAAATAATTCCCAAATATCTCTCCGAGTATTATTACAATAGGTATTAATCCCCATAATTTCTGCCTTGTTTGTCTATATCCTACCCAAGAAAACCAACTCCAAAATAATATACTGAAGATTATTCCTCCCCAAATAAAGTTTAAAGAACCTTTTCCTGATAAAATCATAGTTTGTTGAGGCAATTTCAAGAAAGGAACTAACGGATGACTTACCCAATGTGAAACAACAATTTTAGACCAACCATCCCCCAGCATTAAATTATTTAGTAAACCAAAAAGAATATGCCCGAATTCGTGAATATAATAACTTAGAAAAAATAAGACTAAAGAAAAATAAGCAAATATAATTACAATTCCTATTTTATTTAGGCTTCTTGAGATTTTTTCTTGTGTTTCTTTTATCATAAAATTATCATAAGTTAACTATTTTTAATCTTAATTATACTTGGGTTTTACCTAATCACAACCTAACTAAACTCTATATCTCACAATATTCCAACATAATCTTACAAATTCGTTTAATAAATATAGAAAAATTGAAAACTTTAACAGAAAGAAGTGAAGAAAACATTCACAATGACTAAAGAAAGTTTGAAATTCATTTCAGTCTAACGAATCGTAGTATATACCCCACACAAACCACACACACTTCCAGAACAACCACCAAACACACTTCACACAAACCACTATAAACACACTAACATTCACACATCAAAACTACACACACAATCATCAACACCATTACACCACCACCAATAAAACCACTCTAAAACTCCTATATATATATATAGGAGATACAGAGTAAAAGTGTTGATATGTCTGAAATGTTTAATGAAAGACGTTTTCTCTATGATATTTTAGAAAACTTAATCTCTTTGGAGTTAGATAAGTCTTTTTTAAAGTATAATCCTTAAGAAATTCTCTTAAATCTTGTGATAACCTTTTTGAAAGGATAATTTTACCTTCATTTGAAAAAGTAATATATCCCTGATCAAACAAAATATCCATATTTCTACTTAATAATAATCCGTTTTCTGGGTCATAGGCTTCATCCTCATTTGATTTAATGAATGGTTTTATATGGCTTGCCACAAGTGATGGATAGTCTAATAGTTCTACCATACACATAATTTCCCCCTCTTTCTCTTCAGATTCTTCTTTTAATTGGTTTTTATAAAGTCTGTGTAGATAATTATCCCTTGTTTTTATTTCTTCTTTCAAGTCCTCTCCAAAGATTACTTTAGCATCATCTTCAAAATATAACTTCCCAGAAACAAAAACGATATCATCTAATTTAGCTAAAACAGTTCTGAAGTGGCTTACCTGATTATATTTTCTTTCAAGAAATCTAATTTCTTCTGCATTTTGTTTAGCCTTTAATAACTCCTCTTCGGTAAGATAGCCTTTTGGATATTTTTCTATTTCTTGAGTCATTAAAGCTACAATATCTTCTTTGGATAAATTTCCAACCTCTTCTAATGTTTTTAATAAAAAGTTGATTTCTCTTTTATCAGATTTCTTAGTTATGTCTCTGTCAAAGCTTGAATTTTGGTAAACAATTTTGGAAAAGATCGTCTTTCTTTTTCTACTAGTTCTTGCTTCTAAAAAGGTTTTACAATCCTTACTATAAGATTTTAATTTATAATTTATAAATCCCAATTTTACAAACTGATTTATACTTTTTCTCACAGAGGCATAGTCTCTTTTTGGATATTTCTCATAGATTTTTTCTTGTAATTCTTGATAAATTTCCTTGGAATATTTTCCCTTATTTTTATCAATATGGTCGACAATTATTTTTAATGTTCCTATAAATCTTTCTCCGTTTATGTCCGTATATTCAAGAGTTATGCTCCAATATTTTTCATATACTTGATTTTTTTGTTTGACCATTTTATTTATTCTTAACAATAAAAAGATACTCTTTATTTTTAGTTTTTTTCAATTTTCCAGTTACTTGATAATTATGTTTCCTCTCTATAACCTTAACATCATCGGAATATTTTTTCAATAAAGATAATAATTGCTCTTTAGTGGGGTATGAAGAATTATTATAACTTAAAATCCAATACTTAAATTTTCCTAGTCTAGAGAATAAATTATCGAAAAGCTCAATGGATTTATTTTTTTCAATAAAATTATTTTTAAAGGGTTTTAATTTCTCTTGTTTAATATATTCATCGATTAAGCCATAAAATCCAAAATAATTATTCATTGTTCCCGTATAAGGAGGGTCCAAATAAATAAGGTCTGCATTAATTTTAGGAATTAGCTCAAAAATATCTTTGTTATATGCCTTGTTTTTCTTATTATTATCAAACACTGCTTTATTATATTCTTGAAGGTTCTCAAGAAAATGTTCTTTGATTGTCTTATTGTGATATGCCCTTTTTCTTTTATATTTGTTATAACTATATTCTTCATCACGAAGTTGTTTGATTTTATCCCAGGGTAGATTAAATCTCGAATAAGGCATTTTACGAATCATTGCTCTTCTAATTAAAGAAAAAGCTAACGCTTTTTTATTTTCGGAATCTAATTTATCGATGTTCTTTCTATATATATCTAATTCCATACATTCTTTTGGGAAGAAAAAAACTTCTGAATAATTTTTATACATAAATCCTTTTATTGGTTTTCCCTCAAATATAAGATTTAAATCTTTTTCATCAAAGGTGTCTTTTTTATTTTCAATTATTGCTTTAGATAAAAGATAATTTATACTTAAGATATCATTACTAATTACCTTAAAACCTCTTTTTTTTGCTTCATAACTTACAGATGCTCCTCCAGAAAAAGCATCAAAAATAGTTTCTACATCTGAAGGGATATTTTCGCATATCCAACTTACTATTTTCTCTTTATTTCCAATAAAATTTATCTTTGGTAATTTATTCATTTTTCTTTAACATCTTTTTTATTTCCTTTGCAATTTCTTGAGCCATTAAGGGAGGAACTGCATTCCCTACTTGTTGTTGCTGTGAAATTTTATTTCCCTCAAATAAAAATGAATCTGGGAAAGATTGTATTCTTGCTAGCTCTCTTACTGTTAAAGCCCTATTTTGATTATAATGAAAAACTTTTCTCATATCCCCAGTTATACAGATAGAAGGTTTGGAGCTATCGTATTTTATGTATTTTCTAATGTCTCCACTTTTAGGTCTAAGATTATTTGGTATTTGGAACCTATCTCCTCCATCTTTGATAAAATCCATTTTTTTTAACATATCCCCTGTATGATTCATTGCTTGATGATTTGAAATAGTTGAAACTTCTCCTGATTTTAATTGAGGTAAATTTCCAATAGCTTCTTTAATTGTTTTATATTTTTTAACATTCTTTTGGGGGAAAATATTCTTTTTATTTATTTTATTTCCTATGAAAATAACTCTGTTCCTTATCTGAGGAACCCCATAATCGGCTGAACATAAAATCTTGCAGTCTACCTTATAACCCAATTTTTCAAATGAATCTATTATCTCTTCTTTTGTTTTTCCCTTATTATGGGTAAATAGTCTTGCAACATTCTCCATAACAAAAATTTTAGGCTTTACTACTGAAACAACTCTTGCAAATTCTCTAAATAGATGATTTCTTGGGTCATCAATAAAAGTTCTTCCAATATTCCCCGCCATACTAAATCCTTGACAGGGCGGACCTCCAATAATTACATCAACTTTATTATTTCCAAGGATTTTTCTGATTTTTTCAGAAGTTAATTTCAATATATCCTCTTGAATTAATTTGTGATGTGGAAAATTCTTTCTATATGTGTCACAATAATCTTTCATCAAATCTATTGAAAATATATTTTCAAATCCTTCATTTTCAAATCCCAAAGACAAACCTCCTGCTCCAGAAAATAAATCAATGACATTATACCTCTTTTTCATATTAAAATTTACACCTCATTATAAGTAATAAATAGAGGTTTTTAATCTTATTTATTTATAAAGAAACTACTCTAATTTTAGACAACCTCATACAGCTTATCCAAAATCTTAACTTCTGCAAGAGTATCTAAACAACAATATTTTTCCAAAGCGTCTCTTATCTTTTGTTTTTCTTTATAGTCAATTTCATTGTAAGTAACTCTTTCCCATTCAAAAGAAGCCTGATCTCCCTTCTTGACGTGTTCTAAATCTTTATAGGACAAATCACTCATTACGGGCAATACGTATTTTATAGAACAAGATCCCTTTTGTTTTGGATCATAATAATCAAAGTTTCTAAAGACATCCCAGAGGTCTTTTATCCTATGTAAAATAACCTCATCATACCATTTCCTAAATTCAGGAAAAGCTGTTGCACATTCATTCATAACACCTTTTTCAAATCCTTGATTATAAACAAGGACACTTCCCTTATTTCCCAAATTATCTTTTAAAGATTGCATAAACTTTGGTCTCGGATCACTTGTCCCATCTGCTAAAAAAGAAATATGTTTTAGTTCTCCACCTTTCTGTTTTTGTATATGTAATGAAAACTGAAAAGGTATTCTTTGATAAGATTTCATTCCTTCAAATTTTGGAAGTATAGGATTAATTGTTTCAAAATCTAAATAGTAAATAGGATATTCCAAATTTCTCAAAAAATTATTTATGCCTTGTTTGTTTATATGAACTCCTCCGTCACAGCATAATCTTTTTTGTATTGCTTGTTTCTCGTTAAGTTTTACTGATTCGGGAACATCGTCCATACACTTACAGCCTTCTTTATATAATTCAACAATCTTTTTCTTTAACATACGATAAAACTCAAAAATATTATTTTCTGGAAGAGAGTCCATAAAATCATCTAAACAAATATTACCGTATTCTATCGTTAGGATATCGTCAATACAAAATTCTGGTTCTTCTCCCTCAATCACTTTAAACATTTTTTCAATGTTGGATCTTAAATTTTCAGAAAATTCTTCTATCTTCTCGGTTATATCTGTTTGAACAAATAACTCCGAAGGTTCAATTTCTCCATTTTTAACATATTCATTATTTATGTGCATTAAGAAACACTTTCTAATTTTTAGCCCAGCTTTTTCATATACATATTTTTGAAAAGCAACATCGTGAAGGTTGATATCCTTAACCTTTGTAGCTGACTTAACTTCTATTATATCCCACTCGTCTCCAACAGGATTTAAAATATCTGCTCTAGAAAATAAATTGTCTTCTAAAAATCCGGCTTCATAAATTATTTCCTTATTTTTTATGGCTTCTTTTGTTTTATCAATATTCTCTTTAAACCCTAATTTTGACAGATCTGTTCCATTAGGAAATACTTGAGTAGCCAATTCTCCAACCAAAGTTCCATCATCAAATTTCTTCTGCTCTATTTCTGTTGGTTTTGGAATACGCTCTTTATCATTCTTAGCCACCCAAAGCAATTTAGGACATTGCAATCCCAGTAAATAATTTGATTTTGTTAACATTGCCATAATTGTAGTAAAGATTGGAGCGTTAAAAAGTTAACTAAGATTCTTATTCAGAATGTTTTTCATATGATTGATTAATTAAAAACATTGCATAATCCAGGTCTTCCATTGAACCAATAGAAAATCTTACGTCTCCATTTCCCCATCTACCCTGTCCAGTTATATCTTTACAGCTCCCCTTCGGATCTTCAATTTCATCAAATTTGAGATTTATAGTTAAATTCAATTTAGATTTTTGAGGTATAATGTCTACAAAATTCGTATTACTTTTATATGCGATGTATAGTTTCAAAATTTCTTCTCTTACAGAAGAATCAATATTTAGTATTCTTTTTCTTAATTCTTCAAAAATAGGTTTCATTTGCTCTCCTTCTGCTAATTGAATATGATCCTCTAAAGTATAGTCTTTTTGTTTTGTCTCCTCAATTTTTCTATATTTATTTAGAATTTCCTCTGATAAAATTGGGACTCTCCAAATCTCGGAACAAATTTTAGCCAATTTTTTTGCTCTCTCTAAAATGTTTTCTTCATTCCAAGAATTAATTAAAGCTAAATCTCTGTTTAATCTTATTGGACTATCTTTAAATCCTCCAACCATGCTTTGTTTTTCTTTGAAAGGTTTACAACTTAATTCAGAATTATACCCGGTTAAGGTTAAATTTCCCAATGTGTGTAAATATTTCTCGTGAACTTCCTTCCAGTTTTCTCCTAACTCTTCCTTCCATTCAGGAGTAAGCCCTTCTTTTTGTGGCATAATATGTTCAATAGTATAACTCTCCACGTTAACAACTTCTTTTCTATCTTTGTTCTCTAATTTTCTAAGAAGATAATTTCTATTCCTAAGATTGTATACATCTTTTGTTAAAAGTTCAGCTGTAAACTCTTCATCTGTTGGTAGTCTCCTATATGAATCTTTTAATTGCATATTTGCCAAAAAACTTTCAATATAATTTTCTTGTTCAATTTCAGAGTAAAGAGTTGCAAAAGTTTTATTCATTGAATTAGTTGGGATACCACAAATTAATCTTCTAAAAACATAACTTTCAATATTCCTTAAGATTAATTCGAAATCTTCTATTGAAATTTTATTTGAATTATAATCATCATATATTTTTAATAAGAAAGGATAGGCTACATCAACCTTTAAGATTTTTAGATTAGAAAATATCTCGTCTAATTTAGAATTAGATTTAGAGAATATCATATTTGTATAAAGTTTAGCGAACTGATTAAGTTCTTTAATTGCTTCATAAAGATCTAATTTATTTTCAGATAGATATTTTTTATATTCTTCATAAACCTCTCCTACTTTTGGAATATTTTTCATTTTCATAGTTAAGTAATCTCTAACAAAATAATCAAACTCCGCCCGAGAATCTGAACCGGAGAACATTTCTTCCATTGGATACCAATAATTTGAATATAATTCATCTTGCTTTTCTTTCTCTAATCCCATAAGAACAAAATTTCTAATTAAATCGCTTTGAGTCAAATCTAAGCCAGTAGAATTTAAACTTTCAAAAATCAATTGAGGATTATCTTTTTCATAATCTAAAGCCACATCAATAATCATTAATTTTGCTATTCCTTCATAAATTTTCTTTAAATCAGTTTTTAAAATTTTTGATTTGAAAAATTCATAATTTCTTTTAATATTTGTAGGAGCTTCTCCTAATTTTAATCCATCTAACAAGTTCATAAAAGTCTCTTTGTCTTTTTTAGAAAGAAGTAATTTATATTTCATATCTCCTTCTTCTCGAGTATTGAATAAATAGTAACCTTTAATTTTTTCAGAATTTATTTGATCAGTTCCCAAATCTAGCTTCCCGTTCTCTTCAATTGCTTCACTGAGTGCATAAAGTAGTAAGGAAATTGTTGTTAATCTTTGTTGCCCATCAATAACTAAAAATTCTGGAACAGATGTAATTGTTTGCAATCCCTTCCCAACATAAACGATTGAACCAATGAAATATCCTTTTTCAGGTGCATTAATAATATCTTTCCAAAGTTGATCACATTGTTTTATTTCCCAACTATAAGGTCTTTGATATTTAGGAATAAAAAATTGTTTTGTCCCATCCAAGAATCTTAATAAATTACTTGCCTTTGCTTCCATCTTTAAGAAAACAAAATGCCATTTTTAATCCTTTTCATACTAGTCATAATATTCTTCATCTAATTGATCATTGCTTTCATTCAATATTTCGATAACCAAATCTACAACTTCATCAAAATGATTTCTTATTAGAGAATTAGGTATTCTTAGAGTGAAATAACCTTTTTTGAATGAATGATAAGTTCTTTTCAAATCTGCCAAGGCTTGAAATGAGTGAAGATTGTGATGACAGCCATCAATTTCTATATTAATCATTGCTTCCGGAATAGCTATATCAATATGTTTGTATCCATCCCACTTTTCTAAATATGCTGGGACTTTCTCTTTTTTTAGAGCATTATATAATTTTCTTGCTTCAAGTGTTGCTTCGCCTTTCATTTTTTCTTTTTCTTTAACCAGATAACTACCCCAACTCCGATTAGTAAACCAAAGATATAAGGAATAGTTTCCCAGAGCCAAATTTCTGAATCCATACTTTTTCTTATCAAATTTATTATTTAAATCTATCTATCTGTTGTCAATCCCCAATTTATAGGCTCTTGTCTACCTAATGTCAATGCAAAAAGTGACTAAAGAAGCTATATGGATGCTTAGAGGCAATCAAAGAAAGGATGTTTTTCTTAGTCTTCCTTCCGATCCATTTATGTCGAATAAGCTTAGGAAAAAGCTTGAACATACAATCAGTCTGAGAGAAATGAGCAGACATTTAAGAGACTTCGAAGAACAAAAATTAGTCATTTGTCTTAACAAGAACGACCCTTACAATAAACTCTATCAAATTACAGATAAGGGCAAAAAATTGCAGAAAGAAGTTAATTCTTTTTCTTAGATTTTTTAAGTTCCATCATTTCTTCAATTGCTTTTATTTTTTCATTAAATAAATCACATAATTTTTTATCTCTAAATGTGGCTATTGTTTGTTTTGGAGAAGCATATTTTAAGAAGTTAAATTTAATTCTTTCAGAGATACTTTTCCTTGAAGAGACTAACAAACTATTTCCATTACCTCTCCAATTAGGTATTTCCCTCATCTGAGCCAAATTTTCTCCTTTTGAATATTCACTAAAAAATTCTTCAGAAATTAGGTCTATACCTTTTTTGCTTTTTTTATCAGAATAGTAAACATTCTTCATACAATTATGAAATTGGAATTTATTGAGTTTACTTACGTCTTCTAAATCATTTAAGGAAAATTCATTATTTTGCTCAAGTTTTATATTATA
Organism: Candidatus Pacearchaeota archaeon; assembly: GCA_040879765.1. GTDB lineage: Archaea > Nanobdellota > Nanobdellia > Pacearchaeales > GW2011-AR1 > JBBDJQ01. The sequence continues at coordinate 326,268 of JBBDJQ010000001.1, read as the reverse complement.
ATAAACAGGATCAAATAACATAATCATAAGCTTGGGATTCAATGGAAAGAAAACCAAAAGTCCCGGCGATTGATAACCAGTAAAACTATGCCCCTCGGAGTAATAAATACCATTATATTTTATAATTGGATTGTCACTAAAAATAAAATCCGCCTCTGTCTTATTTTTAATTAAAACAGGAACTAAGTCTGTTAAAAGAATGTTCGCTTCCAAGGAGAGCAAAACACTATATAAAAAATCAGCGGGATGAGTAATCTTAACATTGTCTATATCTTCAGGAGATAACTTTTCTCTCAATTCCTTATTAGCCTTCATCATTGGCTTCATTACATTCTCTACAAACTTTTGAGTATAATCTTTAGAGGCTTTTTTTGATAACTCTGTTCTATCAAATTGGAAAGTTATAAATCTCAAAACTTCAAAATAATCACGAGAATCTAGTTGTTTAAAACCATCCAAGATTAATCTCTTTAAAACATCCTTAAATTTTCCTTCAAGAGGAGAAAATGATTTTTCTATTTCAACATTTTCACTATAAAAGAAATTTTTAGCAGATTGGTTTTCGAATGCTCCCTTAAAATGACTTTGCCTTTTTAGATTAAAAATTCCGATGTTTTTATCGTCTTCAGAAAAGAATTTAAAATAAAACTGAGGAACAAAGTGTTGCCATTTATTTTCTACCATTAATTTAATATTAAGAGGAGTTATTTATATTTAATCTTCTTCAGAAAAACTCTTCAAATCTTCAGGAGTAAACTCCTCAAATTGTGGTGGAAACTTCATTTCTCTCTTTCTCTTTAATGGATTGATTTTCGTATGAACATCAAAGAATGATCCAACCTTATCAAAATTCCCTGTTTTACAACCCATATTATAAGTATACATTTTCTTATTCACGATTTCTTCTTCTCCCCAACTTTGTCCCTGCGTTAGTTCTCTGTTAGTGCTTCCTGCACAAACTACCTTTAATATTTCGCCTTCTTTATCTGTAAATCTATAATCCTTTTCCTTGATAAATTCTCCAGCTTCATTTTCAAACACTGTTTTAAATTCTCCCAATTTATCTCCAATGTCATATTTGTCTAAATGATCTCCAACAAATGCAATCGCATCAGTATCGCAATAAACTAAATCTTCAAATGGGATTTTCTTCATTTGCCAATATAGATAATCTCTTGCATAGGCATTAATTAAAATTGTAAATATTGGATGAGCATAAGGCGGAACTTTCTTCTCTCCTTCTTTTGATAAAAAATATTCCTCTCCTAAGTCTGATTGAATCTCAAACCCACTTTTTTCATATTCTAAAATGTCTTGTCTGTGACAAACTGCTCTTTCAGTATCCCCTCTATATTGAGCAAATTTCCCAGCTAAAGAGTTCATTAATAATTTAATGACATAACCCATTTCCTCCTGACTTTTTTTCCTTAAATCATACAACCCCCTCATTAGTTTAGTGAATGGATTGAATGGTAACTCCCCATAGAGAACAGCTTCGTATATTTCTAAAACCTCATAGCCTTCTTTTATTGCATTATTTATTTCCATAGTTGTCCAATATCCTGTAACAACCTCTCCATTGCAAGGAAAAAATATTCCTTTTCCCGTTCTTGCATTCTTTGTTGGTAAATATCCCATTTTTTTCTTAGGAAATTTAACCTTAGCTTTGACAACACCAATCTTTCCAAGAATTTCTTCATCTGGGATCATTCCTTGAATATTATAATGTCTTCTTTCTTTTAGGATGTCTGGTATTTTCATAATTTCTGCCATAACAAACGGATAAAGAGAATTAATATCAATCATACTTACTTTTTTGAATTTATCTTGCCTAAAACATTCACATCTCCCTCCACGCAAAGCTCTTCGGATAAACTTATTATATTTTGTCTGATGGATTGTCCCTTTCCGATATAAGTAAGCCGAATAAGGTATACCTTCAAAATCCTCCCTTTTACAATGGGTTTTAAAATAATTCATAGCCAAACTTCCAGCTGTTAACATTTTCTTGGGTCGGTGAGACAATCCCTTCAAGACATCACGCAACATCTTAATAGACTCCATAACGATTTCTACATCTCTTAAGAGATATTCTTTTAACTCCGATAAATCCTTAACTTCATCAGGCATTTCTAACTTTGGAAGCCCCACTAATTTTCCGACCTTTTTCAAGGGACATTTATAGAAAGATAATGTGTCCAATAACAAGCCAGTTTCGTTTAGTAGAGCGAACAAAGGCTTCTGTTGTTTGACTTTTAATATTTCAACATCATTAATTCTATTCTTTGCATAGGCGTATAAATCATAAGAATGATTGTGGGCATAAATATAACAATTATGTCCTTCCTTTTTTCTTTTATCAATAAAATCCAATAAAAAGTCAAACATTTCTTCAGGGCTTGTGAACCATAAAGGCTTTTTCTTTTTATCAATTTTAATGCAACCCAAAACAAAATCTCTAGCATCCAAACTAGGCTCATAAACTTCTTTTTCTTTGTTAAATTTGTAGGTTTCTGTATCTAAGGCTATTATCATATTGTCTATCTAAAGTCTATTTAGTATATAAGTTTATCGTCGGTAAACTATATTTTTTCGTAATCTGGTTCTAATTGAATTTCTAAGTATTTTGCAAGATGTCTAACGAAAGGATTCCCGGAATTTAATTCAAATTTATGCCAATATTTATCCTCAGTTTTCTTAATTTCTTCAGATTCCATCCTAACAAAATCTAAACAAGAAAGAACACACGCCTCCCCAAAAACTCGCTTAGGACTTATTCTTATTTCATTGGCAATTTGTCCCTTTCCGAATCCTTCAATATTTCCTAATTTGTTTTCCATTAGAAATTTTAAAACTTTTAGTCTAACGGGGTCTACACTTGAAATCACTATTTTGCCGATAAGATTTAACGCTTTTTCATCTGAGTAATTATCATCTAAAGACTTTAATGCTCGAAAGTAAGTTAATAATTGATCGTAAACCCTTGTGGGAGCTTCTAAATGAGGCTCTCCTTCCAATTCTCCTGTCCTGTCATCAATATTTACAGAAGCTCTAAGATAAGTTAATAGATGTGCAAAATTTTTGATATTGTCTGCTATTTCTTCAGGGATATGAACCGGATTAAATTTCCTTTCCTTAAGAAATAAATAGACTAATTCTTTTAGCTCCTCCCTTATCTTTGATTTATTTTTATTTGAATTTTCTTTTATCCTTTGCATTAACTTTTCAGAATCCATTTTAGCTAAACGATAAACTAATTCTCTTGATCCTAATTCTTGTCCTAGTGAAATCATTCTATCAATTATCGGAGTTGAACAAGCGACTAAAGTAACATTTAGATTGGTATAGTTCTTAGCTTTTCCATAACCTGACACAACTCCCATCTTCCCGTCGTGAAGTGATCTTAATTGAGCTAATATTTGAGAACGATTTTCTTTTGTTTGCCCAAGTATTGAAGCCATTTCAGGAATTAGAAGTATTTTATTTCTAAGTTGTTCAACCAAATCAGTATCGAAGGTTTTAGATTTATATCCTGTAATAATTGCATTCGCCGTTATTTTGTTTAAAAAATATGTTCCATTCCTATCATCGTCAAAAAGATTAATTAATTCTGATTTACCTCCCCCACTCATTCCAATAATAAATAACCATAATTTACAATTTGTTTGATTCGTAGAAAGAAAGGTTGCTAAGACCAAATCTAAAAAATCAGTATCTTCCATATAGAGGTAGTCTCCAACTTGTTTCCTTAATTCTCCGAGAGTTATGCTCTTCATTTTCTATATCCCTCCGAGATAGCATTTGTCGATCTTAATTCAATACTGGAAATTGCAGTTAATGGAATAATCCTTTCACATCTTGCAATTGTATCTTTAACCCAAATAGAAATAGAATCTATCCAGATAGTTTCTCCAACATACTTCAACCCAGCAATAGTCCAAACTACAACTTTGTTTCCAATTATTTCGGAGGTATACCGTTCATCCATTTTAAGAAAAACTGAATTTTAATTTAACTTCGTCGATATTGATATATCTAGAGGGAACTTTTGAAACTCTAACTTCTCCACCCCTTCCACTTAAACTTAGTTCCCTTTGAAAAAGATATACTTGATTATTTACACTAGAAGGATCAACTTCCTTATTTGTCCAAAATTTTACAATATGGTGTCCATCTTCTACTAAAATTCGGTATACCTTAAGTTCCCCCACTTCTGTCCCTTTAGAAAGCAATTTAACATCACAAGATAGCCTATGTTTCAGAATCTTATCCCTATATTTTATAATATCATTGAGTAACTTTGGATCTGAGACCTTATCTTTTAAAAGCTCTCCATAATCTTGCCTCATTTTTCCCCAATCAATAGAATGTGCATAAGGACTAACATCAACTTCTAAAAAATTAGTTCCTGTTTTGTTTATTTTTTTTGTGTAAAAATCCACTGGCTTGGCTCTTCTAACTAATCTCAACAATTGTTCTTGTGCTTTTCTTGTTTGTTCTTGTTTTAGCTGTTCTCTTGACAGTTTGTCCCCATAAGTATCGGCGTCAGATATCCTATGATATTCTAAACAATCAGAACAGAAAAATCTATTTCCTTTAAATTGTCCATTGTAAGAAAGCTGTCCACACTTATTACATCTTTTTTGTTCAGTTCCCATCATAAGAACCTCCATCGACCAATTCAGATATAACGAGCATTCGCTTTGTATCTTCATCTAATAAATCCCAATTCCGAAGAAGAATTTTCTTTAGATCGCTCTTCTTTAATTTGATAGTTATCAGTTCGTTAACTTTTTCCATAGAAGATATTATTCTTCTATTATTAAATCACATTCCGAACTTTTTTAGAAAAAAAGGTAGTAAATTTTAAGTAAATTTTTTAATCAAATCATTCATATGTTCTTTATCTTCCCAGTTATCATAAATCTCCTGAACTACCTCTGTCTCCTTAGAATCTTTGCTTGAAACAATAAGTGTCTTTGCGTGACTTTTCAAAATCTTTGTTTTTTGCCTCATATTATCCATACTTAATTCAAATGCATCTTCGTTTCCCTTCATATCCTCCAGAATCCAAGGACATTCATACAATAATTTCAAACCCTCATTAAAATCATAATTCATTTTCCAGAGAAATTTATTCTTTCTATCTTTTGCTTTTTCTTTGATAATTATTTTTTTCTTTGATAATTTTTCTAAATGATCCCTTAAATGAGTTTGAGTTCTCTCGGAATATTTTATTCCAGCAAGCATAAGTATTTCTTCTGCTGTAAGTTTTTTAAAAAAATTATTTTTCTTATTTTTTAAATAATTGTATCTTTTAATTTGATTTTTTTGTGGAATAGTCAACTTTTTTATTCTGCCATCTTTCTTTTTTTTAACAATCTCTGGCTCTTTTAATCCTTCTCTTTTATCAAGCATAAAAACTCTAAATATCTCCTTCCAAAGTTTTGGCAACTTGTTAACTTCTCTTTTTTTTCGTTCCTTCTTTAGTTCGTTCATTATGAAAGTGATTTATGATTTTTTGGCTATTTGCTTAAGGCTTTGTCCTGCTAATTGCTCTCTAATCTCGTCTAATTGTCTTTGCATTTGGTCTTTTAATATCTTATTCTCTTGTCTTTGTTTTTCTAATTCAGATTGGACTTTGTTGATTTCTGTTGCCTTAAACTTAACATCTAATTCTTTATTCATCATTCCTGATCTTGAAATATATGTGTCTGGCATATGAGAACTAAAAGCCCATCCATAACGATAACATAATTCTTGCCTATTCATCTTATTTGCGTAATAAGTTGCTGAACTATGTCTAAATAAATGAGGTGATACTGAGCGATTCAAAATCTTCTGTCCCAATCTTTGTAAAAATTTTCTTGTAGGGTCGTAAGCTTTGGGATACATTTGTTCATTCGCTTTTATTCCCTCCTGTTCTCTTTCTTTTTGAAAATCTTTTACTGCTTCTAAACTGTATTTCCAATAAAGTCTTATCGTTCTCCCCTTAGTCTTAGAATATTCTTCTTTTAATGTAAGTTTAACAAATTCTTCGCCTTCTCTTGGCAATTCTAAGTCTTCATATCTAATATTAAGAAATTCTTCTATTCTTGCACCAGAGTCGAAAAGAACGGCGATTAAGAACCTCTCAGAGGCAGACTTACAAGCCTTATACAACTTCTCAACATCAACTTCTTTAATGTAATCGGGTGTTCTTGCGACTCTTCTCGTGTCTAACCATCCAGCTAATTCAGAAGCTTTGGCAACTCCCAATTTCCATTTCAAATAAATTCTTAGTGCTAATTTAATATCCCTCTTTGTTTCATTTGCGTAAACACCCTTTATCTTAGATCTTATTTCATCGCTACTCAAAGCTTTCTCAAATTTCTCAACATCTTTAAGGGTTAATTTAGAAGTTGGCTTATTCCAAAATTCAAGAGGCGTTCTTAACAAATCCAAATATTTTAACTGTCTACTTCTTGAAATCTTAAAACCTCTGTTAACTTTGCCCAAACCCAAATCATCTAAAAATTTATAGAAATCTTTTTTATCTTCATCTGAAATATTCCAATCTTTTGTAGCCTTTATTCTTACTTCAACATTACGATTATGCACTTCAATCTTATTGTTCGCCATCTGAACCTCCTACCCAATTTGTCATTAAGAAATAGATCAATGGCTTAAAGTCATTTAATTCAATTGCAGAATAAATTATTGTATAAATATTTCCCCCAATGAATAAAATAAACATAACTACAAAAATCCAATGAATTGGCATAAAGGCATAGAATAATATTCCAACTATCAAATCAGAAACAACTCTCTTAAACGTTCCTCCAACAATTTCTTTTAGTTTATCATTATCTTTCGGCATACAAAACTATCGTCGTAGAACTATAAAAACCTTTGTATTTTTGGGACATAAATGTCCAACGCCCCGACCGAGATTCGAACTCGGGTCACCGCCGTTCTCCAAAAGAGCAAGCTGCATTTAGATGCTAGACTTAATCTTCTCTCATCGAGTCAAAGTCACTCCTCTTTTTTCTCCTCCAGTTATTTTATTAGAATATCAAATTGACTTTCGGAGTTTTGAGAGGGCGGCATTCTTGGCCTCTGAACTATCGGGGCGCATAGATATAAAATTGTATTTCTTTAAAAGATTTGCTAGATTACTCGACAACAATTGTCCCTTTCATATAAGGATGTGGAGCGCAATGATATGAAAAGCTTCCAACCTCATTAAATGTTTTAGAATATGTTTCTCCCTTACTTAACAAACTAGAATTGATCTTACCTCCAGAATCAGAAGTAACTGTGTGACCAATAGAATCTTGATTTGTCCAGATAACAGCATCTCCTAAATTTATTGCAAGCTCATTATTAGAATAATCAAAATTCATTATCTCTATAGTAAATGTTTGAGGCTCTGAACTTTTTTCAACTATTCCTTCTACTGTATCAGTATTATCTACATCATCAAGAGTGACATCCGAATCTTCTAATGAATCTTCAACTTCATTTCCAACATTTAGATTATCTATTTCTTCAGAATCTTGAGAAAATGAAAATATAGAAAATAAAACAACTCCAAGGATTCCAACAACTATCAAAGAAATTAGCCAAGTTTTCATTTTATTCAACTATGAATTTTCCAAACATTCCAAATTCCCTATGGCTTCCAACACTGCAATAATATTCGAATTCTCCTTTTTTATCTGCAATAAATTCCACCATTGCTAAACCACCCTCGTTTACTCTTTCTGTGCTGGCATCAAACTCATTAACAACCCAATCATGGAAACCTCCAACACTTGTAAATTCAATTCTGACAATGTCACCTTGGTTAACTCTAATTTCAGGGTTATCAACTCCATCCATCACATATCTAAAATTTTCACCTTCCAAAACAAAAGTTTTTACATCTCCATTAACTTCATCCACTACACTTCCAGAAGAGTTTGGATTTGAATTTAGATATAGAAAAAATCCCCCTAATGCAACAACAAGCAAAACAACAACCCCTAAAACTAATTTATTCATAATTTATTAAAAAATAATTCTTTTATAAATTTTATCTTTTCTTAAATTTATTGTCAAGACAGAACTGGTCAGGACCATTTATGAATGTTACAAAAGTTGCAACTGTCAATCCAAAATCTCTGACTCCTAAATCATTTATTCCCAATGAAAAAGTTATCCCAACAAGATGCAGGGCAAGTATAATTGATGCAACTTTAGTATAAAGTCCGATAATCAGCAAAGTTCCAAAACTTATTTCAAGAAGAGCATTCATCAAGACGATTTGTTCTGTAGCGATTCCAAAAACCAATGCATAATTTGGGACAAAACCTACCCATTGCCCAGGAGAAATTAATTGACTAATTCCAAAATAAAGAAAAACCAAACTCATTCCAATTCTTAGTATAGGTTTTGCATATTTTTCCAAGTTTAACATATTATTGATTGTCACTGGTGCTTATAAATTTTTTTCATAAAAAAGTATATAAAAATAAATCTTATAAATAAAATATAAAAGCAGGTAAAAGATTAACTCTTGTATTAATTAGGCTGAAGTTATTTATAATCTTAGTTTTAATATTTTTATTTGTTTATACTGGGAAGAATTTAATCAAGTTTGAAATTGATAATACAAATTATTGCAAAACAAAAAGTGATTGTGTTGATGTCTGTTAGAAATGCCATTTTAGATGCTATACTTTTATAAATAATAATGAGGCTGAAAAAATAAATAGTTTGATTAAAAATTACGAATCAATTTGTATTTATTCTTGCATTTCTTTAAAGGGTCATAATTACATATGAGGAAAACTTGTTAGAAATTTTACCAGTCTTAAATAGCCCTGCCAGGTGTAAGGAACCAAGGTTCCTTGACAGTCAACCTCCTTTCGGGTTTGCTGTCAGAGCATAGCCCTGCCAGGATTCGAACCTGGGTCAACTGGCCCAGAACCAGTCATACTTGACCACTGTACTACAGGGCTTTAAATTCTTTACAATTGAGAATTTAAAACCTTAACGGATACAAAAACTTTTATACTTTCATTAGTATTATAAATTATGGCAATGGAAGGAATTTTCTCTTGGACAAGCATCTTTGTTCTAACAATGATCTCATTAGGGATCTGGTTTGTTATAGAGATGAAAAGATTCCAGCACAAGTTAATTGCAATAGGATTGATAGTTTTAGTTATTGTAGGTTATGCTGGAATGGCAACTATTGGACAAAATAACAATGTAGATTTAACAACCATTGGAGGAATAGTTGAAGCAACTAAGTTATATGCTTCATGGATTGGGGGATTTTTCTCAAACCTAAAAGCAATTACGACGCAGGCAATTTCGCTTGATTGGTTTGGAAATCACACATCAACCTAACATAATATTTAAAAAGGTTTTTTCATTTAATAAAGCATGGCAAAAAGAAAGGTGGGAAAAGTTGCTTCAAGAAAAACTTCAAAGAAGCCAGTTTCAAGATCTACACAAAATAAAATGAATCGTGTGTTCAAATATTTTGCAATTTTCTTAGGATTATTTTTAATTTCAACAGGACTATATCAGGTTACTGGAAATGAATTTCTAGCAGACGTGTTTTCCATGACTGCAGTTATAACGGGATTTATTGTTTTAGCACTGATTATTGCCTATTTAGTTTTCTGGTTCGCTAAAGTTTTCAAAAAGAAATAATTCTAAAGGTTTTTTAAACGCGTTCTTTTTTATCTGATTATTCCTTCGTGATAGGAGATACTTTTATAGTGAGCAAAGCGAACGGAATAGCTACGCCTGTGTAGCTCAGCTGGTTAGAGCGCGACATTGGTAACTTGAAAATCTTTGATTTTCCGAGTGTTTCGATTGAAACAATCCAAACATGTCGAGGTCCTGAGTTCGATTCTCAGCACAGGCTTATCTCATTTAAACCACCACCGAAAACTTTAAATAATCAAATTTCCTATGAAATCTGTCTAACTTCGGTTAGGCACCGGAAGAAATTGCTTCGGCTTTTTCTTCCACTAATATTCTAGAAGTATTAATTGGATATGCTTGTTACTAAAGTTCTTTTGAAAGCGACAATAAGCAACCAGTTAATTTTATAAAACTCTAACTTCAATTCTTAACTATGTCAAATACTGAATTAACTTTAAACGAACTTAAAAAAAGATGTTCTTCTTTTCAAAAAAAATACGAGTTGCCTACTTTTGAACAACTTAATGAAGACTTCCAAATAGAAAAAATATGTGAGAATGAAACTGATTTTCTTATAAGGGAAATAAGGAAGTTTATCGCAGACCGGTTATACAATACTTTGAGATTTATTGAAACTCTTTTGAATCCTGTCAATGCCCCAGTTTTTATAATATCATTATCCAAAGCTATGAGTCCAGAAGATAAAAGATCTTTTGGAGAAATTTACAAAAATTTAGCAAAAAAAGAAATTGAGCTATTCAAATTAGACTTTGTATATTCCGAAGAAAAAGAAGCCAAATTCATAAAAGAATCATATAATTTTTGGCAAGGGATAAAAAATCAAATCTTTAGTTCTATTGAAAATGCGGAAAAAGGATTGGATAGAAAACTAGAAGAAAAAGAAAAGGGGTATTTTGGTTAAAGTTGGCAAAAAAAGAAATAGTAAAAGATATTGAATTTTCGGATTTATACAACCCAAACCATTTTATTCCAAAACTTGGTTCATTAACCCACATGATTGAAATATTTGACATGGAAGGCGAAGAACCTTTGCCAACTCCAAGAACGCAGTGGAAAGTTCTTGCTTACGATATGATTGTTCATACTTATCAAAGAGCCATACCTTCCTTACCTGTAATAGTTGGAGTTGAAGAAACCTTAAGATATCTGGTTTAATTTCTCAAAAACTTCTTTCAAAGAAATCTCACAGATTGCCACTGGCATCTTAATTTTCCAATTTCTTAAAATTCTTGGGTGGACTTCTCCAAAATATCCAAGACTCTTTCCATCTAAAACAACAGAAGCAATTCTCCCTCTAACCAAATATTTTGGAACTTCTTCGGTTTCTTTAGGTTCTTCAAGTTTAAAATTCAAATTAATCATTTTAAACAAATATTCTAAAGTTTGCTTTACTTCAGTAAATCCCCCAGCTGAAACGCCAAAAGAAAGATTTTCTCCCTCAACCACATTATCTACTTCTAAATCAAAAACCCTTCCAATTTCAAATAATTTTTGAGGATATTCAGAATCACTATTCTCTGAAAAATTCTTCAAAAGATAATGACTCAAATCACGTCTAAGCAAATTATATTCTGACTTAGATCCTTTTATTTCCATAAGTTTTTTTTTGAACTCCCCCATCTTCTTCAATTGATTCTCTTTATTTGTCAAATGATAATTCAAAACTTCTAAAAATCCCAAACCTGAAAAAATTTCAGAAATTTTCCTTTTCATAGTTTCCTTAGGATTTTCAGAACCAATTGTAGAGATGCTTGGAATTTCTGGAACAAGGTTCTCATAACCATAAGCAATTGCAATGTCTTCAATTAAATCAACTTCATGCAAAATATCTGTTCTCCAGCTTGGAATTTCAACAGAATTTGAATTCTTCTTATAATTATAACCCATTTTTTCTAAAAGGGTTTTCACTTTCGATTCATCAAACTCCAAACCTATTAACTTACTAACATTATTTATTGAAATCTTCATTTCGCTCGATTTAAAATCAGGAGAAATTTCTTTCTTAAAATTAGAGGATTTTATTTCCATCTGATAAATCTTTCCGCCCATATCTGCCAGCATAGTTGAAAGAATTATCATACATTTTTTCAAAAGCCCCGCATCAAAACCAGAACATTCGACAAAAACATCTTTTGTTTTTTCAGTAATCTTTCCAGCAAATTCCGAATTTATTATTGGGGGCATACTTAAAACATTATTTTCAGCATCTACAAACAATGGAAACTTATCCATTCCTTTAAGCAAATGAGCATATTCTTTTCCGGTTGGATGTTTCCTTATAATTTCATCTCCCCTCATACTTTCAGTGGAACCCATAGGAACAAAATTTATTTCCTTCTGATTTATGGCTTTGAAAGTTATTGGGAGTTTAATTTTATCCAAAGGATAAATCCCAATAGCAAGTTTCTTTCTTTTCCTTCCAACAGTCAAATGAAGCTTTTCCTGAACTTCAATTATCTCTTTTATTTTATTGTCATTCAATTTTAATCCTTTAACAATTGCACAAGAAGTATAAGGCCTTACATTTTTTACAGAAGAATCCACAATAACTTTGAAGTTAGATTTTGGTTTCTTCATTGAATAGTTTTTCATACCTGGAGATTTTCCTAAGAAAGAAAGAAAACTCCTCTTAAATCCATGATAGGATAATAGGTCTGGACGATTTGGAAAAACTTCTATTTGAATTTCCTTAGAGTCTTCTGACTCCACAGGAGTCCCAAACATAGAAATCTTATTTTCCATCTTTTCATCGAACTTCCCTATTTCTTTTTCAAAAGTTTTTTTATCAAAAGTTACTATCGCCATGTTAATTCAATTTTTTATTAATTTGTTTTCTTAAATTTGGATGAACGTGTTTTTCCAAAAATTTCTTTCTCAATTTTGCATATTTATCTAATATTTCTTTTGCTTTTGGATAATATTGAAAGTTATCTGATACGTTAATTTTTATCCCCTCTTTTTTTGGTAAATTGTATCTATCTCTAAGTTTTTTTAATACAGATCCATCTGTCACAACAATCCTGTCGGTCCAATCAATTTTATTCTGGATTAGTTTTACTTTTGCACTTTTGCTTGCGCCACCCATCCTTGTAGGATCTTCTTTTTTCTTAAGGCATCCTGCTAAATATTTACTTCTCGTTTTTCCTTCATTACATATTAATAATATTTCTTTCATTCCCATTTTACTTCATCCAGGATTTCATATTCCGTAATTTATTTACATCGTTCTTGTATAATTCCCTCAAATCTTTGATTTCATAATAATCCATTATGGTCCTATCAAATCCAGGACCCCAAGCCAAAACAGGGATGTTCTCCCCAAGTAATGGAACCACGACCTCAGGACGGAAAATTCCCGCCCCTCCAAGTTCCAACCAAGTTTTCTTTTCCTCATGGTAAACATCTATTTCCACACTTGGTTCAGTATATGGAAAATACGCGGGCCTGAATCTAAGTTTTTCAAATCCCATCTTATGGAAAAATTGCTTCAAATAACCCAAAAGATGCCTAAAATTTGCGCCCCTATCAATAACAATTCCTTCTGTTTGATTAAATTCAAACCCATGACTCCAATCAAGAGTTTCATTTCTAAAACATTTCCCCAATGCAAAAAATTTCCTTGGTAAATTCTTAGTATCCTTTAATTTTGCTAAAGTTTGTGCAGAAAGGATAGTTGTATGAGTTCTCAAAACAAGTTTTCTAGCTTTATCCTCACTCCAAGAATAATTCCAGCCTTTCGAACCAAGAGATTTTATCTTTCCTTCATGAGCATTTTTTATAGACTCAACTAATTTCTTATCAGGAAAATCATCTTTTCTCAAATTTCCATAAAGAAAGAAAGTGTCTTGCATTTCTCTAACTGGATGATCTTGGGGGGTAAACAAAGAGTCAAAATTCCATAAAGAGCTTACAACCATATCTCCAGACATTTCTTCAAAGCCCATATCCCTCCAAATTCCCCTAGCATAATCTCCAGCCTGAAGAACAAAATGCCTCTTTCCTCCGAAAACTTTAGGAACTCTTGCATCAACATCATACCTCCTAAATTTTTTCCCCTTCCAATTAGAATCCTTTTTCAAAATTTCTGGAGTTATCTGTTCTATAAAATCAGTTTTCAATTTTAAATCAGTAAAAGATTTTCCAAACTTAGTGACTTCAACAAAAGTACTTTTTTCTTCAGAAATTTTGATTATTTCTTTTCTTTTAACCAAATCTTTTAAAATTATTTTTTGTTCTTCGCTAAAATTACTTTCTTCCATGGGTAAAGTTTCTATGAAAATTTCTTCCAATGATTTCTTAGAAATTTTTTCCCCATTACAATTTAAGAGTATATTTTCATTTTTCAAATCAATCATATCTTTTCTTTTCAAAATTCCAATAGAAGCCTTAAATTCTTCATCAGATAAAGAAGATTTCTTTTTAGCATCTTTCATAGAGATTGCTTTCTTATCTTTAAGAAGTTCCATTATTTTCCTTTCAGGCAGCCCCCTACGTTTATACAAAATCCCATTAACACCAAGGTCTATTATCTTTTTCTTCTCGGAGATCACCGAAACAATTTTCTTATTTTCAAGATATTCCAAAGCTCTGCTTACAGAAATTTTATCCAATCCAGAAACCTCAGAAATTTTATCCAAACTTCCTTCTTCTAAAAAAGGCAAAATTTTTACTTCATTCGCACTTAGAGATTCTATTATTCTTTTTTTGTCCATTTTATTTCAAATAAATATTCAAACTTTTAACCATTGAAGTTGGCATTCCTAAAACCAACCCCAAAGACCTAAGGTCATAAACATTTCTCTTATTCTCATAGTTTAAGCAGATAAAATTCATTTTAAGATTATTCTTTTTACATAATTCTATATTTTGTTTTAATCTTCCAAGCACATCTGATTTTTCTTTCCCTTCAGAATTAACCAATTCATCAAGAAGGATTCCGATTGAAGTTTTTTGTTTTTTGGCAATATTTGCTAAAACCTGATTTAAACCAGAATTTCTTTGTTTCTGAAAATCCTTTCTTCTCTTAAGTCCAAGCAAAAGAATATCAAACTTTTCCTTTTCCAAAACCTTCCTATTTAATTCATCATCCTCGCTATAAAAAGCAATCCTCTTTCCAGAGGATTCTCTAATCTGCTTCCTAATTTTTAAAAAATTATTATCTGAAATCAAAACAAAATCTGCCATCCAAACCTAAGGGATTTTCCGTTTATTAATTTTCTCGATATACTAATGTGCATGCCTAATCACCAATTTTAGTTCCAATAAAATCCTTTCCCTCAAATAATTTTTCAAGTTGCTTTAAATCCTTGCCAAGAATGTAAGTTGGAATCTTTGATTTCATGATTATTCCGGAAGCATTTTGGTCTAAAACAAAATGTTGTCCTGGTTTAAATTTTTCCTTATTAGCCATTTTATGAAAATCCTTCCAAGAAATAGAGGGGATGAATTTGGCATTTTTGAATTGTTTTGGATTTTTACTATAAAGTCCTTTTATATTAGTCATATTTATGAAATAGCTATCAAAAAATCTCGCAAGCTTAGCCGAAGTTCCATCAGAAGTTTCATTTTCTGCATAACGCAAAGCCCCACAAAAAACAACATCATAAACTCTCAACATCCCCTTAACTTCTTTCATATCGTGGGGAATTCCTTTGTTTGCATCATTCCCAAAAAAATAAGTCATAAACCTTGCATTCAGCCTAGTTGAAGCAATTCCTAAAAGTCCTTGATGAAAACTTTTCTTTTTCAAAAATTTAACTTTCTCCAAACCATCTATGTATTTTCTTGCAACCGAACCTCCGCCACAAACAACAACAAACTTATATTTCTTTGAATATTTTAGAATTACTTTTTTAAATTTATAAAGAAATTCATAATCTATATCATCTGGAACAATAAGACTTCCACCAAGACTAATCACAACTACCTTTTTTTTCATACAAAAAATAAGCGAAATGGTTTTTTATAGTTTACTTAATAGTAAAAAGTTTATCATCCTTTACATCAAAAATTCCGAGTCTGACTCCAGAGTCAAGCCAACCATGAGCATAATTCAAAGCCGCAAAGGCATTTACCAAATCCCCATTACCTCTAAAATGCTCAGCATCATTAAGATAATTTGAAACCATACTGATTATCTCCTTTGCTCCAGATTCTTTTCCATCAATAATATTGACTTTAACTTCTTCCAAAGCTTTAGAAGTCAATTTAAAGTATTTGGCTAGCTTTTCTTCAGTTATCTTATCTTCCATACAAAAAACTAGAAAAGTTTAAATAAATATTTTTCCTTTTTTAATAATGAAAAAATTGGGTGTAGTATTCTCAATTATAGTGATTTTCTTAATGATGGGTCTTGTAGTGGCACAATCTCAAGAAGATACGCAAAAAGTAAAAGAAATTAAAGAAAAGGCTATAGAAAAAGGAATTCCTGAATCAGATATTGAGAGTGTTGAAAAAGTTAACCTTTCTGAACTCCCAAACCAGGTCAAATTAGAAAACATAGATGATACAACAGTTTCTCTTTACGAAGTTAAACAAAAAAACAAGACTTCATTCTTCATTATAACTTCTGGAAGCTTGAGTCGGGAAATTAAAAAAGTTCCAGAGATTTATGCTAGTTCATTCTTAGTATTTGGAGAAGGCGAGATCACTTCAGAATCTGCATTCTTAAAGACCTCCGTTGGAACCGAAAGTAATTTAAATAAAGGTTATGTGATGTTAAGACAAGGAAGTATTGTAGGACTTTCAACAAATTTAGAAGCTCTACAAGGTCAAGGAGAGATTCAAATAAGAATCTATAAAAACCAAGAACTTGTTGAGTTCAGTAATTCGATTGGAGTTTCTTCAGCCGGAATAAAGAAAGACTATGATATTCAGTCAAAAGGCGTTGTTGAATTCAAGCCAGGAGACACAATCTCTGTTTATGCAGAGAACAAAAATGGAGTTTCCATAACCGATATAACGGTTCTTGTGGAAATCTCAAATAGGATTTAAATAAAATGGATACACACAAAAAGGTATATTTGTTGTTGGGAGCAATAATCGTTATCTTGGTTGCAATTATGGCATATGCTTTTGTCATCCAACCATTTATAGATAGAAATCTTGCTGCAGCTCAAGGAGAAGGTGTTGCACTGACAATTAATGCAATTGTCCAGCAGATACAAACGCAAGGGTATGCAGCCATCCCTGTAGGAGAACAGACCCTTATTTTGGCTCCTGTTGAAGTTCAAGACCCTGCACCAAGCACAGCAACAGATACACAAACACAGGAATCTTTAGAGACAGAAGCTACATCTTAACTCGCAAGCTTTAAATATATTCTAAGCCTGAAAGAGAAAGGTGACAAATGTCAAAGACTAAAAATTATTTTTTAATTAGTTTTTTTATTCTACTTATAGTTGGACTTTTCTATGTCATATTCCTATTTGGAGGAAAATTAACAGGAAATATAATTTTAGAGTCAAGTGCAATTTACCTTGAAGGCGAAGGGCTTAATGGGAGTTTAAAAATTTCTATCAATGAGGGAGAATTAATTCCCAGCTCTACAAAGATCATACTTGAAAACCTAGATTCTGGGAAAAAACAAGAATATTTGCTTAGTGAAATAATAAACGAAGAAAAAATCTCTGGAGATTTTTACTTAAAAGGATATCCCTTATCTGGAAGTGGAGAAGGATATGGTATTAAAGGTCAAAAAGTTTCATATCCTAATGTTTCTTTCAAATTAAATTTATACCCCACAAAGGAATCAGAAACTAATAAAGAGGAAGTTGTTGAAGATCAACTAGAATTCCAAGAAGAGATAACCGGGAATCAAACAAACCAGCCAGAAATTAATGAAAGTGAAGAAGTTATTCAAGAAGAGGTAATTAATCAAACAGAAAATTCTAAAGTTGATGAATCTGAAAAAAGTAATTCAACAGAAGAAATAATTCAACCAAGCAATCAAACAGAAGAATCTTCAGAAGAGATTGAAAAAATAAATGAAAGTGAAGAAGTTATTCAAGAAGAGGTAATTAAAGAAAATGAAACTGAGGAAGTTACCCCAACTATAACTGGAAATGTTATTTCAAACCAAGAGGGAATTTTAGAAGGTATTGTTTCATATGGAAATGATTTTGCATATAATTTGAATTCAGGACAAACAGCAGAATTAATTTTAGGAAGTGTAAAAACAAACTCGGAAAATTTAAGTGACTCGGAAATAAATTTTAAAATCATAGGAAATCAAATAATCATTACAACAGAATATTCAATTCAAGAAGAAGGGTTTGGAGAAGATTTCATTAAGAAAAAAAACAAAATTCTCTCAATAAGTTTATCTGAATTAGGGTTTGATCCAGAAGGAGAAAACCTAAAAATAAGTTTAATTCACAAGGAAAAGGAGATTATTTCCCTAAATACAATTCTAAAATCAAATGAAATTGCAAATTCGAGTGAAAGCAATTTTGATTTTCTTAACCCATTTACAAACCCTCAAGAGAATGAAGAAATAAAATTGACTGAAGAAGAAAAAGAACTCATATTAAAAAATTTATTTGGGCAAGAGTTAATAGTTACTAAAGCTGAAAAAACTTCTAAAGATTATGTTTTTAGATTTGAGATAGGAAGATATTGGATTGAGCATCATTATAGTTTAGAAAATACAAATAAAAGTCTTACAAAAAAAGTTGAAGATGAGAAAATAAAATTCCTAAAAGATATATCAAAGAATTTTATTGAACAAGATTCTCAAAATGAAAATCTCCAAGAATTTTTAGGAAGTAAATCAATTTTAGAAATTAACGCTTCATCCGAATAAAATTTATAAACAATATGAACCAAATAAAAAAATAGCTTATGATACCAAAGATAATCAAAAAGCTATTGAAACCATATTAAAAGGTAGCGAGGAAAAATTTTATGTGATTTCATGAAGAGATTATGATTATCTTCTAAATCTTGGATCATAAAACATTTTTTTTATCAAAAATTTTGAACCAATTTTGGGGGAAATTACTGCTGAAAAAATAAATTTCCCGGCAACAACCCTAAAAACCCCTTCGTGAGAAGGAATCTTGGTTAATTTAGAAAATCTATTCACAACTTCTTCAACTTGTGCTTCATTCAAAAAAATATTTGTTTTCTTTCTGCCCATGGTCCCAATCACCATTATATTTTCTCCAGGTCCATTACATTCTATATTCTTTACAAGAGGGTCCTTCAAAAAAGGGTTTAAAATTCCAAGGTCAATTTCCATATTTGAGGGGCTTGGTTTAAGGTAATTAAATCTCTCTGGAAGTTTTGGCTTTGGAATATTCAAAAAATTAACATTTCCTTTTTTCATCGCTCCAAATCTTTTCAAGATTTTATTATGCAAATCATTATGTTGTTTTTTATCAGCCTTCTTAGATTCTTCCTTCTCCTCTTTTTTAGGTTTTAGTATTTGCTTATCCTTTCTTTCAAGAAATTTAAACGGATCTTTTATTTTCTTATGTTTCTTGAATCCTTCTTTATTAAATTCCTCTAATTCAAAAACCTCTTCACCAGAATTTTTTAATAGTTCCTTAGTGAATTCAAGGAGAATTAAAATCCTTTTATCTTTAGACGTTCCATATCTAAGATTTTTGGATGTCATCTGATTTGTCTGGAGAGAGGGATTTTTCATAATCTCCCATATCCATAGACGCTTGTTTATTAACTAAATTAGGATGCTTGGCATTTTTAACTTCATAATCATGCTCATTTTTCATTTCTTTCTTTTCTGGATTTTTTCCATAAGAATCTTCAGATTCATGCAAAAGAGTTAATCCACGAGCAATAACTTTATTTTGGTCTGTAAGATTATTAAGCTTAGAGATAATTTCTTTACTATTCCTATTTTCTTTTTCAGCACCAAAATCTTTTTGCGCAAGGTTCTTTGCAGAGATTTCAAACAACTCCAAAAGATTAGAAATCTGAGTAGATAAATTATCAAATCTTAAAGAAAGATTTGTCATAACTTTTTGCAGGGCAACAAAATTTTCAATAACTGCCCGCTCCAAATGGACTGTTTGCTTACTGACTTTTGGAGAAGTAGAAGTTTTTTTTCTAGTTATTTTCTTTTTAGTAGTTGATTTTTTGGTTTTGCTAACCATGAGTCAAAAAGGAATAAGTTATTTATAAATTTTCTTTATTCTCTAATTCCTTAACATAATCTGAAATTTCTTTTGCCGAATCCGGGTTAACACTTATGCTATCAATTTTTCTTTGAACTAAAAATTCAACCATCTCTTTTCTATTTGCAGCCTGCCCACAAATACTTGTTTTAATTTTATTCTTTTTACAAACTCTAATAACATGTTTAATCTGTTTTAAAACTGCGGGATTCATTTCATCATAAATCTCCTGAACTTTCTCATTACCCCTATCTATGGCCAAGGTATATTGAGTTAAATCATTAGTTCCAAATGAAATAAATTTTATTCCTTCTTCGCAAATTTCCCGGATCATTTGAACTGAAGCCGGAGTTTCAATCATGACCCCCAAGTAAGGTCTTTCAAACTCTATCTCTTTGCAAATTTCTTTTATTTTTTTTATATCATCTACAGAAATAATTTGAGGAAACATAATTCCAATTTTTTTGCCTTCTTGGGTTAATTTTTTCAAAGCCCTCAATTCAGCCTTAAGAATTTCAGGATGTTTCAAGCTATACCTTATTCCATGCATTCCAAGCATTGGATTTAATTCAATTTTTTCTGGAGCTCCCTCAAGATTATGGAATTCATCACTCCGAACATCAGAAGTTCTAACCCAGATATTATCAAAGTGTTCAGCAATTTTTTTTACCCCTTTGTAAATCACTTTTTCATAATCTTCAAATTTTTTATTTTTCAAAAAGAATCCTGGATGTTTTCCAGATTCTGCAATTATCCCTTCAATTCTTAAAAGTCCAACATGGTTAAGTTTAGTCTTTGCAGCCCTTTCAGCAAATTCAGGCAAATCAATTGTAACTTTTATTTTTGTTTTTGTATTGGCTTCGACTGGAAGGATTTCTTTCTTAACAGTCTCTGCAACTTTACCCTTATAGATTTTACCTGTGAATCCATTCACAGTTATTATTTCTCCTTCTTTCAATTTTAAAGTTGCATCATTAGTTCCAATTACCGAAGGCACCCCAATTTCTCGAGAAACAATTGCGGCATGTGAAGTCATTCCACCCTTATCTGTAACTATGGCTGAAGCTTTTTGCATAACCACAACCATGTCAGGATTTGTCATGCCAGTAACCAAAACATCTCCTTCTTTTATTTTATCTAAATCTTTCAAGTCTTTTATAATCTTTATCTTGCCGGAAGCAATTCCTGGCGAGCCTCCAATACCTTCCAAAATACTTTCTCCCTTTATCTCCTTGCCTTCATTAACCCTAGTTCCAATAGTTGTTATGGCCCGGGTTTGGACAATATAAATTTCTTCACCCTCTATTGCAAATTCTATGTCCTGGGCCTTACCATAATGTTCTTCAATTTTTAATGCGAGTTCGGATAATTTTTGTATTTCATATTTGCTTAAAACCTGCGCTTTAGAAGTTGAATCGGGAAGTTTAACCTCAACGTTTTTCCTGTCTTTGTTTCTGGTTATAGCCACTTTCTTATCAGAAACCCTAACATTAAGAATTTCAAAATCATCACTTCTTTTAACAAGATATTTATCTGGATTTATGCTGCCAGAAACAATACCCTCCCCCATTCCAAAAACCGCTTCAATTATTAGATTATCTTTTTCGTAAGAAGGATCTTTAGAAAAAATAACGCCCGATTTTTCAGAATTTATCATTTTCTGAACCACAACCGCCAGCTTTGCTTCTGTGTGTTTGAAACCTTTTTTATTCCTGTAATAAGTTGCCCTAGATGTAAACAAAGAGGCAAAAGCTTTTTTCACATTTTCAACCACTTCTTCTCCACCTTTAACATTAGAGAAGGTATCTTGTTGTCCTGCAAAACTAGAATCCTCTAAATCTTCAGTAGTTGCAGAAGAACGAACAATAACCAAAGACTCCTCTTCGGAATCATCATTCAAAATTTCCTCAGCATGTTTAGATTTTACACTTTCAGAATCAGAGTTAAGATGATTATATGATTCTATAATTTCCTCTTCTATTTCTTTAGGCATTTCAGCATCGGTGATTAAATCCCTTATCTCTTTTGTGAAAGAATCTATATTCTTGGTGTTCTCATAATTTATTTTTTCTAAGATTTCAGAAATCTTCTCCTTTATTTTTGCTCTTTCTAAAAACAAATCATAAGCTTTTGTAGTTACAACAAAGCCAGGAGGAACTGGAATTTTCAAATTATAAATTTCAGAAAGGTTCGCACCCTTTCCCCCAACAATGGAAATTGATTCCTTATCTAATTCAGAGAACCATTTTATAAAGTCTCCTGAACCCTCACCCTCTTCTTTCATTATAAAAATAAACAGAACGGATTAATAAAGTTTTTTGATTCTAAGTTAAATCCCAAATTAAATAACCTCCAGGACATTGGCTTGTTTTTGATTAGTTCCATGCCGTCCTCTGAAAATACTAGTCTCATCAAATCCGCAAAGTTGCAAAATGGCACTTCTCTGCCAGAATGTTGGAAAATCTAATCAGTTGAATCATAAACCATTCCATCAATTATGATGGGGGATCTTTAGAAGTTGTGACTAGAAACTTTTTGAAATGCTTAAATGGAGATCAAGACAAGAATTGAAAGCTGAAATAAAGGGAGATAAATTAACATAGAAAAAGATTAATTTTTTAATATGCTTAGGTGTCCTCAAATTAACAAAGTATCAATAGGCATATTTATAAATAAGATTAAATTTCACAAAATATGAGTTGGCTATGGGTTCTTGCAGTAATAATCTTAGTAGTTATTTTAATGACTTTTATATATTACAACAGGTTCATTACCCTAGCTAATAGGATAGAAAATTCTCTTTCACAAATAAACGTCCAACTAAAACGTAGAGCTGATTTAATTCCTAATCTAATTGAAACTGTCAAAGGCTATGCTAAGCATGAAAAGATGGTCATAAAATCAGTTAACGAAGCAAGGAAGGCTTTAACAAACGCAAAGGGTATAGAAAACAAAGTCCGTGCAGATGGGCTTTTGGAATCTGCTTTAGGAAGATTGTTTGCAATAGCAGAAAATTATCCAGATTTAAAAGCAAATACAAATTTTCTTGAACTTCAAAAGGAGCTCTCAACTACCGAAGACAGGATTGCTTATGCAAGACAATTTTACAACGATTCGATTTTGGCATACAATAACATGATTCAGCAACTTCCAGGAAACTTATTCGCTACTCTATTCGGGAGAAAAGAAAAAAAGTACTTGCAAATTACAGAGATAGAGAAAAAGAAAATCAAGGTTGAATTTAGCTAATATGAATCACTCAAGGCAAAATTTAACACTTGGGATTTTAAGAATAGGTTTTGGTTTGGTTCTTTTATGGGCGTTTTTTGATAAATTATTAGGATTGGGATTTGGAACTGTCAGGGGAAACGCATGGATTAATGGAATTTCTCCAACCAAAGAATTTCTCCAAAATGAAACTTCTGGAATTTTTATAAATTTTTATTATTGGCTCTCAAACTTTGCAATTATTGATTGGCTATTTATGTTAGGACTTTTTGGGATAGGAATTAGTCTAACTTTTGGAATAGCAAATAAATTAGGAACTTATTTAGGATTTACATTGTTTATCTTAATGTGGGCTGGGAACCTTCCCCCAACCCATCACCCTTTCATTGAGAAACAATTAATTTATGCCATCACTCTGCTAGTAATTTTTCACTTCAAAGGAAATGAATATCTTGGGTTTGGAAAAAAATGGAAAAACTTGAAAATTGTAAAAAACAATAAATGGCTGGAGTAAAAACTTAAAAACAATTCTATATTTTAAACTATATGGAAAAAAACAAAGTTGATTTTAGAGATCAAATTTCAAGGAACAAATGGAAATCATTCTTCCTTCTATCAATAATTTTCTTAGTTTTCATAGCATTGGGTTATGTAATTTCTTTTGCCTTTAGTCCAGGCTATTTTTTCATAATAATGATAATTTCAATTATTTTTTCATTAGGCTATATTTTGATTTCATATTATAATTCTGGAAGTATTGCAATAAAATCGGTTAATGCTAAAAAAGCTTCGAGGGAAAAACATAAACAATTTTATGATTTAGTTGAAGGATTAAAAATTTCTTCTGGAATCCCCATGCCCAAATTATACGTCATGGAATCTCCCCAAATAAATGCCTTTGCTTCTGGAAGAAATCCTGAAAATGCAGTCGTTTGTATTACAACTGGAGCTTTAGAAAAACTAGATAAAAAAGAATTAGAGGGGGTATTGGCCCATGAATTAGGACACATAGCAAATTTTGATATAAGATATATGACTGTTGCAACAGTCGTAGTAGGATTGGTTTCCATAATCTCTGAGATTTATTTGCACAGTCTCTGGTTTAGCCATGGAGGAAATGATAATAAAAATTGGATTTTTATCCTTTTAGGAATTTTACTTGCAATTCTAGCGCCAATAATTGTTCGACTAGTTCAATTTGCTATTTCGAGAAAAAGAGAATATAATGCAGATGCATCTGCAGTTAAATTTACTAGATATCCAAGAGGATTAATTGGCGCTTTGAGAAAAATAAAAACAGAAAACCAAATTCCAAATAAAAATGTAAGTAGTGCTATTGCTCCTTTGTTTTTCTCCAATCCATTGAACAATCTTGCTTCAACTCATCCTCCTTTAGAAAAAAGAATTTCAATTCTTGAAAGGATGTGATTAATTTTATAAACAAGATTTGTTTCAAAAATTGATGGGATTGATAAAAGGAGGCTTAATTTTTTTCCTAGGAGTACTCTTAATCTTTTCATTAACTGCGGGAAATATCTTCCTTACGTTGAGCCTTTCAGCAAATCAAGAAAATTTAAAAGAAGAAATTAGCACGCAAACAGAAGAAATAATCCTTGATGGAATTGATGGTAAAATAGATGAAATTATTCCGGTTTTAGAAGAACATTGTAAAATAAATGATGAATTTATCTTTTCTCAAGAAGGATACATAATTGACATCCCCTGCGAAGTTGTTGAAGAAGGTAAAGAAGCAATAATAGAAGAAAGTATTAGAGACATAGTTGATGAGTCTTATGCACAGGAATATGACTGTGATTCAATAATAAAGTGCCTATTTAAAGAAAAAAACCCAGCCTATCTTTTCACAGAAGAAGCAAAGCAAGAATGGAAAAGCAAATTTTACTCCACATTAATAATCTCAATAATTCTTTCGGTAATAATCTTTTTATTGATGGAAAATAAATTTGACATATTTGGATTCTTAGGACTTACAATAATCATTTCCTCATTGCCACTTTTATTAATTGAAAAATTCTCAGGGATATTTGATAATTTCATATTAGCCATAATTCCTTTGCTTTTTTCCGAATCTGGTTTTGTCTTTAGAATCATGTTCATATTAGGAATTTCTTTATCTATCTTTGGATTCCTTATTAAATTCTTTAATTTAGGAAATTTCTTCCTTCAAAAAATAAATAACTTAAGAACGAAAACAACTTCAATGAGTTCAGTTAAAATAAAAAAGTAAATTTAATTTTTCTTATCCTTATCCAGTCTCTTAACAAATTCGCTTAGAAATTTTTTGTGTTCTTCAGGATTATCTTTCTTAATTTCTTCAACCAAGTAAGCTTCCACATTTCCAGATTCTACTTTCTTAGTTTTTACTCCAGACATTATTGCTTCTTTCACAGATTTGCTCAAATAGACTTCCTCACCTTCTGAAATAGAAGCAAGTCTCTTAGAGTCAAGCAACAAATGACCAAAAGCCATAAATTTTAGAATATTTTTATTTTCCAAAGAAACCATCAAATCTCCAGAATTTATACTAATTCCGAATTTAATCTTTTGCTTTGAAAGTTTATTGTGGCCTTTAACAAGTTCTAATAATTTATATGAAACTTTCAAAGCTCTTCTTTCATTTTTGAAAGTCTTTGTGACAATTGGTGCAAATATAAAAAAGATATTTCCCTGGTTTTCATAAATATGTGCATGATTTTCTTCAGCAATATCAACTATTTTACCAATAATATCTTCAACAATTTTTTCATTATGTTTAACTTCTGAAAAATTCCTTATCTTGAAATTAATCAAATCTGCTTTTTGTTTGTGCCCCTTCATTGAAAGCGACATTTCTGCCTTCATTCTTGAATCCTTTATCAAATTAGTATCTTTGCTCATATGATGATACTTCTCTTCATGATGTCCTTTTTTTTCAGAAGGAATTTCAACTACGTCTTCTTTAGAAGAATTCTCGTGTCTTCTAAAATTAAGTTTACCCAAAATTGTATTCTTCCATCCTTTCCTATAAACCATATAGCCCATGAATCCAAGAACTAAGAAAATAAAAATCCAAGCTAAAGGGTAAACAAAAACAATCCCGAAATCAGAAATCTCCTTAACACTCACAGATTTTCCAGTTAGAACAAAGTTTCCTGTGATTTTATTCTCTCCATCTGGAGAAATAACAGACAACTCATATTCTCCATCAGGAGCACTCAAAGAATATTTTTTAGTCTCATCCACCTCTAAAAAAGGATTTAGATTTATTGTCTCATCTCCAAGCTTAATCAATAAAGTTTTATTGTAAAAAATATTTCCAAGGTTTTTCAAAATCAAAGTTTCATTTGCAATTTTAACATCCACATCTTCTTTTTCAATTATATTGAATTTACCTTCGGAAGTTAGTTTATTTGAAACTGCAACAGCAGACCATTCTTCAGGAACTTGATTATAGGCTATAGGGTACTCAAAAAACTCATCAGTTCCTAATTCAATTTGCTCTAAAATTTTATTGTTCCTATCTTTTATTGTTAAAATCACCATTGATTCTATTTTCTCTCCAGATTGGTCATAAAGAATTCCTTTAACCCTAACATTAGTCCCTGGAGAAACCTCTGGAGTTTCAAAGACAACGCCCAAACTTGTAGGGATTTGTTTAACAACTATTTCCTGGCTATCTGAACCTATATTAGTAATCACATCTAAAGGATCTCTCTCATAGCCATCCATATTCAAAGTATAAACTCCAGCCTCCAATTGCTTATTCAAATCTAATTCTACAGAAAAATGCCCGTTATTTATGGTTCCTTGATAAGTTCTCTTTTCAGACAAGTTTCCTTTTTGAATCCCAAAGGACAAACTCAAATTAATAAGTCCTTCAACAGGTTTTCCATTTGCTTTTGTAGCCGTTCCTTTAACTAAAACTTTCTCTCCTGGCCCATATTGCTTATCTTCAATCTCAGATTTTATGACAAGATTATTTGAAATCTCAAAATCATTAGAAAAAACAACTTGTTGAGGAGAATCATCAAGAGATGCCTTAATTTGACAAACTCCCAAAGAACTTCCAATAAACTTCTTTATCAGAAAAATTGATTTTTCTATTACTATTTGATTGTTTGCTTGTAAATTAATTTGCTCTTTTGGTAATCTTTCTTCATGATTATTACAAAGAATTGAAATTTGCAAAAAATCATAAATACCTTCATTTGTCGTCAAAGTGACAGAAGTTTCAAGGATATCACCTAAATTATAAATTTCTAAAGGCTGCTGGCTAATTATTATATCTGCACTCAAAAATGGCACAAACAGTAATGCAAAAAACAATGCAAATATCCTCCACCTCATAGGAAAGTTAGATGAAACTTATTTATAAATATTTGTTCATTTTTTAATACTAGTTAGCAAATAAAATGCTCTAAAGTTTTAAAAATATCACTAGCCTAATAGACAAATGATGGGAAAAAATGATGATTCCAACCTAAATCCTTGGGAAGTCAAGGAAGTCAAGAACTATGGAGATCTAATGGAAAATTTAGGTGTTTCAGATTTTTCAAAATATTCAACAAAATTAAAGAATGCCCCCCTAGAAATAAAGAGAGGTTTAATTTTGGGTCATAAAGATTTCAACAAAACTTTGGAAGCAATAAATAGAAGAAAAAAATTTGCAGTTATGACGGGATTGATGCCTTCTGGATCTTTTCATTTAGGGCACATGTCTGTAATAAATCAAGTTATCTATTATCAAAAACTTGGGGCCAAGGTTTATTTGGCTGTTGCAGACATTGAGGCGCAACTAACAAGGAACCTAACCATAGAAGAAACTAGGAAAATTGCAATTGAAGAATATCTGCTTAATTATATTGCTCTCGGACTTTCAGATAAAAATTTGGAGTTTTATTTTCAATCAGAGGGTCCAAAAAAAAATACAAAAGAATATATGAATCTTAGTAAATTATCCTCGGGAAAAACAACTTTTAACGAAATAAAAAATATTTACGGGGAGTTAAATCCTGGTAAGTTCACTTCTGCTTTAACACAAGTTGCAGATATTCTTTATCCCCAATTAGATGGGTTCAAAGTGACAATAACTCCAGTTGGCTTTGACCAATTACCTCATGCAAATTTCACAAGAGACATTGCTTCAAGAATGAAATTTCAGATGCCAGGTTTTACCTTCAACAAACTTATTCCAGGATTGAAAGGGGTTAATTCAAAAATGTCATCATCAGATAAAGAAAGTTACATTTCATTTGACGATTCAGAAAAAGAAATTGAAAGAAAAATAAAAAAATACGCCTTCTCTGGGGGGAGAGAAACTTTGAAAGAGCATAGAGAAAAAGGGGGAGTTCCTGAAAATGATGTTTCATTCCAGTATCTTAAATTTTTATTTGAAGAAGATGATAAGAAACTCCAAGAAATTTATAATTCTTACAAAGAGGGGATTTTACTAACAGGAGAACTAAAAGAAATCCTGATTGAAAAAATAAATGCTTTCCTAAAAGAACATAGAAAGAAAAAAATCAAAGCAAGAAAACAATTGCACAAATATTTAATAGATTAATTTTATAAACATTCCATGTCGTTTACTTAAATGAACAGTCAGAATAGTGAAGATTACAAAAAACTTCTGAAGAAAATTTCTAAGGTAAAAATGTCTTCTCAAAGAGGAAAAGATAATCTAAAAAGTAATATTGAGCTTGGCAGAGAACTTGATTTATATATAGTAAATGAGGTTATTGGGCACGGACTTCCATTATTAACTCCCAGAGGAACAGTAATAAGAAGAGAAATAGAAAGATTCATCACAGATGAAGAAATCTCAAGAGGGTACCTTTACACAACAACACCAGTTATAGCAAAAGCAGATCTGTTTAAAATTTCAGGGCACTGGGAGCATTTTAAGGAAGACATGATCACATTTAAAATTAAAAATGAAGACTTTGCATTAAGACCTGTAACCTGTCCATTTCATTTTGTCCTCTACAAAAGAAAACCAAGAAGCTACAAAGACCTTCCATTAAGATATGCAGAAATATCCAACTTATTCAGAAACGAACAATCAGGAGAATTACGAGGTTTAACCAGAGTAAGGCAATTCTCACTTGCAGACGCCCATATAATTTGTACCGAAGAACAGCTAGAAGATGAATTTAAAAATGCTTTGGAATTAATCAAATTCTCAATGAAGAAACTTGGAATAAAAGATGTGTGGTACAGGTTTTCAACATGGGACTCTAAAAATAAAGGAAAGTATATTGATAATGATAAAGCTTGGGAATCTTCTCAAGCAACAATGAGAAGTATTCTAAATAAACTAAAAATAAAATTTATTGAAGGAGTTGGAGAAGCTGCAATATACGGCCCAAAATTAGATTTTCAATATAAGGATATTTATGGAAAGGAAGATACTCTTTTTACAATACAGCTTGATTTCTCAATGCCGGAAAGATTCAACCTTGAATACAAAGATAAACATAATGAAATGAAAAGAGCAATGGTCATACATCGCTCATCTGTTGGAGCCCTTGAAAGAGTAATTTCAGTCCTGCTTGAGCAAAATCAAGGCAGATTAAAAACTTGGCTTTCGCCAGAGCAAGTGAGAATAATAAGCTTCACTGAAGACAGCATTAAATTTTGTGAAAAAATGATCAAAATATTAAAAGAAAAAATTCCTGGTCTAAGAATAGGTTTTGATTTTAAAAATTCAAAAATACAGGGAAAAATCCGTGATGCAGAAGAAATGAAAATTCCATATATAATATTAATTGGTAATAAAGAAGAAAAAACCAATACAATTCCAGTAAGAGTTAAGGGGGATAAAAAAATACAGAACTTTAAGTTTGATGAATTTGTAAAAAAATTAGATGAAGAAATTAGAGAAAGAAAATGAATCTACAATTCTATTTAGAAAAACTTCGAAACACAGATTCGTTCAAGAACTTTTTGAAAAAAAATCCTAAAGCATTTTTATGCTCAGGATTTTTCGTAGTTCCAAAAGAAGAGAAGCAAGGTGAAAAAATACATTTAGATTTTTTCTCTCCTGAAAAAGAGAAAGTATTTTCATTTGATTTAGGAGAAAATGGAAAAATGATCCCATTAGAAGATTTTGAAGAAAAACCTTTAGAAGTTTCTCAGAAAGTTGAAATGGATTTTAATCAAATTGAAAAATTAGTTTTGGAGGAAATGGAAAAAAAGCAAATAAAAACTAAAATCCAGAAACTTATATTTTCCCTACAAAGCAGAGAAGGGAAACCATTCATTTTTGGCACAGCATTTATTCCAATGCTAGGAATGATAAAATTTGAAATTGATTTGAAAAATAAAAAAGTTCTTGATTTAGAAAAAAAATCATTATTTGATATGGTCAAAATTTCAAGTAAGAAAAAAGATTAATTTGGCTTCCTAACAACAGCAACTATATTCTTCTTAGAATTAAAGCCCTCTATCTCTTCAGAACCAACTTTTAAAATTTCAAAGCCAACTTCTCTCAGCAAATTCAAAAATTCATCTTCTTCATACAAATAATAATACCTCATAAATTCCTCACCTTCGTGTTTCCAAGGAATAAACTCTTCTTTTCCAGAATTCTTAAACCTCTCTTGGTCTTTATTCCAAACACTTATCAAAATCTCAGCATTTGGTTTCAGAACCCTATAAAGCTCTTCCAAAGCTCGCTTTCTCTTTTCTTCATAATCTATGCAATGTAAAGCCCTTATAAAAATTGCATAATCAAAAAAATTATTTTCAAAGGGAAGTTTTTCCGCAGAAGATTCAAAAATTTCAGCCTCTAGGTTATTCTTCTTAACATAGTCTTTTGCATATTCCAACATTTTAGAAGAAAAATCAACAGCATATAATTTGATTTCATCAGATTTTACAAAATTCCTCCCGCTTCCACAAGCCAAATCTAAAATTTTACCCTTCTTATTTTTTAAAAAGTTGATAACTTCTTTATCTGGATTAACTCTAAAAATTTTCCAAGGTTCTGCAACTTGATTCCAAACTTCTTTTTGGTCCATAAGATTAAATAGAAAAACAATTTAAAACCCTTTCTTATAAAAATAACATGGAAAATCAAGAAAAAAAGTTTGTCAGAAAACCCGTAAGATCAGTTTCTGGAGTTACTCCTTTAACCGTAGTTTTAGAGCCAAGAAAATGCGACCACGGAACATGTATTTATTGTCCCGGGGGAGATTTTGTGCCTCAAAGCTATACAAACAAAAGCCCAGCAATAATGCGTGCTCTTGCCCTTCAATTCGACCCATACGAGCAGGTAAAAAATAGATTAGGAGTTCTAGATAAAATGAACCACCAAACAGATAAAATAGAGTTAATAGTTCTCGGCGGCACATTTTTACAATATCCTTTAGAATATCAATATAATTTCATAAAAAGATGTTATGATGCATTGAATGATTGTGATTCAAAAAATCTTAAAGAAGCAAAAAAAATAAACGAAACAGCAAAGCACAGATGTGTCGCAATGTGCATAGAAAATCGTCCAGACAACTGTTCTAAAGAAGAAATAGAAAGGATGCTTGAGTTTGGGTGTACCCGTGTAGAGATAGGTGTTCAAATGCCCGATGATGAATTATATAGGAAAACAAACAGAGGGCATACAGTTAAAGAGGTTATTGAAGCAACAAAAAATCTCAAAGATGCAGGATTCAAATTGGGCTACCACATAATGCCTGGACTTCCATACAGCAACCCAAAAAAAGATATTGAATTATTCAAAAAAATATTTGATAATCCAGATTTCCGTCCAGATCAATTGAAAATATATCCTTGCCAAGTTGTGGAAGATTCTCCCTTGGCAAAAACATATAAGTTAATAAAATTCACACCTTATTCAGAAAAACAAACCCAAGAGATTCTAATTAAAATGATGAAAATAATTCCAGAATATTGTAGGGTTATGAGAATGATGAGAGAATTTCCAAAGGAAAAATTAATTGAAGGTTTAGAAAGATTAGATATAAGAAAAGAAATAGAAAATGATTTTAGAAAAAATAAGGAACAAATCAATGAAATTAGGATGCGAGAGGTTGGATTCAACAAAGACATAAATCAAAATGTGAAATTAAAAACAATAGAATATGAAGCATCGGGAGGAAAGGAATTATTTCTTGAATTCATAAATGATGACAATATTTTATTTGGGCTCCTAAGATTAAGGATTTTTGATAGTGAAAATCAATTATCTTCTATAGAAAATAAATCGGCAAAGCACATGTCTAATCGCGCAATGGTTAGGGAACTTCATGTTTATGGACAGGCATTGAACATAGGAATAAAATCTAAGATAAATGATTCCCAACATAGAGGGATTGGAAAAATCCTTATGGAAGAAGCAGAGAAAATTGCCAAAGAATACGGAATGGAAGAACTATATGTTATATCTGGGATTGGCGTTAGAGAGTATTATAAGAAACTAGGATATAAAATAAAAGAACCTTATATGGTCAAGAAACTTTTATAAAATTCATAAACCTAACTAACTTATGAAGATTTCAACAACATTATTTTTTCTTACATTGCTTCTAGGAATTCTTTTTCTTGCACCCTTAACAAAAAACTTTGGTGAGAATACAACTGGAAAGATAATAGAATTTAGCCAATCTGAACAAGTCATAAAACTAAGGGGAATTTCTGAAAATATAAATGTTGAGAATTCATATAATGAAGTGTTCAAAGTATATGGGACAACTAATGAGGTTCATTTTGCCATAACTTCAAACCCAAAAAAAATCACATTGGGCGGTTCAGAAAATACAATTTACTTATGTGAAGGGATTCATAATCCAGAAATAGAAGAAATAGGGATAGATGGAAAAATTATTTACAAGAATTGTTAAAATAAAAATTAAGGCCCGTCAGCACTACTTAAAGAAGAGGAACCATTAATTTTCTTTTTCGAAGGGCTCTTTCTCTTGAAAAACTCAACTATTGGAAGTCTTCCAAAAACACCATGTCCAGAACCAAGATTCCTTTTATAAGCCCTTCTTACTCCCAAAGCTACGAATAATACTGCAAGAATTCCTGCAAATAGATATCCTCCTCTCGGAATGTTTTCACCAAATTCTTTCATGAATGCGAATCCAGTTATGAAAGGATTGGTTTGTGCATTTTGATCAGAAGTCTCTGAAGATTCTGCTTCTTCTGTCTGAACTTCTTCCACAACTTCTTCTTCACTTGAAGATGAATCTGAACTTGAAGTTGTTGGGAATGTTATTGATCCAGGATCTCCACCTTCGCCTCCAACAGTGGTATCTGATTCGATGGCAGATGCCTCTTCATCATCGATATTTTCATCTTCATCATTTCCTCCATCCACAACAAAGGTTACTGAATCCGAAGCTTGTTGTCCTTCGCTATCTTCAACATAAACAATCAAATCATAGGTATATTCAACTAAATCTAGTGAAGAATTATCACAATTAGTCAATTCTGTGTCAGCGTCTCCATTCAAAGTATACCAGCAAGAAGTTATATCTCCATCATAATCATAAACTGCAAAGCTCAAAGGAATTTCTTGAGTAGGATCATAATTTCCATCTGTAGGTTGGAAGAGGGTGATCTGTGGCGCATTTACTAATAAATTATACTCCACATTTACCCCAGTAATTTCAACATTCTGATTCTCTTCTGAAAAGAAAATCATATATTGGAAATATTGTGAAACTATATTTAATGTACTATCTGAAGTGTAGAATGTGTTTGAAGTTTCATCAGGACCAATAAAACCACTACTGTTAGAACAATTTACATCTGAACAAGTTTTAACCTGGAATGCTAAATTGATTGAATCTATTACCGAAGATAAGCCCACTATTTGCCCATTTCCAGAATTAACATCAGATGAAACAAGCGTGAAGTTAACTCCTGAATTATCTGAAGAAGATAAATCTCCCGAATCATCAATAACGTAAATTATATTATTGCTGGTATAACCTGTAATCCCGTTGATTCCACTATTAACCAATGTCCAAGTGACTCCTGCATCGTTTGAAGTCCATAAATCATCATTTATTATGAATAAGTTTCCTGAAGAATCTGCAAATATATCTGCAGCTCCAGTTGAATTTCCAGAATCATAGTTTGAATTTGCACTTGTCCAAGTGACTCCTGCATTGCTTGAAGTCAAAACTTCTGAATTTGAGTCAACTGCAAAAAGAGTTCCAGAGTGAGAAGTCAAAGCAACAATTGTTGTATTCAAATCCGAATCAACTTTTGTAAAGTTAGCTCCAGCATTGCTTGAGGTCCAAATATCATTATCTGATTCAATCACATAAATATTATCACTTGAATCTATCTCCATAACCTTTCCATCATCAGATTCATTTGCATTATAATCTGAGTTGACCTTTGTCCATGAATTTCCAAAATTAGTTGAAACCCACAATGCTTGATTATCTAAAACAAATAAGGAATCTGAAGAATTTTTTGCCAAGGCAGTTGCTCCATCTGAATCTGCATCGTTGTAATCATTCTTTAAAAGATTGAAATTAACTCCGGAATCTGAAGAACTCCAAAAGCCTGACTCTGAGTCAACAAAAACAAAAGATTCAAAATCCAATTCAGAGGTTTCGAAAGAAATACTGTTCCAAGTTACGTCTTCGCCTCCATCAAAAAGTTTAGAGATGTAATCTCCAGAAGTTTCATTCTCTGATAAAACTAAAGCGCTTCCATCGTAAAGTGTGTTGTTGTAAGTTCCAAAATCAAAATCTGCTTGGCTTCCTTGGTTCTCAATAACCAAACCTGTAAGTCCATTCCCAAAAAGATTTACAGTCATAATTGCAATTCCGGCAATGACCAAAACTAAAAGAAATGTTACAACATTCTCTGCCCTTAATGTGCTCCCTCTTTTGTACATTCAAACCTATAAGAAATTTCTCTTTATAAAATTTATTGAAAATAAAAATATCTTAATTTTTTATTTTAATTCATAAACAACTCTTATTGAAGCATAAATATTTTGCTCTGAGGGGTTAAACCTTTCTTGTGTCACTGCTTCTTCAA
Organism: Candidatus Pacearchaeota archaeon; assembly: GCA_040879765.1. GTDB lineage: Archaea > Nanobdellota > Nanobdellia > Pacearchaeales > GW2011-AR1 > JBBDJQ01. The sequence continues at coordinate 291,172 of JBBDJQ010000001.1, read as the reverse complement.
CTTCAGCTATGGAACTTCCAGAGGAAACTGCAGAATCATAAGCTCTGTAAGGAAGATAATTATAATTGTCAACTGAAACAGAAACTATATCGTCAATCTTTTTTCCTAAACCTCTTGCTGTCGCCTCGGCTTTTATTCGAGCATCTCCCGAAGCTTCTTCAATTGCCTCGGCTTTCTTTTCTTTTTCAAGCTCATCACTTAATTGAAAATTGATGTATCCTATTTCAACTCCAGAGGAAACTGCTGCGTTCAAAACATCTAGGACTCTTTCAGATTCTTCTGAAGAAAATTCTATAGTAACAGAATGTGAAGCCTTGTAACCTTTTGTCGTTTGCTTGTTATTTTCCCAAACATAATTTGGATTTATACTTAGGCTCTGGGTTTTTATTTCATCTTCTGAAAATCCTTCAGCAACCAAAGCATTCTTCAATGAATTAAATATTTGCGAGTTATTTTCTTGGGCTTCTTGTGCAGTATCTGCAGTTGTTTCAATATTAAAATAAACTGAAACTTCATCGGGAGCAACTTGTATTGTTGATTCTCCATTTACGGAAATTGTATTTTCCTTGTAAGGACCTTCAGCTACATTACTAATTAATGAGAAGAAAAGAAAAGCCACAATTAAAATTGTCACAGATATAATTAAGGTTATCTGAACTGAATTTGAAATTTTAGGTGATTTAGCAAAAGGATTTTTCATATTAAAAAAAAGTTGAATGAGTTTTTAAATTTTATCTAGAACCAAAAATAAGTGCTCTATGATTTCTTTGCTCTCCCTTTTTAGTATAAGAAAAATGCTTCGCTTCAATATCGCGATGCTCATATCCAAAGAAAAAACTACTTAAAACTTTCTAATTACCTTCTTCTACTAGGCCCTCTTCTAATCATTGGAACCCTCATAGGTCTTCTTCCTCTCGGAGAATCTCTTCTTGAGCTTGAATCTCTGTTTCCATAACCTCTTCTAGAGGAATCTCCATCCCTGCTTCTTCCATAATTTCTGCCTCTTGGACTTGAATCTCTGTTTCCAAATCTACTTCCTTCTCTTGAACTGCTGGAACTCCTTCCCCTATTACCATAATTTCTGCCCCTAGACGAATCTCTGTCCCTGCTTCTTCCATCCCTTGAACTGCTAGAACTTCCGCCTCTGGGATAATTTCTATTGAACCTTCCATTTCTTGTTGATTCGGGTTTTAAAGATACATAGTCTATGTGGGGTAATTTTGCCGAAGTTATATTTACATCTTCTCCTCTCATTAAATTTCTAAAATTTTCATAATCTCTTGAAGAAAGGATTGTTATTGCTATTCCCTCTTCTCCAGCTCTTGCAGTTCTTCCAATTCTGTGTACGTATTCATTCAACTCTCCAGGAACATCATAATTGTAAACGTGAGTAACTCCTTTTATGTCCAACCCTCTTGCTGCAACATCTGTACAAACCAAAACTCCAAGTTTGTTTTTGTGAAATTGCTCAAGAACTTGAATTCTCTTTTTCTGTTCTATACCTCCGTGAATGGATTTTGCATCAATTCCAGAATGAATTAAATTCTGCGTTATAAAATCTGCATTTCTTCTTGTATTACAGAAAACCATAACTAAATTTGCATCTTCGTGTTTAAGCAAGGTTACAAGCAAAGCAAATTTTTTATTTTGCATAACATCATAATAAACCTGTTTTAGTTTTAATGGGTCAACCTGAGATTTCAGAGAAACTTCAACAGGATTTTTAGTATATTTCTTTCCAAAGTAATCCATTTCTTGAGAAATTGTTGCAGAGAACATAAGTGTCTGTCTTTCTTTTGGGACTTCGGCAATTATTTTTTCAACATCCTTACTGAAACCCATGTCAAATAATCTATCCACTTCATCCAAAACCAAAAACTTAACATCGCTTAGATTCAATGTTCTTCGGCTTAAATGATCTAAAATTCTTCCAGGAGTTCCAACCAAAATATCTGTATGGGCAAGCTTTCTTATTTGTTGCTCGATTCTTGCTCCACCATAAACTGCTAGAACATTTAGTTGCTTTGTAGTATCAAATTGTCTTATGGAACCAGCGACTTGTTCAGCAAGTTCTCTTGTTGGAGTTAAAACCAATGCTTGAATATGTTTGTAAGGTTTTATTCTTTCTAAAATAACTGAAGCAAAGGCTAATGTTTTTCCACTTCCTGTAGCCGAGCCGCCGATTATATCTTTTCCTTCCAAACCTGCAGGAATTACCTTTTCCTGAATTTCAGAAGGTTCTGTAAATCCAAGCCTAACTAGGCTTTCAGCTAATTCTTTTCTTAAACCTAATTTTGTAAATTTTTCCATTTTTTAATTTAGCCAATAAAGGCACTAACAATGACTTCAAGAAACATTCTTGAGCGCAAGTCACTAGAGACAATAGCTCAAGACTCGCAACATTTGCTATATAATTAGCAATTTTTTAGCTTTATAAGGTTATTGGGTGATGAGAGTGTCGCAGATTAGGGAGTTATCATCATTTTCTCCTCTCCTGTCGCATACAGGAGTTGTTTAATTTAATTGCCCTTAATAGTATAGTTTCCCAAGCATTTCCATTAACTCCAACTCCACATTTATCCGCAGGAGTTAAACCCTTCCATATCTTAAAAAATTAATTAAACAATAAAATTATTTTCATTTATGGATAAAAAGAATATTGTGAAGATTTCATTTTGGATTCTCAATTTCATAATAATTTTTCTTTTAATTTGGAGTCTAATAAATCACAGGGTTTTGAATCAAGAAGTCTCAAATATTGTGGCGACTTTTGGTTTAGTTGCCATGATTTTATTTGTTGTTATTCTGGAAGGGGCTCCAGTTTTTATTGGCCCGAGTGTCGCTGTTGCTTCAATTTTAGCAATGGGAGCCTTGAATCCATGGACTATTTTGTTTTTATTTTTAATATCTGCTTTTGTTGGAAATGTGTTTTATTATTATCTGGGATATTTTTCAGGCAAAAAAATATTGAAATATTTCAGTGATAAAGATGTAGAAAAATACAAAAAGTTCTTCAAAAATCATGGAGGAAAAACTCTTGGAATAATGGCGATATCTCCAGTTCCCTATCTTCCAACTCTTGCCGGAGTTTTCAAACTAAAATCAAAAAGCATAATGGCTTATATCCTATTAGTAAGAGCCTTAAGACACATAGTGGTATTTGCTTTCTGGTTAATAATTTTAAATATATAATAAAATTAAAGAACTAAAAATTATATCTAAGAAATATTATTTTCAAGCTCGTATTTGTATTTCTGGAATCTCAATTTCATCACTTGTATCTGGTACTTCTTCAATCTCTGGTAAGCCAGCTTCCTCTCTAGCTTCTGAAAGTTCATCACCTTTTCCTATACTTTGAAATGCCATCTGAAGCCCTTCTTGAGCTTCTAAAGGAGTATTAGCCATGACTCTTGTCAAAGTTTCAGATGCTACTTGTTCACCTCTTGAAGGATTAATACTTCTTAAAGCATCTAATGATGCTTCTCTTCCTCTCGCACTTTCTTCAAGAGCTCTTTCTATTGAACCCTTAGCTTGCTCAGGAACTTGTTCTAAAACTCCAGATAAAACAACTAGATGTGTTGAAGTCTTTTCGGCAACTCTTGCAGCAAGATCTTCATCATCTGAGGCGTCTTCATCAAGGTTCTCTAATGATTTCATATAAAGCTCTAGAGCCCTTTCCGCATCTTCATTCTTAGACTCTCTTGCCATCGCTAAAACTTCTGCAGCCTTTTCATCCGCTCTTGCTTCATCAGATTGAAGTCCATCAAACAGTCTATCTAAAAAATAAAATGGACTATCAGGAGTAATTCCAGGAGAACCTAAATCAGATTCTGTCTGAGCAACCACAAATGCTGAAAAAACTATCAACATAGCAGTCAAAATTGTAAATGCCTTCATATATCATACACGAAATCAGGCTTTAAAAGATTATGTAACTGCCTTCCTATAAGAATAAAAGAACAAACCCCCACGCCGTAAGAGTTTGAGAAGTCAATTATCTTTTTTTATAAATTTCTTCAATTCCTTATTGGTTTTGTTTATTATCTTATTATATCCTCTCTTACACCCATCACACAGATGGTACTTCTCGGCTTTATTTAATCCTGAAAAGCTATTAGAAAAATTGAACTTGTCATCCCAATCCTCATCATCAAAGACCTCTCCAAATGAATCTCTATCTTTTCTTTTTATTTCTTTTTTACATCTGTCGCAATAAGTAACTTTAACCATATTTTGTAAAAGAATAAACTATTTTTAGATTTTTCTAAAAAATAATTACGGCACAAAGAACTAATGCTAAAAGAACTAATGCTAAAAAAACTATTATTTCTACAATCCACCTACGAAATTTATACCATTCTTTTTTATGTCCTGAACCAAAAACACTTCCTTTATCTCTTAACTTTCTTATTCTCATCTTCTTACTCCAAAACACCCTCGTTCGACCTTGCTCGGGCAGACAAGTGACAAGGCACCGAAGTGCCGACGCCTCGACCGGGAATCGAACCCGGGTCTTAAGCGCGACAGGCTTATGTTCTAGCCATTAAACTACCGAGGCATAAATCCTAATATCCCAATTCGTTTTTAAAACTTACTCAATAGAAAATTTACTTCTTAAACTTCATCACCTTTACATCTCTCAAAAGATGCAAACTCGGAGAAATCTGTTTGCTTATGGATTCAATTTCCTTAGCACTTAATTCAATAATTCCAGAGCTATTTTTTCCTCTAAAGCAAAGAGAAACGGAAGCATTGTTTGGATTCATAAAATCTTCATTAATCAAAATCTCTTTTATCTCGCCAGAAGTCTCAAGCCTAACACTTCCATCAGCATTCTGCTTCTTGGTTTTAACCTGCATAAAAAATCAACAAAAAAGAAATTTATAAGAATTTATGTTCTCGATTATTACTTGACTTTGACCTTCAAAAGCTTGTTGTAAGTCCAGGCAAAAACCCAACATACAGCAAAACCAACAACGAAAGAAATCACAAGAGTCAAGAAAAATATTTTCAAAACGCTAAAAGCGGAATAAACCCCATAAACATTCGCCATTTGAGCATAAATTGGAACCAGGGTAAACCAAGCCACAACTTCCATAAAAAGGATGAAAACAAAAGCAGCAACTCCTCCTGCAATCCCAAACCTAACCTTATCTAAATTCATTTTTTATTTTTATCCAATTTAATGGCTTTTTTCTTTTCTTTTTCTTCGCGATGCGTATGCGTAATCGCTTCTTTATTTCCCATATATTTTCTAAGAGGAAGAGGGATTTTTATACTTTTGTCTTTCATTTGATTATTTTCAATTATTGCTACCATCGCCCTAGAAGTTGCAACCATGGTATTATTCAAAACATGAACAAAATCTTTTTCATTTTTGTCTTGAAATTTGATTCCTAAGGCTCTTGATTGGAAATCAGTGCAATTTCCAGCAGAAGTAATTTCTGTGTACTTCCCTTGCCTTGGACTCCAAGATTCAATATCATATTGTTTAGCAAACTTATTTCCCAAATCCCCAGAACAAATTTCTATAACTCTATAAGGGATTTTCAAAGATTTTAAAAATTCTTCTGTAATTTTTTGCATTTCTTCCAAGAGTTTGAATGAATCTTTTGGATTTGAAAAAACAACCTGTTCAACTTTATTGAATTGGTGCATTCTAAACAAACCCTTTGTATCAACTCCGTGACTTCCAATTTCTTTTCTAAAACAAGGGGTTGCAGCACAAAATTTCAAAGGCAAATCCTCTTTCCTCAAAGTTTTATTTTTTAACATAGAAGCTAAAGTGTGCTCGGCAGTTCCAATTAAATACAAATCTTCTCCATCAATTTTGTAAATAACCTCTTCAAAATCTTCTAAGCCATTCAAAACCCCAACAAGAGTTTCAAAGTTCAACATCATGGGTGGAACAATAGGAGTAAATCCTTTCTTAATCAAAAAATCCAAACCATATCTTTGTAATGCCAAGTCTAATTCTGCCATCTGCCCTTTCAAATAATTAAATCCTTGTCCTGCATTTTTTCTGCCGGCTTCAAAATCTGCCAACCCAAGAGATTCTATTAGTTCGGAATGATTTTCAATTTCAAAACTTGGTTTTTTTGGAACCCCCCATTTTCTTATAACAGGGTTCTTACTTTCATCTTTGCCAATTGGAACAGATTCATGTAATGGATTTGGAATTCCAAGAAGCAAATTTTCAATTTCTTTACTTAATTTTTTTTCTTGCTCCTCAAGCTTTTGCATCTTTCCAGGAATTTCCTTCGCCTTTTTCAAAAGTTCATCAGCTTCCTTAGAATCTTGGGTCTTTTTTGCTTTACTTATCTCAACAGAAATTTTATTTCTTTCAGACCTCAATCCGTCTGCTTTGTATTTTGTTCCTCTCCAATCTTTATCCAACTTAATTATTTTATCAACCAAAGCAACCTTCTCTTTCTTAAATCTCTTTTTCAAATCTTCCTTAATTTTTTCAGGGTTTTCTCTTAATAACTTTATATCAATCATCTTATCAAATATCAAAAACAATATTTAAATTTATAGCAAACATAAAAAATTTATAAACGAAAAAATACAATACTATTCATGGGATTATTCGGGGATTTAGGGGTTGATATTTTAAATTCGTACACTGCAATTAGCTCATCACTTCCTCCATTAGCAGAACAATTTACAAATTTCATCCTCATAGTAATTTTGGTTGGATTATATGCAATATTCATTTGGAAGTTCTATAACACAATTTCAAAAAAGAATTTATTTGAATCAAATCTAAGTCAATACAATACTTCACAAGACCAAACTCTCACAAAAGGACTAGCATTCCTAATCTACATTCTTGAATACCTAATTATCTTCCCAATTTTAATTTTCATTTGGTTTTCTGTATTCACAATTTTCTTAATTCTATTAACTGAAGATTTAGCAATCGGAACCTTGCTCTTAATTTCAGCAACTGTAATAACTGCAATAAGATTAACTTCATATTACAGAAAAAAACTTTCAGAAGATATTGCAAAATTAATTCCCTTCACACTCTTGGCAGTTTCTCTTCTAACTCCTGGCTTCTTCTCAATAGAAAGACTTATCTCACAATTTCAAAGAGTCTCATTCACGTTTAACGAATTATTTGTATTCTTTATTTTCATAATAAGTCTTGAATTAATTTTAAGAATGATGGACTTGATTTTCACATCCTTAGATTTAAAGGATGAAACAGACAATGAAAAAAATGAAGAATCCTAGTTCTGGCGTGAGAAACATTTAAAAACAAAATTAACAAAAAATAACCATGCCAAACGTAAGAATAAAATTGAACAGCGTGGACATAAATATGCTTAACAATATTGTGAATTCTATAAAAGAGATGGCTAAAAAATCAGGTGTTGCGATTAGAGGCCCTGTTCCTTTACCAACAAAGAAACTCAAAGTTACAACAAGAAAATCCCCTTGTGGAGACGGAACAGCCACATTTGATAGATTTGAAATGAGGATTCACAAAAGACTCATAGATCTTCCAGCAAACGATAAAATTCTTCACAACATCATGAGGCTTCAAATCCCAAAGAATGTAAGCATAAAGATTGAAGTTAAAGATTAATTATACTTTCCAAAATATATTTTCCACAAGATATTCTTTTTTATACAACTAGGTTTTCAGAAACCTTATGAAATTAAGAGAAATCGTTTTACTTTCATCCTTAACATTGGGAGGATGTGTTTCAAATCCAGATATGCAAAACGATTATAAGGAAATAAGACAGGTCGGAGACAGGCTTCCTGAAAGAATAGGAGAATCAATAGGATACTTTGGATTATGGGTCAAAGACAAGATTACAGGCAAAAAAAGAATCATAGGTGAAATAGATATTAGAAGTACTCAAGAAGATAAAGGTGAAGGGAGTGAAGGAGAATATCAGTTCCTATCTAAGTCCTGCAACATGAAAGAGCATCTGCCCCCAAATGCTGTCCTTGATGTAAAAAACAAAATCCTTTATGTAGAATACGACTTAGACCAAGTCATCGATGAAACCTTCTTCGGATATAAAACCTTACGAGAAACTGCCTTGCCAATGATTTCCCCAAATTGTAATTCTAATAGAAGGGCAGGCAGCAAAGGCTTACAAAGAGCCCTAACTCAATCTCGGTAACTCAAAAGCTTTATAAACAAATTTCTCCAGACTTCTTTATCAAAAAATAATACGAATTCAAAAATGAAAAGATCATCAAGACGTTGGAAAAAGCGATGGCAAATGCGTTGGAAATGGCAACGTAAAAGGCTAAAGAAAGAGAAAAGAAAGAGAAGACTAAGAAGGGCTAGAAGCAAGTAAGTTTCATGATATATTTCTAAGTGCAATAAAAGATAAAAAGAGATTTTCTATAGGTTTTTTATGGCATATGAAAATGGAGAATTATTTCTTGAATATCTCATGCGCGCTAAAGAAAGAGATAGGATGGATTCAATTGAACAGATAAAAATTAATCCCGGAAATATAAGAACTTTCTCAGAAATTGAAAAAAATATTATTAGAATTTATGGAGAGAAGATTGCTGATGCTCTTGACTACCTGAGCAGAAATTGCAGATTTTACGGAAAAAATAATACTTTAGAGGAAAAAGATTTAGAGGAAATGGCAGAAATAATAGAATCTAATGGGAGGAAAGTATTGCATGAATGAGAATGATTCTGCGGAAATTTTAGGGTATCTTGAAAGTAAAATTTCCTGAACTTTAGTTATGAAAAAGGGAGATAATAAAAAATTAAAGAATTTATAGGTAAAATATTCCTGTCAAAATTCCCAAAGAGGAGTTGTTATGGAAAATTGGAAAATCAAATTGAACAAACTAATTCTTTCCCACAACAATCTTTATAAGTTCAGAGGAGATTAATCCCACATGAGTGAAATTTGGACAGAAAAATATCGCCCTGAGAAATTTTCAGACATTGTCGGACAAGAAGAAATAATAAAACGTGTTAGATCCTTAACTAATTCCTTAAACATTCCACATTTACTTTTTGCGGGACCTGCTGGAACAGGAAAATCTACTTTGGCTTTAGTTGTTGTTAAAGAACTGTATGGGAGCACATGGAAGGACAATTACCTTGAACTAAATGCTTCTGATGAAAGAGGAATCCAAATTGTTAGAGAGAAAGTTAAAAATTTTGCGAGAACAAAATCAATTGGTTCTGTACCATTCAAAATAATATTCTTAGATGAAGCAGATGCCCTAACTCCAGAAGCTCAACAAGCTTTGAGGAGAACCATGGAAAACTATTCTAAAACTTGTCGATTCATCATGTCTTGTAATTACTCAAGCAAAATCATTGACCCAATCCAATCTCGTTGTGCTGTTTTTAGATTCAGACTATTAGAAAAAAAAGATATTGAAAGTATAATAAAAAGAATCTGTGAGATGGAAAGACTTACAATAAGTCCAGAGGCAACAGAGATGCTTTACGAAGGCAGTGAGGGAGATTGTAGAAAATGTATAAACATCTTGCAATCAACTGCATCAATTTCAACAAATATTACAACTGATTTAATTTCAACAATGTTATCTTCCGCTAGACCAAAAGAAATCCGGGTAGCTTTAGATTATGCTCTTTCAGGGGATTTTCAAAATTCAAAAGAAAAAATACTTGACCTAATGTTAAAAGAGAGTATATCTGGGGAAGAGGTAATAAAAATGATTCAAAAAGAAATCTGGGAATTACCTGTTGAACCAGAATTAAAAGTTAGATTAACAGAAAAAACTGGTGAAACTGAATTCAGAATGGTTGAAGGCTCAGACCCTTTTATTCAAATACAAGCTCTTCTTGCAAGTTTTGTCTTAGCGGGTTTAGGAAAGTAAAGAGATTCATAGTTTTATAATTACAAAATACTTAAACTAATTATGATTTTGGAATCCGAAAAAGAATTCTTTGAATTCATATACAAAAGACAATTAATTTGGTATAAGAGGTTTGTTTTAAATGAAAAAGCTCCTTGGAGCGAAGATAGAATTCTTAAAACATTCAAAATAATAAACGTGTACAGAGAGTTAGATAGATGCACTCTTTACATAATTAACAAATTGAAAAATTTACAAAATAGAGATTATCTTTTTCTCAACATAGTTTTCTTTAGATTCTTCAATAAAAATAATTTATATGAAAGCTTGGAGATAAATCCTTTTGAAAAAATAGACAAAAATCTAAAAGAAAAAATAAACCAAAAATTTTCAGAATTGAAAAAACAAGGGAAACCAATTTTCAATAATGCCTATTTAATTTCATCAGGAAAAAAAGGAAAAGAAAAACATATTTCAATTATAGAAAATCTCTCCAAAATAAACTTGAAAGAAATGGTTGAAAAAATAGACAAAACCAAAACCCCAGAAGAATCTTTTGAAGTAATAAAGGAAATTCCCATGGTTGGACCATTCTTGGCGTGTGAAATCTGGACTGACCTAACCTATCTTAATTTCTTTAAACAAAAATGGAATGACAATGACTTTGTTAATATTGGGCCCGGAGCAAAATGGGGTTTGGAAATAATTTATGAAAAGAGATTAAATAAAAAAGAACAAAAAGAAAAATTGAACAGGTTATACGATTTGCAAAAAGAAATTCTTCCAGAATTAAACAAAAAGCCACTTTGGAAAGAGCTTGCATATAAAAATGCATTTTCAAATCATCCATTTCTCTCAATAACAAATATTGAAGGGGCTTTATGTGAATTTAGGAAATACAAAAACCTAAGTCAAGGGAAAGGGAAGAAGAGATACTTCTTTCAAAATACCCCATAAATTTTTATATACTTAGATAAATTTTAGTTAAAATGAATAAAGAAAAACCGGAAGAAGGAGTGGAAGTAATTATTCTAAAAAATGAAGAAGTTTTAATAGGAAAGAGAAAAAGTGAACATGGAAAAAATACTTGGGGCTTTCCAGGAGGCAAACTTAAGTGTAGAGAAAGTTTGGAAGAATGTGCAATAAGAGAGGTTAGGGAAGAAACAGGGTTGAAAGTAGAACTTCTTAAAAATGAATCAATTGTAGCAACGGATGATTATTTTCCAGGGGGTAAACATTATCAAACTTATTTTCTAAGAGCAAGGTACACTTCAGGAACTCCAAGAGTTATGGAACCAGATAAAATCTATGAATGGAAATGGTTTTCTTGGGACAATCTTCCAAGTCCATTATTCCTCCCTGTACAAAATCTAATTAAACAAAGGTATCAATCAATTTAAATGACCTGGGTCGAAAAATACCGTCCAACAAGATTTGAAGATATAAGAGGTCAGGACGAAGCCCTGCAAAAGATAAAGAAATTTGTCGGGGAATTTAATTTAGGAAAACTTACAAAAACAAAAAAGAAAGCTATGATTCTTCATGGACCTCCAGGCGTTGGAAAAACAACAATAGCTCATGTAATTGCTAAAGAAACAAACTCTGAAATTTTCGAACTAAACGCTTCTGACCTAAGAAACAAGTCTCGATTGGATGAAGTTCTAAAACCTGCAATCCAACAACAATCCTTAATAAAAAAAAGCAAACTAATTTTAGTTGACGAAGCTGATGGGATTTCAGGATACACAGACTATGGAGGAATTTCTGAATTAATCAAAATAATCGAAGACACAACCTATCCTGTAATAATAACTGCCAATGACATTTGGGACAAAAAACTTGCCCCATTAAGAAAAAAAGCAGAACTTGTTCAATTAAAGGGACTTGATTATAGAACTACAAAAGAAATTATGATTGATATTCTTAGAAAAGAGAACAACTTCATAAAAAACGAAATTTTGACAAAGCTTGCCATAAATGCCAAAGGAGATTTAAGGGCCGCCATAAATGATTTGCAAACAGAAGCAGCAGACTTAAACCAAGATCCTCAAAGCGAATACAAAAGTGAAAGAAATAAAGAGTCAGACATATTCAATGTTTTAAGAACAGTCCTAAAAGGAAAACCAGGAAAAGAAACCTTAAATTTATTTGATTCTGTAAAAATGAATCTGGATGAAATCATGCTTTGGATTGAAAAAAATATTCCCCTAGAATATCAAGGAAGAGAACTTGCAAGAGCCATAGATTTGATAAGTAAGGCAGATGTTTTTAGAGGAAGAATTTACAAGCAACAATATTGGAGATTTTTAGTTTATCAGAATATTTTCCTTAGCTATGGGGTCTCTGCATCAAAAGATCAAAATAAAAATGCTCCAATGACTTTTACATCTTACAAGAAACCAGATAGAATTTTAAAAATTTGGATGAGTAATCAAAAAAATGCAAAAAAGAAATCAATTGCAAAAAAATATTCTAGATATGTCCATGTTGGAGAAAAAAGAGCTCTAAGAGAGTTTTCAATGATTAAAAACTTCTTAAAAAATCCTCAAGTCCAAAAAGAGATAAGACTCGACCAAGATGAAATTGAATATTTAAAGGCTATTCAATGAGCAAAACAAATAAAAACATCTTACGACTTTTGATAATATGAGTTACGAAATTCTAATTGGGAGAAATGCAAGTGATAAAAAAACCTTCAAAGACAAAGGATTGATTTTTCTTGGAAAAAGTTATGTAAAAATGGGGCAACGCACTTCATTAAGCAATAGAATTTTAATGGACGTTGCACGAAGTCATGTCGTTCTTGTAGCAGGTAAAAGAGGTTCAGGGAAATCTTACACTCTTGGGATTTTAGCAGAAGAAATTTCAAATCTAGAAGGGAATATCAGCAAGAATATCGCTTCTTTAATTTTTGACACGATGGGAATTTATTGGACAATGAAATATGAAAATTCAAAAGACAAAGAACTTTTAGGCGAATGGGGCTTGAAAGCAAAAACTCTCCCTGTAAAAATATTTGTTCCCCATGGACACTATCAAGACTATGTAGAAAAAGGAATTCCAGTTGATGAAACCTTTTCCCTAGATGTTATGGAAATGGAAGCAGATGATTGGATAATTACTTTCGGTTTAGAAATGTTGAACCCAGTTTCAGTATTAATTCAACGAACTTTAAACAAATTAAGGAGTGAGGGAGTTTCATATTCCATAACAGATATAATAAGTGAAATGAACAAAGAAGAAAGAGTGACGCTTGAAACAAAAAATGCTGCAATAGGATTATTTGAATCTGCAGAAACATGGGGGGTTTTTTCCAGTTCAAAACAAAATGCAACCAAGGTAAATGATTTGATTAACGGAGGAACAACAACTATTTTAGATTTGAGCGTTTACAATTCAATAGGTTCATTTAACGTTAGAGCCTTAGTAATAGGACTTTTATCCAGAAAAATTTTCAATCAAAGAATGTCTGCGAGAAAAAAAGAAGAAGTTCAGGCAGTTTCTAGAGGCTTGGATTTTTCAGATTTTGAAGAAAAAAAAGAAACACCATTGACTTGGATTTTCATAGATGAAGCCCATGAATTCCTACCCTTAAAGGGAAAAACTTCTTCAACAGATGCATTAATACAATTACTTAGAGAAGGTAGACAACCAGGGATTTCAGTTGTTTTGGCAACTCAGCAACCCGGGCAGATACATAGAGATGTTATGACCCAATCAGACATAGTGATTTCCCACAGAGTTACCTCCCAACCAGATTTGATTGCTTTAAATCAGATTATGCAAAGCTATCTTTTAGAAAGTATAAGTGGATACATGAATGACCTTCCAGCAGTTAAAGGTTCAGCAATAATTTTAGATGACAATTCAGAAAGAATATATCCAGTGAGGATAAAACCTCGATTTACCTGGCATGGAGGAGAAGCACCAACCGCGATAAAGGTTGAAAAAGAATTATAGTAATTCTTAAAAGAATAAATTCTATACAAAAGTATGGATGAGAAAACAATAGAAAGTGAAGTCCTAAGAATGATTGAAGAAATTACAAGTGAAAAAGATTTGCATGGTAATTTGAGATTCCATGATATAGCTGATTCATTAGATGCTGTGGAAATCATAATGGGGTTAGAAGAAGCTTTGGAAATAGAAATTGACGATAACTATCTCATGCATCCAATAATATCAAACGGATACTGCGAATTAAGAATTTCAGACTTTATAAAAGTGGTCCGGACAACCTATGATGAACAAAGAGAGAAAACATTGAAAATTAATTCAAAACAACCATATCAAACCTCATCCTAAATTTATAAGGGGCAATTTCTCCAGCAATTTTTTTCCTAATAATCTTAATCTTTTTCTTTGATTTTTTGGCTTCTAATTTTATTTTATCCAAAATTAAATCAATCTCATCATTCTTGCAAAAATCATAATAATAAATTCTCGTTCCTTTTTTTGAAACCTTGAAAGCATCTTTCAAAAAAGAATCTTTCAATTGAGGACGAGCCATAACAATAACATCAAATTTTTTTCCAATATTAGAAGCAAATTTCTTAACATCTCCTTGAATCAATTCAACCCTATCCTTAACTTTGTTCAATTCAGAATTTAACTTTGCATATTTATTTGCTTCCCTATTTAATTCTACAGAATAAATTTTATTTGCCTTAGAATTTTTGGCAATTACAATTCCAAAAGGATTCACTCCAGAAAACATAACCAACACTTCAGAATTTTTCTTAACTTTCTGAGAAATCTCTTTCCTTTCATTACTTAATCTTGGAGAAAAATAGGTTCCATCAACATTAAACCTAAACAAACAATCATTCTCTTTATACAAAACTTCTTTTGTTTTAACACCTGCAAGATAATTTGTCTTAATCTTTCTCAAACGTCCCTTAACCTTGCCTTCTTTCTCAAGGACAGTTTCTATAGATTTATGTTTTTTTAATAAATCATTAGCAAATTTCATTTTTTCCTTAGAGTTAAAATCATCTGGAAATCTCACAAGAGCAATTTTTCCAAGAACATCATAAGCTTTTGGTTTAATTGGAATCATGAAAACAAAAATAAGAATCTTTATAAAAAACTTATTACTTTAAAACAAATGATAAAAAGAGGATTATTTCTGAGTTTTCTCGCGTTTTTATTTGAGATTAGTTTTGTGGAGGCGCAAGGGATAAGTTCTGTTTTTTACAACTCAATAGACCCATCAACAATAATTCTACTTTTAGTTTTCATAGTTTCTTTTGCCTTATTGAATTACGCTTTTTCAAAATTCTTTACTGGGAATGCCATAACTCCTGCAATAATCTCACTTTCATTATCTTTAGGGGTAACTTACGGGATAAATAGATACCTTTACGAAAGCTTTGAAGGTTTTCTTTTCAATATTGGGATATCTGAAGGTATGCTTTATTTGATAGGACCGATAGCACTTTTATTTGCCCTTGGAATTTTATGGTGGAAAAAGAATTTAGGAAAGGCCATTACCGGTATGGGAATTTTAATTTTAATAATCGTTTCTTTTACAGATTTATTTTATGAAGTTTTCATAACTGGACTAATTGGATTTGTTCTTTTGGTTTTAGGAATTTGGTTTTGGAGAAGAGAAAACAAAAAAAAAGCTGAAGCTCAAATGATAAGGCAAGGGTATTTGTATCCATATGAACAACAAAATAAAAAAGAATTTTTAAGAAAAGGATTTACTAACACTGCAAACACTATCAATAAAGGAAGAAACTATATAGATCCAAGAACAAGGCTAGCAAGATACAAAGAGAAAGAAAACCTTGCTCAAGAAAAAACAAACGCAAAAAACCAATTAAGATTAGAAAAGCAAAAAATAAAAAGACAGAAGGAATTAAGTTCCAAGCTTTTATTGTTAAAAAAAGAATACCAAAAGACCAACTCAGAAGACAGAAGGAGATATCTCAAAATGGAAATAAGCCAAATAGAAATGGAATTAGCAAAGATATTTTAATCAAATCCAATCTCCCAAACCTTTCTGCTTCTTTTCTTCCTGAATTTCTCTAAGTTTCTTCAATTGTTTTTCAATTCTTTCCTCAGAAAAATTGTGCCTTTCGACTAAAATCTCTTTTATTTTTTCTTCATTGATTTTTGGAAAATTTATTTCTTCTTCTGAGACATTTGGGGTTTTGAAAAGAGCAAAAATTTCCTTCCAATCAAACCTGTCCATTTCATCCAAACCATAAATCTGCTCTTCAACTTCTTTAAAAATTAAAACCGGTTGCTTAAATTTCTTAACCAATTGCAAGGCTTTTTTCTGTCCAATTCCAGGAACCCCTTTTGGATTATAATCCGTTCCAACTAAAATTCCAAGGCAAATTAATTGATCTAAATTTATTTCTAAAGAATTTAAAACTTTTTCAAGATTAATTATCTCTGGCTTAATTTCTACATAACCTGTTGCGGTCCTTCTCCTTTTTGATAAAGTTAAATTTCTTACTAAAAGGGAAGCTCCAAAAAGCAAGGAATCATAATCTTGACTAACTGCCGCATAAATCTCTTTATGATTTCTGGCCAAATAAGCCGCCTCAGCCTCTCCTTCTCCCGGAGCTTGAACAACTGCAATTCCCATAGCTTCCAAAAGTTCTTTGCTCTCAGCAATCATTTCATCATTTAGCCTAATTAATTGGCTCCCATAAAGTCTCATGGCCATTATATCCTCATCATCATTTGCCTTTTCATATTTTTCCTTAGCTTTATCTCTGGATTCACTTCTCCTATCATGAGTCTTAAATTTCAAATCTGGAGGAGTCCCATCAAAAACATAAATTAATTTCAGTTTGTCTGAAAGCAAACTCATATTTCTATAAAAAATTCCAGAAAGATGACTTGTGATTCTCCTTTCAGAATCCATTAAAGGCGTTCCATCAGGTTGTCTTATAGTTGTAATAAATTGATAAAGGATATTAAATGCATCAACAGAAAGAGTCTTCCCTCTAAGATCCGATACACCAATCTCTGCCCGAGGAATTATCTCATTTATACTTAATCCCATAATATTACATAGCTTTAGAACTTAAATTTCTTGCTATTCTACTGTATCTGTCTCTGAAAACTTTTCCAATTCTAATTTCCGGACATCTATCTAAAGGAACCAAACCTCCCCCATTGCCAGTTAAACAATTAAGTCCAAGAAGTTTTAATCCTTCTCTCTTTAATTCAGCATCTTGATAGACATTGTCTGGATTCAGATTATATTTGTTTGAATAATTTAAAAAAGCACCTATTTCATCTTTTTCGCTCATTTCTAAATCAAAGTCCTGGGCAGAATTCCTCTTTCTTTCATTCTCTAATTGCTCATATTGAATCCAATCTTTTTCCTGAGCAGCAAAATTATACTTATAAACTATTTCATTTCCCATATAATAGTCACTTAATAGTAGTATATAAAGGTTTTGTTTAAATTTAAATAATAAAAATTCCTTTTCCAGAAACGATGAAAACAAATTTTATTCCTATAGATTATGACAATTTTGATTACGAGGGAAAAAATTACGCGCTCATAACAGGAAGAAATAGCGATGGGAGAAGAGTATGTGTTGTAGATTCTTGCAAGATTTATTTTTGGGCAATTCTAAAAGATAGATTAAGCAAAAAAAAGATTGATAAATTAGTCGAAAAAATTAAAAGGATAAAAATTATTTCTAAAGGCAGAGAAACAAGAGTTGAAAAAGTTGAAGTTTTAGATAAAAAATTCTTAGACAAGAAAGTTAAGGCGTTGAAAATTTACGCGACGAACTACAAAGATTTGCACGATATTGCAGACAGATTAGGAGTTGAAGAAATTCAAAAAAGAAGGGGGTATGATTTAGGATTCATAACTCACTACATTATTGAATCAGGATTATCTCCTATGAACTGGTATGAAATAGAAGGAGAAGTTTTGCATAATTCAAAAGATTTTGGAGGGATAGATACAAATTTTGATGTTGATTTATTTATAAAATTAAACTCTTCAAAAAAAATTGATTCAGAGAAGAAATTCAAACCAAAAGCCTTATGTTATGATATAGAATGTGATGAATTAAAAATAGGGGAAGGAAACATTTTGATGATTTCTCTGGTTTCAGACAATTTTAAAAAAGTAATAACTTGGAAAAAAAATAAAAACACAAAAGTTCCAAACTATGTTGAATTAGTAAAAGATGAAAAGGAGCTAATAGAAAAATTCATAAGCTACATAAAAGAAATTTCTCCAGATTTTCTAGTTGGTTATTTTTCTGATGGTTTTGATTTACCTTATCTGAAAGCTCGTGCTGATAAACATAAAATAAAACTTTCTCTAAATTTAGATAATTCCATCCCAAGAATTTCAAAAGGGGGTTTTGGATTTAATTTAACAACCAGAACAAAAGGCTTAGTCCATATAGATATCTTAAAATTCATAAGGACTGCATACTCCCAATATATGAAATCTGAAACTCTAAGTCTAAACGAAGTTTCTAAAGAATTCTTGAATGACAAGAAAAAAAAATTTGAATTAAAACACATGATTTCCTCAGACCATGATAAATGGGAAGAATATTATGAATATAATTTACATGATTCAATTTTAGTTATGGGATTATTTGAAAAATTCTTTCAAGACATAATAGAATTTTCAAAAGTTATTCGTGAGCCCATCCATGAAATAACTCGTGCAGGACTTTCAAGATATGTGGAGGCATATATTTTACACAGACTAAATGAATTTAATGAGATTCCTGAGAAAAAACCAACTCATGATGAAATTGGCTCAAGGAGAGGAAGCGGAGGAGTTGAAGGAGCATTTGTATATGAGCCAAAACCAGGACTTTATAAAAAAATTGCAATGTTTGATTTTACATCCATGCACACAAGCATAATAATAAGTCACAACCTTTCTAAAGGAACTCTTTTAGATAAAAAAGAAAAAGAAGCTTATGAATCTCCAGAGGTTGAATTAAAAGGTAAAAAAAATAAATTTTATTTTGCAAAAGAACCAGGATTCTTTCCACAATTACTAAACGAAATCTTCCTTGCGAGGAAAAAATATAAAGCAGAGTACAAAAAAAATTCAAACGTCATAACCCTCGCCAGAAGCAATTCCTACAAAGTTCTTTCAGCATCGGTCCATGGATATGTTGGTTTCTTTGGTGCAAGATATTACTCTATTGAAAGCTCCGCCTCTATCTTAGGTTTTGTTAGAAAATACAATAAAGATACAATAAAAAATATAGAAAAACTCGGCCTCTCTGTAATTTACGGGGACACTGATTCTATTGCTTTCTTAATGGGAAACAAAAAAGAAAAAGAAATAAAAGAAATTCTTGAAAAATTAAATTCGAAACTTCCAGGAATAATGGAATTAGAGTTAGAAGATTTTTATGAAAGAGGATTATGGGTTACAACTAGAGATGGAAAAATTGGGGCAAAAAAGAAATATGCTTTAATAAATAAAAAAAATGAATTAAAAATTAGAGGATTTGAAACAGTTAGAAGAGATTGGTGCCCTTTATCCAGAAAAGTCCAAGATAAAGTTTTAAGATTAATTTTGGAAGAAGGTAATGAAAAAAATGCGATTGATTATGTTAAAAAAGTCATTAAAAAAATAAAGAAACATGAAATAGATAAAAAAGAATTAATCATAAAAACACAGCTTAAGAAACCACTTTCAGAATATAAGTCAATTTCTCCCCATGTTGTAGCAGCTAGAAAAATGAAAGAATTGGAAATTCCAATTACTGAGGGGAATTTGATAGAATATTTTATCGCAGAATCAAAAGACAAAAAGAAAACCCTTGTGAGAGACAGAGTTAAATTACTAAGTGAAGAAGGAAATTACGATGTTAAATACTATTTAGAAAATCAAATCCTTCCAGCAGTTGAGAATATATTTCAGGTTTTCAAAATAGATATAAGAACAATTGTTGAAGGAAAAAATCAAATGACTCTCGGAGATTTTAAATAGTATAAAATTTAATTAAAAAATGCAAAAAGAAAAAATCAAGTACAACATATTAATTGCCCTTGGATTGGCAGGAATAAGCTTTTCTTTTTCATCAGCAACTCTTACAGGATTTGCAGTTTCAGAAAATCCAATAGTTAATCTTCCAACAAATGCATTAATTTTCTTGGTTTCACTAAAAATATTAATCTTTGCAATTTATGGTTTGAGAAAGAAAAAAGTTATTTAAACAGTATCCTTTCTATAAATTAATGGATGAAAAAGCTGAAGATTTAAGAAAAGAATACTTTCAAAGATCCATGCAATTCAAACAAAAAATTGAAGAAGCATTTGAAACTCCAGGTTTAGGTTATTTGAAAGAAAGAACTCAAAGATCTTTATTAGGGCTCCCCATTCTGGAAAGAGAAAAATTATATGCTGGTCGTGGAAATAATTGTATCGCTTTAAGATTAGGTTTCACACATTCTTACAAAAAACCTTTATTGATTAGATTGCAAACTCCTATTGATTCAAGATATTCTGAAAAATTAGAATTCTACGCCCAAAAAGCAGAAAGACTATATGAAGAGGGAAAAATTGTTCCAGAGTTTTGTGTGGGAGTTAGAATTTTAAATTCTAAATACGATGGGAAAGAACATGGCTATGGATTAATAACTGAAGATATGACTGATTTTGGAAGATTTAGTTTAGAAGAAGTTGATACTAGAAGTCAAGATTATTGGAGAACAAACAAGCAAACAAAAAAAAGAGAGAAAATTTATTTAGATCTAGGTCTAGAAAATTCTCAAAACTCTGGAAGACTTTCTGATCTTAGCACAGATTACTTCGCTCTAGGAAATTTCATAGACTTGGACCTTCCAGAAAATTTAAGGCAAGAATTATTAAGTAGGGAAGAAAGATATAAAAAACAAGATGAAGAAATTGCTAAGCTCATTAAAGAGGAAAAAGATCTCAGAAAGAGGCTTAAAAAATAAATTTATTTAGCTAGTGTCCAGCTTCAAGCAAAAGTAATAAAGCCATAATCCCAATTCCTGCTATAAATGCAATAATTTGGAGTATTGAGGTCTTTATTTTTGTATGTTTATTCAATTCAGGTATTAAATCGCTTCCAGCAATATAGATGAACCCTCCTATAGCAATTGCAGTTAGTATATAGGATATATTTTCAACATATCCACTTAATGTCAAGGCAACCACTGCCCCAAATACTGCTGTTAATGCAGATAAGAAATTAAATAACAGTGCCTTTGATCTTGAGAATCCTCCATGAATAAGTACCCCAAAATCGCTAATCTCTTGAGGAATCTCATGAAGAGCAACTGCAAATGTTGTTGCAATTCCTGCAGGTATGCTGATAAGATACGTTGCTGCAATAATTAACCCATCAAGAAAATTATGTAACGCATCTCCTATCAAAATCATAATTGAAAAGGGATGTATTATTGCATCCTCCTTTAGAATAGAATGGTGGTGATGCCAATGAATTATTTTTTCAAGAAAGAAGAATAAAACTATTCCTCCCAATATCAAAAATGAAAGATTTAATTCAAAACCATGTTCTTCGATTAACTCTGGAAGAAGGTGGATTAAAGCACCTCCAAAAAGAGTTCCTGCAGCAATACTAACAAGATATATTAGGCTTTTTGAAAGAATTTCAGGTTTTATTGATAAAGTAAAAACTCCCACAAGAGAAATAAGACTTACTATGAAAACACTTACAAGAACATAAAACCAAATTTCTAACATTTTATGATTTTATTGAATTAAGTTTATAAAGCTTATTGATTCTAATTATCAATAACAAAATGTTTAAAGGATTAAGAAATACATTTCAGAAAGAGATCATACAATCAAAGATAAATCAAATGGATGGATTTTTTAACGCCAAGGAACTTCATAAAAAAGTTATTAAAAAAGACAAAAAGATAGGAGTTGCAACTGTGTATAGATATCTTAAAAATCTTAAAGACAACAATTTAATTCATGCATATGTCTGCGAAAGAAAAACTATTTTTTCAAAAAGCAAAGAAAGTCATTGCCATTTTACATGCACAAGTTGCAATAAAACAGAACACATTCAAATAAAATCAATTGATTTTCTAAAAGGAAAAATCCCAAGTAACGAAATTTGCCATTTTCAAATAGAAATCAAAGGGCTTTGTCAAAAGTGCAGAGAAAATAAGAGAGAAAACTAATTAAACAATTTCTCTCAATTTTTATAATGGAAAAGAAAGAGTTATTCTTAGAAAGAATGCAAGAATTATTTATGGAAGATTTTGAAGATTTTGAAAGAACTCTTGATGAAATTCCAAAAAAATCAATTCGGGTAAACACTCTAAAAATTTCTCCAGAAGAATTAATTAAAAAGCTAAATGAAAAAAAATGGAAATTAAAACAACCATTCAAAACCCACCCTGAAATAATGATTGTTGAATCTGATTTAAATCCTGGAGAACTCGGAAGAAGTTTAGAGCATCTTTTAGGATATTACTATGTTCAAGATATTTCAAGCATGATTCCTGTAATGGCACTAAAACCAGAACCCGGACAATTAGTTTTGGATTTATGTGCTTCTCCTGGAAGTAAGACAAGCCAGATTGCACAAAGCCTCGAAAACAAAGGGACTATAATTGCAAATGAAATAAAACTTGGCAGAGTAAAAATCCTAGCATCAAATCTTGAAAGATGTGGAGTTTCAAATGCAATAATAACAAAAGCGCCAGGACAAAACCTTTGTAAAAAACTAAAAAGAGAAGGTTTTCAATTTGACAAGATATTAATTGATGCTCCTTGTTCTGGTGAGGGAACCATAAAAAATATCAAAGGCGGAAAAGACTCTATAAAAATGTGGCACCTAAAAAAAATATCGAGTTTATCCAAAGTTCAAAAAAAATTATTGGAATCTGCATTTGAAATTTTAAAACCCGGAGGCGAATTAGTTTATTCAACCTGTACTTTTGCTCCTGAAGAAAATGAGGAAGTAATCGAATCTGCAATAGACCACATAGAAGGAGCAGAAATTCAGGAAATCAAAAGCCTACTTCCAAAAGAATTCAAAACTCATGAAGCAATAACCGAATGGAAAGGAATCAAATACAATGAAGAAGTCAAAAAAGCTCTTAGAGTTTATCCTCAAGACAATAATACAGAAGGTTTCTTCATAGCCAAGTTTAAGAAAGTTTTATAAATCAAATTTCAATTTTCTTCTAATGGAACTAAAAGTTATAAAAGATTCAAAGGATGAAATGGAAATTGAATTCGATAACCTTACAATTACCGAATTAGTAAGAACATTCTTGAATAAAGATGATTCCGTAACCTTTGCTGCTTGGCGAAGGGAACACCCAACTAAAAATCCAATCCTAGCCATAAAAACAAAAGGTAAATCTCCAAAAAAGGCAGTTAATGACGCAGTTACTGCTGCAACAAAAGAGCTTGAAAGAATTGAATCAGAATTTTCAAAGTTAAAATAATCCTTCGATTGTATGGAAATCCTTTTAAACCTAAAACATTAAGAAAAATCTATGAAAATTATTTTAGATGGAAGGGATGCTTATGTCCATTTGCAGAAAGGAGAAGTTCCAGAATTAATAGAAAATCAAACTCTCAGGGGTTCTGTAAGATTGAGTCTTGGAAATCTTGAAAAAGAGCTTAATATTGAACTCCAAAAAAATGAAAAGATAAATGGAAAATTTATTGGACTATTCCCTCCAAACACTCCATTAGCAGACATGAGTAGACTAACCCTCAGTTTAAGCGCAGCAGGAATACAAAAACTTGAAATGAAAAAAAGTGGTTATTCAGTGAATCATAGAACTTGTCAAGGAGACATAACAATCTATGCTCCAGGTTCAAGATATCATGAAAGAAGTATAAAGTAATAATACAATAATTCTTATTAATCATTATAAATCATAATTAATATGGAAAATGTTTCTAAAATTTCTACAGGAAGCTACGATTTGAATCATTGGTTGCATGGAGGTTATGAAAAAGATGTCATCACCATGATTGCTGGACCCCCGGGCTCTGGAAAAACAAATATGTCCATTCTTGCTGCCTGTAGCCAAGCAAAAAAAGGAAAAAAAGTAATTTTCATAGATACGGAAGGAGGATTTTCTATAGAAAGAGTAAAACAAATAATCCCCGAAGGGTATGAAGAAATTCTAAAAAATATCTTCCTCTTAGAACCTACAAACCTTGAGGAGCAAAATAAAAGTTTCTCAATTCTTTTAGATGAGTTAAGAAAAGAGCAAGTTGGTTTAATTGTAATAGATGGCATGGCAACCCTTTATCGTTTAGAATTAGGAGAAGCTTCAAAATCAGGACAAGGTTCCGAAGAAAGAGTAAGATCTCTAAATTCTGGAGTTGCACAACAAATGAGAATTCTTTCTGAAATTTCAAGAAAGAAAAAAATCCCAATTATGATAACCAATCAAGTTTATTCAAGCTTTCTTTCTGAAGAAGAAATAAAAAAAGGGATTATAAAAGAAGTCAACTTTGTCGGGGGAGATTTACTAAAATATTGGAGTAAATGCATAATTGAATTACGTAATGAGTACAAAAGAAAAAAAGCCATTCTTCTAAAGCATAGAAGTTTACCACAAAAAGAACTAATTTTTGAAATAAGAAACGAAGGGATTTTCAAGAAAGGTTGGATTTAAGATAGATATAAATAGTTTTTAGAGTCTAAGAAAAAATGGAGGACATAAAATTTGAGGTTATAAAGAAAATTACTGATACTAAATTCAAAGTTAAAGATTTATCAAACATATCAAAATTAGACAGCAATTCTCCCCCTAGTGTTTTCATCGGTTCAAAATCACAATATCCATTAGTAAATGTGGGAATTCTAAGTCCATTAGAAAGAAACGATAATGCTTGGATTTATGATGACTCAAAATATTGGGCAAATAATAATTTCCAAATCCAGGACGTTATGAAAATTCGTGAAAGCCTTTTGAATTCAAGATTTCAAACCCAGGTCACAGATTCTAGATTGAAAAAAAAGTTTGTTGAAATTGCCCAGGAAATTGCTGTTGCCTCAAGACCTGTAGATATAGAATTAGAATTAAAGAGGGGTTTAAATTTTGAAAGACAAAAAGATAAAGTAGTTACCCCTCATGGAATTCGTGCCAGTTTGAAACAGGCAAAAATAACTTCCAATGTAAAGGTTCACAGAAAAGTTGATAGGATAATAAATGATGATATAAAAGCGGTAGAGGGAATTAAATATTTATACAAAGGAAAGTTTGATGAATACTCATTAAGTAAAATTTTAAGCGTTGGGGTTTTGGGTTTAAAGAGAGATAAAAAGCTTGTTCCAACAAGATGGGCAATAACAGCAACGGATGACATAATCACAAAACAATTACTTCAAAAAATAAGAGACTACAAATGGATTGAAAATTACGAACTCTTCTTTGGGGAATTTATGGGAAATCAATATTTAATCCTGCTTTTTCCAGACGTTTTCAATTTCGAACTATTTGAATTATATTATCCAAATTCTTCTTGGAATCCAACGACCAAAATAAAAGCTTCCACAGATTTCGAAAATTTCTTTGGGAGAAAAAATTATGCCTCCAATACTGCAGGAGGATATTATGCTACAAGACTTCCAATAGCAAAATATCTAGATTCAATAAGACGTCAAGCCAGTGTTTTAGTAATAAGATTAGAAACTCCTGGTTACTGGGCATCTTTAGGAGTTTGGGTTGTAAGAGAAAGTGTAAAAAAAGCATTAGGAAGAAAAATGTCATTCGATTCAAAAAAAGATTTGTTAAATGCTGCAAAAGAGATTTCAAAAATAAAATTCAATTTTAATCCAGAATTTATTTTAAAACAAAGTAAAATAATGACAGAAATTTTGACCCAAAAAAAGATTTCAAACTGGTTCTAATCACAAAAACATTTATTAATCTCATTCAATATATCTCTTCAAGTAAAATAGTCAAGGAGGTGTTAATGAATTGCGATTGTAAGTGGGTTGAAGTTGTATTGGCTTTAGTGGTTTTAATTTTCACAATTTGGTCAGGACAGATTCTATCTACACAAGTTTCAGAGTGGCTTGTTGTAATCGCTGCTGCTTTGCTATTGATTCATTCACTAGCATGTAAAAAATGTTTTGGTGGTATGAAATCTTCAACAAGTAAAAGCAAAAAAAGAAGATAATTAATTGTTTTTATTTTCAGTCTCTTCTTTTATTTATTTTTAATATTTGATTTCTCTTATAGAATCAACAATATTTCTGGGGCAATCATTTGAGAAATCTCTAGAAACCATTTTATTTCCACCAAAAGTTTCCAAATAAAGAATCCTTTCTACTTCTCCAAATTCTCTAGGAATAAAAACACTTGGCAATCTCCCAGAATCCAAACCTAAACGAGAAAGCCCTTCCGATTCTAAAAATTCCTGTCTGCCACAAAAAACATATGCTTTAATCTCATCTCCTACTCTAACATTAGCATTTCCAGAAAAAATCAGAAGAGGTTTTTCTTCGTCTAACAAAATAACCAATTCTCTACATTGATGGGTCCACCCTCTAGCCCCACTATTTCCCGGAATTTGAAAACTTCTTCCATCAGAGTAAGGGATATTATGCCCTTCAATCATCTTAACTTTTCCAGAAAAAGGAATAACCATGCTCTCATAAGATTGGGATTTAGCAATTATAGACTCATTTCTCTCATGAGCCTCTTTCATCCTTTCTTCATATCCGGGAGCCCCAACAAACTCTGGAAGCTCTAAGCCTTCTTCATCATTGAGAAATTTGAATTCTCCCCTCGAACCATCTCCAGTCATAACAAAAACAGCAGATTAATCTTTATAAGAATTATTGTCCTTCTTTCCCTAATTGTTTTTTCCTATATTCTTCTAATCTTTTTTTATTATCTTCACATTCAGGATTAAAACAAAATTCCCAAGGCCTCCTTCCTTTAGACAATCTAATCAATTTTAGATAACCACATCCTTCACAAATTTTTCCAGATTTTTTTATCAATCCATTTGGAGGAAGAGAAAAAGTAGTTTTACAATTTGGATAAGCATTGCAGGCCACAAAATATCTTTGAGTTTTTTTAGAGTATGTTATTGCCAAATCTCCTTTCTTACAAACAGGACATTGAACCAATTTATTTTCTTCCTTCAATTTTTCAGTCAAAGCAACATTTGCATCAAACAATTCTTTTCCAATATCTTGCTCATGTTTGGAAAAATTTTCTAAAATTTTTATTAAGGTTTGTTTAGCCTTTTCAAGAATCTTCTTCTTTTTTTCTTCAAAACCACTCTGTGCATTTTGGATTCCTTCCATTTCTTTTTCAAAATCTCTTGTAAGCTTTTCATCAACAATAATTGGAGAATATTTTTCAAGTGTATCAATCAAAGAAATTCCCAACGAAGTCGCCTCAATGCTTTTTTCTTTTATATAATTCCTTGTATA
Organism: Candidatus Pacearchaeota archaeon; assembly: GCA_040879765.1. Lineage (GTDB taxonomy): Archaea > Nanobdellota > Nanobdellia > Pacearchaeales > GW2011-AR1 > JBBDJQ01. The sequence continues at coordinate 263,951 of JBBDJQ010000001.1, read as the reverse complement.
AAGGGTTTCCAAAATTCCTGTCCTAGTTGCCTTGGTTCCAAGATTCCTTTTTTCAAGTATTGAAATAATCGAGGCGGGAGAATAACGTCTTGGAGGTTGAGTTTGTTTTTCTTCAGTTCTTACATTTTCAACTTCGCAAGAACCATCAATATCAGGAATTTCCTTTTCATTCATCTTTACAGGATATAATTTCATCCAATTTTTTTCTCTAATTACAAGCCCCGAAGTAGAAAAAATCAGTTTATCTTTTTCAGCAATTATTTTTTTATTATCTATAATAGCATCTTCACAAAAAAGAGCCAAAAATCTTTTTTCTATGAGGCTGAAAACTTTGGCTTCATCATCAGGAAAACCAGAACTTGGAGAATTTCCAGTTGGATAAATAGAGGGATGAGCGGGGTCAGATTTTTTACCTTCAATTGGGTTTTTTCTTTTGATCAAATCCTCAACATTGTATTTTTCAGAAACCTTGTTCAAAATTTCTCTATAATTTATTGAAGCTGGAAGTTTTTGACTTGAAGTTCTAGGATAAGAAATCAAACCATTCAAATAAAGTGATTGTGCAATTTGCAAAGTCCTATTTGGAGATATCCCATAAAGATTGTAAGCCTCAGTTTGCAAAGTTGTAAGATTAAAGGGGGGATTTGGTTGGAGCAACTGTTCTCTTTTTTCTGTTCTAACTTCGATATCTTTGCCTTTGAGATATTCAAATTTCTTCAGATCAGATTTCCTTGATAAATCTCTATTGTGTTTCAACTCTAATTCAGAATCTTTCAATTTCAGAAAAACTTGCCAATAGGTTTCGGATTTAAAATCCTTAATTGATTTTTCTTTTTCAACCAGGAGCTTCAAAGTTGGACCTTGAACTCTTCCAATAGACATTATCCTAAATCTTCCAATAGACTTCAAAGAATTCATCAAAGCTCTCGAAAGATTTATCCCATAAATCCAATCTAAATAATGTCTTGTCTCTCCTGCAATCGCTTGCCCCCAATCCAATGAAGAACTTTTGTTGTTATAACTTTCATTAAGCTCTTTTTCTGTTAAAGTGGAAAACTTCATTCTGCTTGCATCTTTTTGTCCGCAAATAAATCTAACAGCGTTAAAACCTATGACTTCTCCTTCTATGTCATAGTCTGTCGCCACAGTAATACTTCCAGCGCCTTTTGCAAGCCTAGATAAAACTTCATAATATCTTTTAGTAAAATCTCCTTTCCTCGCCATGTAATTTGGAATCCAAGAAATATCAAAAACAGGTTCTCCCACTTTTACATTATGATCTTGTTTTAAAGTTAGCAAATGCCCAACCGTGCAAGCAACCACAACCTCCTTTCCTTTTTCTATAGGATTCTCAAATTCATAATAGGAAACATTTCCAACACTATTACGTCTTGCTTTTCCATTAGACAATGCATCAGAAATTTTGGAGGCTGCCTGAGGTTTTTCAGTTATAATCAATTCATAACCATTTTTCTTTAAAGAAATTTCGGGGGTTTTGAATTCCTTAACCTTGGGAGTTTTTGTTGTTTTAGATTTCTTAGTTCTCGTGGTTTTCTTGGAAGTTTCCCTAGTTTCCCTAGGTTTTTTGGGTTCATCAGAAAATTCTTCCCTTTGAACTGTCACCTTTGTCGGTTTTTCTATAGCTCTCTTTAAATCATCAGCATCAACGGGAAAAAAACCTTCTGCTAATTTTTCTTCTTTGCTTTTCTGCGGGGCTTTTCTAGGCATCTTACAATATACAAGTCATACCAGAGATTTTAAGTTTTTCTTTTTGAAAAACTCTATAAAACCATTTTCATTTAAAATAAAATGTTTATTCCAGGAGTATTGGTGGCAATAATTCTTATAATTATTTTCCTTTCCCTATTTTGGCTCTCTGGTTTTATCTTTGGAGCACCCTTCGAACCCACAGATAGAAAAACATTAGAAAGAATGGTGAAATTTGCTGGAAAAAATAAATCAAAAAAAGTTGTCGACCTCGGCTCAGGCTCGGGAACAATAGTAATGGAATTTGCTAATCACGGATTCAGGGCTGAAGGATACGAAATAAATCCATTATTAGTTTTCATCTCAAGGAGAAAAATAAAAAAATTAGGCTTGGAAAAACTTGCAAAAATCCACCAAGGAGATTATAGGAAAGTTAATTTATCTAAATTCAACATTGTTTGCATATTTCAAATTTCATATGTTATGAAAAATATTGAGTCAAAATTGAAAATAGAATTAAAGAAAGGTTCAAAAATTATTTCAAATACTTGGAAATTTAAAGATATGAAACCCAAGAAGAAAGAAAAGGGAGTTTATTTGTATGAGGTTTGACTAAATTAAAGTCATCGCAAGTAAAATTTATCGTAAGGAGGATAGATTCCACTTTTAAGAAGAATCTTCTTTATATCTCCCTCATCAAAAGGGTGCACTTTATCAATAAATCTTTTGTTATATACTTCAGGTAATTCACAAACATCCATGATTCCCTCAGCATTTTCAGATCTTAGACGCAGATACATTCTGTTTCCTTCGGCAAATCCTCCAACAAGATTAAAAGGTTGATTTACAAGCCCCTTCCAGAGAACATAGATGACCCCTTCTCTAACATTGTCCAACATAGATGATCTGGTTAGTTCCCGGGTTGCATTAATCAAACCAGGGTCCTTAAATATTTTTTCAATCGGAACTACTGAATCCACCATAAAAATAAATAAACTATTGATTTAAAAATCTTATGATTCAAACCTCAAAAACCTTCCCCTTCCTGCTGACATTTATTGCCCTTGTCTTTCCTATTTTGTCCTCAGTTCCAGCAGCCTCATGAATGTGTGCAAAAACTGCAACATCTGGCTGAAATTTATCTATCGCTTTTCTCACAGCCTTGGAGCCCTTAAAACCAGAAAATTCCGAATTTGTTCCTGCAGGATGTATGTGGGTCACCATTAATTTTTTATCAAGAGATTTAACCTTGTCGTGGCTTTTTCCCAACAGTTTAAGAATTTCAGAATCATCAATCTGATAAACCCCTATATCTGCTCCACCAGCTCCAAAAATTCCAAGATTACCTTTAATAAAATGATTTCCATGAAGATGTGTCGTGTCTAAATATTTCTTTGACAAAAATTCTGTGGTTGCAGGCGATTCATGGTTTCCAGGAATTATCAAAACTTCTTTTCCTGCCTTGAGAAAAGGTCCAACTATATTTTCTGTTGAAGTTTCAGCAAAAGTCAAATCGCCAGCTAAAATTACCAAGTCAACATTTTCATCTTTGGCTTTTTTTGCCAGCCCATCTATTAGTCTTCGGTCTCCATGCAAATCTCCAACTGCAAGAATCCTAGTCATTCCAGTCGTTCCATGGCGAAGCGTATGAGATGAAGTGGAATCGCTTTTCTTTTTCTTTTTCATAATTTAACAAATCCAATTTACCTTAAGAATTTTACTCTTTTACAAAAATAAAAATAAAAATTACATAAAATAACCCCCAATCAGTACTCCAAAATTACTAGACAAAACCTTTAAAAGGATTATACTTCGATATATTCATTAGAGTATATAGATAAAATAAAATGAAAGAAAACTTCGACCTCTTTTTCAGGAGAAAGCCGGCAATGATGTTGGTATCTTTGAAAAGGAATTCTAGAATGAGGTATGGAAGTATTTTGGCTAAAGAAGTAGACTGCACTTACAGCCACGCAGTGAAAATTCTGCAAACGTTGGAAGAACTTGGGTTAGTAAATTTCGAAAAAAGGGGTCGGATAAAAGTGATACAGCTAACCAAGAAAGGTAAAGAAGTTGCAGATTCTATTGAAGAGATTCAAAAACTAGTCAGATAACTCACGACCTCGACAAGCATAGAAAAGGATTTTGTTATTTGTTATTATTTTCGTTAAATTTATTAATTATTTTTTATATATTAAAATATGGTGATAAAATGGATTCAAAAAATCCGGATGAAAAAAGGTACATTACATAAGCAACTTGGAATTTCTTTGGATAAAAAAATACCTATTTCTCTGCTAAATAAAATAATAGCTTCTAAACCAGGAGACACAATAACAAATCCTTCCAGATTAGGTAAAAAGAAAATAAAGGTTACAAAACTTTTAGAAAAGAGAGCTAACCTTGCAAAGAACCTAAAAAATATTTCTAAGAAAAAATAAATGGCCCCGAGGGGATTTGAACCCCCGACACCTGGATCTCTTTGCGATTCACTCTTGAGCAAAGCAATTTGCTTTATTCTTTGAGCGCCGAACTTTCTTTAAAGAAAGTTGGGCATAAAAGTCCAGTGCTCTAACCAGGCTGAGCTACGGAGCCAATTAAATATTAATTAAAAAAGAAGTTTTAAAGTTTACCTATACTCTCTCCAAGTATATCCACACTTAGTATCTGTGCATCTAAAGAATTTGGTTTCTGCCTCATCACCTGCACGAGTTTGAATAGTCCAGAAGTAAGCTTGGTTATTTCCACACTTTTTACAATTCTCTGCTATGACTGGTTCAGTATTAATTTCCTTGCCTTTAACCACAGCAACTTCTTTTGATTCAGTGACCTTCTCACTAGAACTTAATTTAACCTTGTCCTTGGTAGAATAATTACATCTTGGACATCCAAAATTCTTAGTTTTTTTTATCAAAACCGCACCACACTTAGGACAGAATTCCATGTTTCTATTTGGGTTTTAAAAAACTTGATTTTAAAAAGGTTTCTTTATTGAAATGCCATTCCATAATAGCAAAAATCAGTTCTCATAACACAAACCTCTTTCAGAAATATGCCTCAAAGGTTCAAAAAAAATCAATTTAACCCAGCCAAAATAAGGTGCAATCTTTAAAACAGCCCTTCCAAGAATTTTGTCTTCAGAAATTTTTTTCTCAGAAGACAATTGCACCCCATTATTATCCCCAATAGTTGAGATAATTCTTCCATCTTCACCTTCCTCAATATTTATTATTCTATGGATGACGGGATTTCTAGAATTTGCACTGAATACAATCACATCTCCAACTTCCAAATTACTTGATTTAGTTCCAACGATAAAAAGAATATCTCCTTTGTTGAAACCATCTTGAAAAGGAAATTTAGAAAAGTTTTCTTGGTTTATCTCAAAATCCCCATATTTTTCTTCATGTCTTTCATACCAAGCATCAGAATCAGAAAACAAATTCCCTTCATGATACATACTGCAAGATTCTACAATTGCCAAAGGTAAAGAAGTTCCAGTAATAAGACTCAAACCAGGGAAAAAAACAAACTTGATTAAAATAAAAATAAAAATAATTGAAAGAATCCAGCCTTTTAGAGAGTCGTCTTTCCAGATTATAAACCAAAATTTATCCCAGATTTTTTTTGGTTGAAATGAAGGTTTCTTTTCTGGGTAAATTTGTTTTTTCAATCCTAATTCTTTATTAAATTTTTCTTCAAACAACTTATTTGATTTTTTCGCATCTTTTTTTATACTCATTCAGGAGAAAAGCCAAATCTATTTTTAAGATGATTGGTTTAAAATTAATAATCCTTAAAAACAAAAATATGACTCTTCCATGGATGGCAACTTGGAAGACTTGCTTATAGAAAAGATTAGTAAATTATAGAACATAAATCAATTTAAACAAGCAAAACAAAAAAATAAAATGACAAAAACCATAGTAAACTTGCCAAGTTCTGAAGAAGCATTATTCCATCCTGATGGATCCACAGATGAAGATGTTCTTGTTAAACTAATAGGAGAGGCTTATGAAAGGAATTTGGATTCAGAAACAAGAATAAGAACTCATGAAAAATATTTATCCATCAGAACTGATTTCCCAACTGAAGATGATTTAGACTTTAAAGAATGCGAGGTTACATATGAAGAGCTCAATAATTATTGGAGGGATTTGGGTGGAGCATTTAATGACGACTACTCTCCAGATGCCGAGCTTGAAAGGATTAAATTTATGTCAAGATACAGATAAAAATTATATTTAAAGGAATATATTCAAAAACATATTAATTATTAAAAAAGATATCTAATTATTTCGTATGGGTAGAGAACTAGAAGAACTTGCTTACGGAAAAATATACTTTTTAGCTAATTGGTCGGGTAAAATGCCCGGGTTTTTCCTTGGAACTTTCCAAGACAAAAGTAGAATCGTCAGTAGAAATGTGGTAGCAATAAGAAATCAAGTTTCAGGAAGGATAGAAGCATATAAATTTAACGAATTTAAAGTGTCTAAAAAAGGTGCTTTGGAATTAAAAAGGCCTTTCTCAATAAGATTATCTGAAAATCAAACTGAATACTTAGAAAAAATTCTGACAAAATATGGCTTGCCAAATTTTGAAGAAAATCAAAATAAAAAAGCAAGAGTTTATCTTGAAAGTGTTTTTGAATTGTCTTAACACCATAACCTTTATAAATAAAGATATACATCAAGTATACATTACAAGTATATACCAAATGGTAAAAGACATTTTCGACAATAAAATTTTATGTGAAAGTTGCAATAAAGAGATGCAAAAGTCGGAAAGCCATAAAAATGGATTTGTGATAAGAGCAATGAATTGCGCAAAATGTGGAGAAACGATAATTCATCCAATTGATGAGTATAATTACAATAAATTTATAAATTTGAAGAACAAAGAATTCTCAGTTAAAATGAGACTTGTAGGAAATAGCTACGCCGTCTCTATACCTAAAGAAATTGTTTCTTTTATGAATACTCAAAAACAAATGATGGACGATATGGTAAGGTTATGTTTTGAAGATTTTAGAAGGGTTTCCCTAAATTTCGGAGAGCTAGAAACCCCAAAGAGGAGGCACAGATAATGGTTAAGAAAGCAGTTCAGCTAAAAATTGCAGAAGCATTACAAGATGATGCGTATAAAGGGATTGCAAGAATTGATTCTGAAGCAATGAGAGATTTGGAGATTAGGAGAGGAGATGTAATAATGGTAAAAGGTAATCGAGAAACTGTCGCAATAGCCGACAGAGCCTATCCTGCAGACGTTGGAGAGGGAATCATAAGAATAGATGGCATAATAAGAAGAAATGCAAAGGCAGGCATCGGAGACATAATTTCAATTTCTAAAGTTGATGTTAAAGAGGCTAAAAAGGTCATGATTGCCCCGGCCCAAAAAGGAGTTATGGTTCAAGGAGATCCTGAATCTTTAAAAAGGGGCTTACTTGGAAGAAGCATCTTAAAAGGGGACATAGTTGTCCTTGGAGGAGTTCAAAGAAGAAAAGATTTGATGTCTGATGAGTTAGGAGGATTAAATGATATTTTTGGGGATTTCTTTAATGAAATGGGATTCGGAAACCTTGGGGGAAATATCACCCAAATAAAATTCATGGTTGTAAATTCAAATCCAAACCAACCTGTAATCATAACTGAAAACACAGAAGTGATTCTAAATCCAAAAGCAGTTGAATTAACAGATGAGAAAATTCCAGAAATAAATTATGAAGACATTGGAGGTTTAACTGAGGAGATAAAGAAAATAAGGGAGATGGTTGAGCTACCAATGAAACATCCAGAAATATTTGACAAGTTAGGAATAGAAGCTCCTAAGGGAGTTTTATTGCATGGAACTCCAGGAACAGGAAAAACTCTTTTGGCAAAGGCTGTTGCAAATGAATCGGATGCAAATTTTATATTACTTAATGGCCCAGAGATAATGTCCAAATTCTATGGAGAATCTGAAAAAAAGATTAGAGATATTTTCGAAGAGGCAGAAAAAACTGCACCAACCATTATTTTCATAGATGAAATAGATGCAATTGCTTCAAAGAGGGAAGAGACCATGGGAGAGGTTGAAAGACGGGTGGTAAGTCAAATTCTTACAATGATGGATGGATTGAAATCAAGAGGAAAGGTAATAGTTATAGGAGCGACTAATAGAGTGAATGCTCTTGACCCTGCATTAAGAAGGCCGGGAAGATTTGATAGAGAAATTGCAATAAATGTTCCAGATAAAGAAGGCAGATTATCAATTCTAAAAATCCACACAAGAGGTATGCCTCTAGATAAAGATGTCAATCTTGATGAGCTTGCCGCAACAACTCATGGATTTGTTGGTGCGGATTTAGAATCACTATCAAAAGAAGCAGCAATGTCTGTCCTAAGAAAATACTTGCCCAAGATGAAACTTGATGGTGCAGAAAAAATTCCCCAAAACATTTTAGAAAAATTAATTGTTAAACATGATGATTTCATGAATGCTCTGAGAACTGTAAGGCCTTCAGCTATGAGAGAAGTTTTAGTTGAAATCCCAAATATAACTTGGGAACAAGTTGGAGGATTAGGAGAAGTAAAACAAGAATTAAAAGAAGCAGTTGAATGGCCAATGAAATATGCTGAAAGCTTTAAGAGAATTGGGATAAGACCTTCAAGAGGAATTTTACTTTACGGACCTCCAGGAACAGGAAAAACTCTTTTGGCAAAGGCTGTTGCAAAAGAATCAGGAGCAAATTTTATACAGGTTAAAGGTCCAAGCTTATTGAGTATGTGGGTTGGAAAATCTGAAGAAGGAGTTAGAAAAATTTTCGAAAGAGCCAGACAAGTAGCCCCATGTGTTGTTTTCTTTGATGAGATTGATTCCCTAGCAGGAAGGAGAGGGTTGGGAGATTCGGGAGGATCAAAGGTAACTGAAAGAGTTCTAAATCAATTGTTGGCTGAAATGGATGGCTTAGAAGATTTGAAAGATATTTTAATTGTAGGGGCAACAAATCGTCCAGACATGTTAGATCCAGCATTATTAAGACCTGGAAGATTTGATAAAATTCTTTTAGTGAGCTCACCAGAGGAACCAGGAAGAGAATCAATTCTAAACATCCACACAAGAAATATGCCTTTGGCAAAAGATGTCAAAATAAAAGATTTAGCTAAAAAAACTGCAGGCTACACAGGCGCTGATTTAGAATCTTTGACAAGAGAAGCAGGAATGCTTTCATTAAGAGAATCTATAGATGCTAAGGAAGTTAAGAAGAAACATTTCGAAGAAGCACTCAACAAAGTGAGACCAAGTGTAAGTAAGCCAACCATAGAAGTTTATAAAAAGATGGAAGAGAATTTCCTTAAATCTTCAAAGGCAGCAATCCCAACACAGGGAAATAGTTATCTGGGCTAATTCTTATAACTCTTTAGTAATAACAAATAGAAAGATTTTTAAAAGAAAATCAACTTGAAATTTTATGGAAAGAGAATACTCTGAAAGTGAAATGGAGAAGTCAGTTAATCAAACTAAATTGCCAAACAGAAACATAGTTTCAACCCTCTCTTCAGGAATTATAGAGCCATATGAAAGAAAAATTCATAATCTATATAGTAGCGATGATCAGGTAGTTGTTGTTACGGAAGGAGGTATAAAATGACATCCAAAAGAAATTCTATATTAATAGCAAGTTCCGACCTCATGAACAGAAGCTTAGATAAGGTTTTATTAGCTAGAACTCTAAAAGAAGGGTATGAATTTGAAATGTTCGAAAATGGAGAAAAATTGAGTAATAGATTAGAAAATTCAAAGAATATTAGGGCAGTAATTTTAGATAGAGATTTGCCTAAGATAAGTGAATATGAAGTCTTAAAAAATTATGCCAAACAACTAGATGAAATAGATTTTTTCATGTTCTATTCTGGTAATGATGAAATTGGAGAAAGAGCATTAGAATTAGGAGCAAAAGATTATTTTACAAGACCAGACCCTACAGCTGGAAGAAGAATAAAAAAATATTTGGAAGGATAAAAATAGAATGGAACCTGAAATTAAAAACACTTTAGAAAAAATGCTTGAAAGAGCAGAAGAAGAAAACTCGATTATTTCAGTCTGTAAACCTAGTGAAGAAATCGGAGGCATAAAGGTTCCAACAGAAAATGGGGATTATTGGTTTAACAAGGGGGAAGATAAGGAAATGTACGACTTGCTCATAAGCACATATTCAAAAAAAATCTCTCATGGAATTTGTCCAACCCACTTCCAAGAATTATATGGATTTTTGAAAAACTAAAATGAAAGCAGAGGTTATGTTCTATATTGAAAAAGGTTTTGATGATGAAATTATTGATTTGGTTTTACAAAACAGAGTCATTCAAGCATTTGATTATGCAGAAATAGAAAAGCTTTCACAATCAAGGATCCATAAAAGAATGCAAGCCATTAAACATTTTAATCCAGAAATTAAAATGTCTTTTAAATTAAAAAATTTAGATGAAAAAGCTCTAGAAACAATGAAGGATGTTAGAAGTGGGCTGGAGTCCAAATGGATAAAACACTACACTGCAATCTCCTGTGAAAATGGAGAAAATCTTCCATATGTTGAACCAAATCCACAAAACATTTTTTAAATACAAACAACTTACATTGAAAATTAACAAATATGGACAAAGATTTAAAATCAATCATTGATGAACAAGGGACAGAAATAATTCAACCAAAAAATTATAGGGATTTCAAAATTGGAAATGATTACCATTGCCTATCAACAACTACTTTTTTTGAACAAATGCCCCAATTACAATCTCCCCTAAAATCGAGAATGTTTTACTTTAGACCAAAAGAAAAAAAGGGTGAGGCAATTTATTTATTTGAAATTAGAGGAAATAAAATTAGATCATATCTGCACCTAATAGAAATTAATCGTGACGGACTAGGTGAAGAATTATCAGGGATTATGCAAGAAGAAATCGAAACTTTTTATGAGCAACCATTATTTATTTAGTTGTCACAGTTATCTTATCTCTCTCAACAAGAATTGTGTGTTCAGTTTGAGCAACATTCTCTCCTGAAGCCTCCATTAATTCAGGGTAACTATGAAGATTTCCATTCTCAACCAATTGCCTCAAAGCTAACAAAGCTTTTGAGCCAAATTTCTTAACAATCCACCTAGAGCAAAAAGGCAAGGTTTGATATTCTTCTGCTATAAATGCTAAAACTTCTCTTGCTAAATCGCTTCTCGGAGTTTTTCCATCAATTAAAATATAAATCCCTGAATCCTGCCCATCTTTAACCTTTCCTAATCCAGGAGTTGCAAAGGGCTCTATTGCAAACAAACCTTCAGGAATTTCTGTTGAATTTTTATTATCAAAATTAGGTATTGAGATATCAGAATGTAATTCATAATGTTTTATTTGATGTCCACAAAGATTAACAATAGGATTAAAACCCAAAGACTCAATTGCTCCCTGCACTGCTTTTCCAATATTTCCTACTTCAACTCCTTTTTTTATCGTACTAATTGCACATTCCAAAGCTTTTTCAGAAGCTTGAATTATTTTTTTATTTTCTTCTGAATTTTCCAAGTCAATTGAAAATGCCGTATCAGAAATCCACCCATCTAAGTGAACCCCCATATCAACCTTCAAAAGTCCTTCAGCAATTCTTTCATCATCATAGCTTGGAGTTCCATGAGCCGCCAAGTGATTTACACTCAAACAAGTTGGAAAGCTTGGTTTAACCTCTTCGCCATAAGAAGCCATTTTTTCTTCAATCTTATTGGCAATTTCAATCAAAGGCATTCCCTTTATTATGAATCCTCGAGCATATTCTCTAACCTCGGAAGCAATCTTTCCTGCCCTAATAACTTTTTCTCTATCCATCAAATCATAAAAAGAATTCGTTTTATAAAATTATCAATATTTGATTTTTTGCAATGCCTATGCGTAATATCTAAGCTAAGCTTTCTTTTAACCGTCTATTCTTTGGGATAAAATTCCCAATTTTTTCCTCAGAAGCTTTTCCAGTTCCCAAAAAATTATCTCCACTCTTCATAATCAAAAAACCCTTCTTTCCAGTTTTTATTCTCAATTCTTTTCCTTGCATCCATTCTTCAGTTTGTTCATGGTTTAATTCAAAAACATTTTTTTTCAATTTATTTTTAAGGATTTGCGAACCTTCTATACTCAATCTTATCCCACCCATTCTTTCATCTTCTTTCGCAAAATAAACTCCAATTCTCTCAATAAATATTGCCTTTGCTAATCTTTTCAAATCATCAGAATTAAAACCTCCAGAAAATAAAAAAATTTTATCCTTTCCCCTTATAGCTAACTCTCCTTCAATAGAATCAGATCCATACTGCTCACTAAGTTTTTTCTCAATATGGTTCTTTTCTGTCTTGTTCAAAATTTTTATCCAATTCATCTTGCATTTTTTTTCTTAGTTTCATTTCTTGCAAATCTGCAATCGTGAGATTCTCAACTTTTTCAGGATCTAAATCAAATTCCTTGCCCTTATGAAAATCTCTTCTAACTTCCTTGTTTCTTACAAACCCTGGTTTTTTCATAATCAAAATCCCAAGATATGATTGCATCTTTCTCAATAAATCTCTCCTTGGAGGAAATCGTCCTTTTTCAATGTTTTTTATCACTTCTGGTTGAACGCCCAAAACTTCTGCAAGCTGCTCATGGGTCAAATGTTTTGTTCTTCTACCCCTCATAACAATCCAATGAAAGTTGTCTATTAATTCATCGTTTAAATCAGTGTTTGGATTTATCGCTACTTCATTTCTATTTTTATTTTCTCCTTCAAATGGTTTTTCAAAAGTTTTTCTTTCCCAAGAATTTTCTTTCTTATGAATGTCTATTAGCCTTTCTCTTGTTGAAGGAATTTCAAAATTTTCAGATTCATCCCGGACCAAAGGCAAACCTTCTTTAGAAGAACATTTCCCACAAATTTTCCTAACTCCATTCATAGCAACAACGTCGAACAACAAAGCCTTTGTTTCAGGTTCAGCACAAATAAAACAATATTCCATAAAAAACTATAGTTTCAGACGTTTTTTAATATTTTTATCCTATAAAATAGACTAATTGATAAGATAGTTTCCTAACTCTTTTGCAGTTTTAATTTCAGAAATAACATGTTCCTCATTTATTATAACTGAGGGAAATGAGTTTATTCCATAAATATCATTCAAAGAATCTAGCGAATTGACTCCTTGATCGACAGCAATAGGAATGAGAATTACCTCACTACCTCTTTCAGTTTTTAAGTCTCCCAAAATCTTACTCCAAACTGCTTGTTCAGACCTAATGGAAATTTCTTCAGTGTCATAAATGTAAAGATAAACCACACTATTAACAATGTTAGGACATTTCTCTTTAACAGAAATTACATTTATCCATAACAAAGTTCTTAGAACATCGTATTTCTTATGGATTGTTTTTATTGACTGAGTCAGTTTAGAAGATTCATCAAATCTTTCTAATTCTCTAGCCTCTTCATAAATTCTGTCAGCAAATCTCACATTAGATCTAACTAATTGCTCACAAGATATGGAAGGATTTTCAATTAAATTGTTAAGGGCAAAAGAATCATATAAAAGAACCTCAGATTCATAAAAATTAGAATTAAGAATTTCTGCACGAGATTGTTCTAGGTAGGTTCCCATAACTAAACCGAAAAAAAAGAATAACACAGTTAGGAAAAAGGCCTGCCAAAAAACATGTTTCTTACTTTCAAATATTTTTACCGCCATGAGTATTTCCCTCTTGCAAGTTTGTATAACCCTGTGACAAGCACAATCGGTCTAAGCAAGATGTATATTATTGAATAAAAAACAACAATAAAAAAGCTTTCCTTTTCGCCAATATGCCTATTAACATAATACAAGGCATATAGAACAAAACTCATCCCCAAAGCGAAAAGAATTATTCCGAAAAAATTCAAAATCGAAGGGCTAAAAGCCAAGTCTTCCAAAAGCAAAACTGCTGTCTGAGCCTCCAAAGAATATTTTACTGATAAGTACTTGACTAAAAAACTTCTTGAAAATCTATAAAGAAAAAATCCAAGCCCAAAAATACTAAGCAATAATGAAAAAGTAAAAAGAGGCAAAATGAAAAAGCCCAACATTCCTTTTTTGAGAAAACAATTTTTGTATTTAAGAATGGTTTGAATTCCTCCGATATTCCAACGGACCCTTTGAGTAAACCAATCTCTAAATTTTGAAGGGGCAACAGTCGTAACCTTCGAAACAAAAGACATCCTAACCTTATAACCTTCGTGAATAACATGCCATGTAGCTTCTATATCTTCAGTCATGTTCTTTGTGTCAAAACCCCCAATATCTTCCAAAGCCTTCTTCCTGTAAAGTGCTAAAGGCCCGGGAGTCACATAAATAGAATCTAAAAATCCCAAAAGTCTACGAGTAAATGCAATCACCTTGTATTCAACTGCCTGCATTTTTCTTAAAAAATTATTCCTATGTTTTACCAAAACCCTAGTTGTAACTGCCCCAACCTTCCAATCATCAAAAAATCCAACCATACTTGAAAGTGCATTTTTATCTGGATAGGAATCCGCATCAACAACTGCAACTAATTCTCCTTTTGCAATCTTATAAGCCTCATTCAATGCATTCGCCTTACTTGGAACTTCAGAATTTAAACACTTGACAATTTTATGTTTCTTAGAAAGTTCTCTTGCAATCTTTAAACTATTATCTGTGCAAGCATTTGTAATTATAATTATCTCGACTATGTTTTTATAATCTGAATTTAAAACACCTTCAACAGTACTCCTTATTGTTCTCTCTTCATTATGGGCAGGAATAAGAACAGAGATAGAATATTCTTTAGTTATTTCTGGGGAAGAGAACATCTCTTTCTTATTTTGCAAAAAAGTTAAAGAAAATAAAAATAAAAAATAAAGCACAATAAACATATAAAAAAAATAAATAATTGTAATTGTATTAATCATCTTTCACTTCCACAGATTCCTTTAACGGATTTTTATTTCTATCAGAATCTTCAAGATTAAAATATTCATAAAACTCATCACTCAAACTTATCTCATAAGTGTGCCCAATCTTTTTTCTTTTTATCAATCCTAAATCGTTAAACTTTTTTATGTGGTCATAAGCCTTATTACTTCTTATCTTTATCAAAACAGATTGTTTTATCGGTTGTTTGTATGCAATTATAGCCAAGGTTTCCTTCTCGGATTTTGAAAATTCGGAAGAACCAGTCGCCATCCTATTAACAATCTTAAAATATTCCTGCCGAACATCCATCTTCCAAGCGTTATTTTTGTAAACAATTTCTATAGCAGAATCATCCGTATTATATTTTTCTTTAAGTTTTTCAATCAAATCTCTTAACATTATTGGATTCAAATCAGAAAAAGAAATCAATTCTTGCATTGTCAAAAACCTTCCAGAAATAAAAAAAATCGCTTCAAGTTTCTTCAAATCTTCCTTCTCCTGAGAATCTTCTATTTCCTCCACAGTTCTGCCAATTATATTTTCCGAGATTCCTTTCCCATCACTCATAAAGAATTCATGTTAAATCAAATTTTAAAGATTGTGTTTAAGTATATTTTCAATCACAAAAAACCTTATAACAAAAAAAGCACTATAAAAAACATGAAAAACGAGTTAAAAGAATTTGGAAAAATTGTTAGTCTTGAAGGTCTTGAAAAGGCAATAGAAAAGGTCTCAAAAGATTTAGGATATAAGGTAAGAAGAGATAAAGATTCGAACATAAGAATAAGAAAAGGTACTATTTTCCCTTCTGGGATGACGCTAATCCCAAGAAATTATGAAAATGGAATAGCAGGAATTACCTACTTGACGGGTTCTGGATATGGAAACATTTCTGATAAAGATAGGAATGAATATCTCCAAAAACTGATAGAAAACTTAAATTAATAAGATTTAAATAGTAAAATAATTTGTTCCGCATATGAATAGAAATTTGGTGAAATGTGCTCCATTGATTGGAAGAGTTTTCATATCTTTGGTTTTCATAGTTGCAGGGGTTGGAAAAATTACGGGTTTTGACGGAACAGTTGGATTCATTCAATCTTTTGGATTGCCCTTTGCTACACTTCTTGCAATGGTTGCTATAATAATTGAAGTGGTTGGAGGTTTGATGCTTCTTACTGGTTTCAAGACAAGATCTGTTGCCACAATATTAATAATATTCACAGCATTAGCAAGTATAATTTTCCACATTGGAGAAGGAGAAATAAATGTATTCTTGAAAAACCTGGCAATAATTGGTGGTTTAATTATGGTTCTGGCCCATGGTCCTGGAAATTATTGTGTAGATAGGAGATAACAATAATGGAAAAACAGGCTTACAAGTTTCAAAATTTTTGGAATTTTACTTTCTCAGTTTTATTTATCCTAGTTGCTTTTTATTTATCTTATAAAATAATTCAAACAAATCCAAGATTCTTAACAAACCTAGGAGTTTTAGAATTAACAATAATTTCTTTAGCAACTTTCAGAATGATAAGGCTTGTAGCTTACAATAAGATTATGTCTTTCTTAAGAGATTTCTTCGAAAGAAAAAATTCATTCATGAGAACAATCTACGAATTGATAATTTGCCCATGGTGTGTTGGAATTTGGATGGCTTTAGCAGTATTATCAATTTATTTTCTGATTCCTGGAGATCTCGGGAAGATTTTCATCTCCATAATTGCGATAGCAGGGTTGGCTTCATTAATTCAATCTTTAGCTTTGATGATGGAAAGAATAGGATTTCAAGAAGCTTAAATTTTATATCTTAACAAAGCCCCCATGCCAGACAACTTAGAAAATTGCTCTCCTTCCGTTGTTTCAAGAGAGACAAATTCTATAGTTGAAGAAATATTCAGTCCCAAGGATTTCAAATCTTTTGCAAGTTTTTTATCAAGGTTTTTTGAAAGAATTAAAGTTTCAACTGCCCCATATTCCAAAGCCTTTCTTATATCTCCTTCCTTATAAGCAACTAAATCTGGATGTTCTCCCAATTCTTCAAAAAATTTCTCAAGGAGTTTTCTTTCATGAACAACTTCTTGGTTTGCAAGAATCTCTTCAGATTTGTTAACCAATTCTTTCAAACCAGATTCGTCAGAATCACCAAGATCTTGAACTCCAATAACCTTCTCTCTTAATTTAGTAACCAAATAATCTCCATCCAGAAATTCATCCTTGGTTGGAATAGGTCCTCCAACAAGAATCCCTTTTAATTTTTTCATCTCGAAAAATATTTTCTTCATTTCTTCAGCAATCCTATTGTAAAAATCTTTTGTCAAACCCTCTGTGATCCTATGGAATCTCTGAGAACTCTGCCCGCCTGCTCTAACCTTGCTAGGGATTCCCGAAGTCATTTTTTGAAGAACTTCTATCCTCTTTCCTTCAAGCAAGCCAATTGTAGCTTCTTTCCTATCCATAACAAGTAATGCAAAAACTTCTGTAACTTCTAGCATTTCTTTAAGTGGTTCAAGAACAAAATCCTTGTCACATCTATACAATCTAGATTTCAAAGGCATAGGAGGTTCAACAATCCAAATTTGCAAATCATCCTGCCCTTCAATATTAGAAACATTACCACAAAAAATTCCCAAACCATTTTCAGGAGTTTTCTTAAGAGTCTTCAAATGCCGAACTATCTTTTCCAAAGCTTCAGAGACATTCTTCCTTGTAGATGTAGATTTTATGTTTTTAGCAGTTCCCTTTTCTGCTTCCAATTGCCTTTGAACAGCATTAACATCATACCCTGCAGGAATATACACTGTTATAAGTTCTGTGGCCTTGCCCTTAAAATCTTCTAAAATTTCTAAAATATCTTCCAACTCTTGCTTAGTACTTATCATTTTAAACGAAATAGTTAGGCGTTTATAAAATTAGTTAATGCTTACAATATCTCTCTGATTAAAAAATCTAGGAATTCTTAAAAATCCATTAGATAGTCTTGATTCTCCATTAAAACTAGAATCAAGAATCCCTCCAACCAAACTATAGTCCTTAAGCCTGCTACAAGAAACAGACTTTGGCAAAAAATCTCTTTCTGAAGAAAGAAGATGAATAAGGGCATCAGCAAATCTCTGAGGTTGAGAGTTTTCCAATTCTAAAACCAAAAGGTAACCTGTCCTATTAAAATCAGAAGTTTTTTCAAATCCGTTTGGCAAAATCATAGTTGGAAGAAAAGCGAATTCGTCCAATCTTTCCAAATAATCCCCCACCCCTCTTCTGTAAGAATCAATATGCTTTTCACCAAAGTAGTGTAAATGTGCCATCCTAAAATCCGAACTCATAAAATTAGATAAAATCAAATATTTTTAAAAATTTAGGTTATAAAATTAGTTAATCTGTAAATTTAACTTTGAAGTTACCAACCTTGATTTCTTTAGCATTTGTAACATCTTTCAAATCATTCAACAAATCAACTAAATCGTCATGCCTTGATTTATCCAAAGTTAAAATAATTTCAGCATTCATTGGTTTTTGTGCTTTGGTTTTTTCAGATCTCACTTTTGATAGCATCTCTACAAACAAAGTTATTTCATTTGCAGAAGATTTTATTTTTTCATCATCCCACCCTTCCAACTTTCTATCGAATTCCGGCCAAGCACTAGAATGAATTGATTTATCTTTTTCGTTTTTCTTAAAATATTCTTGATAAATTTCTTCCGTTATGAAAGGTGTTATTGGAGCCAACATTTTAATAATTCCTAAAAGAGATTTATACAGAGTATATTGAGCAGATCTCTTCTTATCTCCTTTTTCATTATACACTCTTTTCTTTACAGTCTCTAAATAAAAATCACAAAAAAACTTCCAAAAAAATTCTTCAATGTTTGATTTTGCTCTTGAATACTCATAAGATTTGAAATAAGAGGTTGTAACAAAGACAACTCTGTCTAATTCAATTAAAAATTCTTCATCTATCTTTTCCAACTTCTTTGGTTTCTTAAAATCATAATTTTCTAAATTCATAAAAACAAATTTGGTTGCGTTTCTTAACTTGTTTATCATCTTTGTTCCAGCAACTAAATCTTTTTCTTGATAATCTAAATCGCTTCCCAGCTTAGAACCGGCGGCCCAGAATCTCAAAGCATCGGCACCATATTTATCAAGAATTTCTTTTGGTTCGATAACATTTCCTTTAGATTTGCTCATTTTCTCTCCTTTAAGAGAAACAACTCCTGAAATAATTATATCATTCCAAGGAATTTTCTTTTCATGTAAATAACTTCTAACAATTGTGTAAAAAGCCCAAGTTCTAATTATGTCATGGGCATTAGGCCTCAAAGAAAAAGGGATTTTAACTTTTTCATCAAATAAAGAACTTGTAATTTGCGGAGTTAGTGATGAAGTCACCCAAGTATCCAAAACCTTACTCTCTGGTTCTGCATCTTTCCTACATTTGGGACATTTTTTATTAACTTCTAGAGGATCAATAGGAAGTTCTTTTTCATTAGGTAAAATTATTTCATTACAAGATCCACAATACCAAATTGGAATAGGAATCCCAAAATGTCTTTCTCTAGAAATTCCCCAGTCCCATTCCAACCCATTAACCCAATTATCATAACGTTTTTTCATAAATTCAGGATGCCACTTAACTTTATTGCCCAATTCAATCCATTTTGATTTGCCCTCTAAAATTTTAATGAACCATTGTTCTGTTGTTATAAATTCTATAGGAGTTCCACATTTATCATGGCAATTCACAACATGGTTAATTTCTTTTTGCTCTGAAATTAAATTTGCTTTTTCCAAATCTTTAAGGATTTCCTTCCTGGCTTTCTTAACAAACATCCCATTATATTTTCCTTTAGAAATGAATCCCTTCTTGTCTAAAATCAATTTTGGTTTCAGTTTATACCTGTTTATGGCATCAACGTCAAATTTATCTCCATAAGAACAAACCATCAAAACCCCAGTTCCTTTTTCCATATCAGCAGATTTGTCAGCAATTATTGGAACTTCAAAATTGAATAATGGGACTTTTGCTTTTTTACCAATCAATTTTTTATACCTTTTGTCCTTTGGGTTAACAAAAATTGTAACACAAGCTTCAAGCATTTCTGGTCTTGTTGTAGCAATCAATAAATCCTGACCTTCAGATGAAAATTTAAGTGTTGAAAATAAACTTTTTTCTTCTCTATCTTCAAGTTCTGCCTGGGCAATAGAAGTTTGACAATCTGGACACCAAAGAGTTGGGAATTCTTTTTTGTATATTTTCTTTTTATTATAAAGTTCTATAAAGAATTTTTGAGAGAGTTTTCTTGAATTATCATCTATTGTAGAATAGGTTTTTTCAAAATCACAGGACATTCCCAAATCCTTCCAATCTTGAATAAAACTAGGGGTAATTTTTTTCAAAGTTTTAACACAAAGTTCAATAAAATCGGCACGAGACATCTCTTTACTCTTAACTTTGTTTATTTTCTCAATAAGTTTTTCAGTAGGGAGCCCATTATCATCAGTTCCAAAAGGGTAAAAAATAGATTCCTTTTTCTCAGCTGCAACCATTCTCCTAAATCTTGCAATAAAATCTTGTTGGGCATAACTAAATGCATGGCCGATGTGCATCTTCCCTGAAACTGTTGGAGGAGGAGTATCTATAGAATAATTAATTTTTTTCTTAAAATCTATTTTAAAAATTCCTTCTTTCTCCCAAAAAGCTTTCCATTTATTTTCAGTATGTTTGAAATCAAAATCTTTCTCCTTCATCTTTATTCAAGCTAAAAGATTATTATAAAGTTTTCAGTGTTTTGGCGAAGCGTATGCAGCGAAGCGGAATCGCTTACGAAAACTTTTAATACCTCTAAAAATTAGAAAAGCCATGGCAAATCAAAGTGTTAACATTCCCTCTGGGTTTGGGGGATTAATGAGATTCAATGAAGGCTACGAAAGTTTCTTCACACTGAAACCTTCCCATGTAATTATTTTCGTGGCGTTAATTGTATTCTTCAGGATTGGATTGGAGGTTTTTTTCTAATGTTACCAGGATTGGGTGGGGGATTGGATCCAAAGAAAATGCAAGCAGTCATGAAGCAGATGGGAATCTCTCAGGATGAAATACCTTCAACAAGGGTCATAATAGAAAAAGCTAATAATCCAAATGACAAAATAATCATAGAAAATCCATCTGTTACAAGAATAAAGATGCAAGGGCAGGAAAGCTTTCAGATTTCCGGAGATATAAAAGAGGAGAGGGGGATTCCTGAAGAAGACATAAAGACAGTGATGGAAAGGACAAATTCCTCAGAAGAAGATGCAAAAAGGGCTTTAGAACAAACAGGGGACTTAGCAAGTGCAATTATGCAGTTAAGTTAATAAAGAATAAATATAAAAAGCCGCAAATCCTTTCTACGTATACTTCTAAAGTAGGATTTTGTATGGAAGAAATAATTCAAGAAAAAATTAGCGCAGACCATTTGCTTTATGTTAGTCTAAAGTATACTAAAACATGCGATGTCATTCTCAACCTAATTCTACGTTGGAGAGGCATGATAGATATAAGTATAGACCATATTTTGGCTCACGCCAAAAAAAAGAAAAAAATATCTTCTATTCCAACAAACCCTGCTTCAAGATTAATTGAAGTAAGGAAACTTTTCAAAAAAGAAAAAAACTTCATTGAAACCCTTGACTTATATGAAATGTTCAAAAAAATTGAAGAATTGAGAAGAGAAAAGATAGGGGAATTTAGAAAAAATGTAACATTAAGGGTCATTTATCGAGGTGAAGAAATCAACATAAACCTTGACCAACTCAAAATTTACGCTGAAATGTTAGAAAAGTTTATAAGTTCTACAAAACAATTTCTCCTTAAGTAAAACGAATTTTCTTAATTTGTGCTTAAAATGACCAAAGTAATTGTAATAACTTCAGGAAAGGGAGGAGTTGGTAAAACCACATCTGCAATCAATTTAGCTGCAGCCATGTGTTATTTTGGGAAAAAAGTTTTAGTAGTTGATGCAAATTTAACGACTCCAAATGTTGGAATCCATTTAGGATGTCCTGAAGCTCCGGTAAGCTTAAACCATGTTTTGTCAAATAAAGCAGATTTGTCTGAAGCAATATATGAACATGAATCCGGAATAAGAATAATTCCTTCCTCGCTTTCTGTAAAAGAATTAAAAAAAATAAAATCTGAAAAGCTAAAAGATTTGAAAAAAGATTTGAAAAAAGTTGCAGATATAGTTATAATTGATAGTGCCGCCGGATTAGGAGAGGAAGCTTTTTCAGCAATAGATATTGCAGATGAATTAATAGTTATAACAAATCCAGAAATTCCAGCAATAACTGATGCTCTAAAGGCAATAAAGGTTGCAGAAAGTATGAAGAAAGATGTGCTTGGAGTAATTATGACAAAAGTTAGAAAAGATAAAATAGAAATGCAACCAGACAATGTTAGGGAAATATTAGAGGTTCCAATTTTAGGGATGATTCCACATGACATGGATGTAAAAAGATCTTTGAATTTGAAAAGTCCTGTTGTAAATACTCATCCAAAATCAAACCCATCTAGAGCATACAAGGAAATTGCAGCAAAAATCCTAGATATTGAATATGATTCAAACGAAGATAAAGAAAGTTTACTTGAAAGATTATTCAGAAAAATTAAGAGAAATAGGGACTGATTGGAGAATTTCTTTTCAAAAATTAAGAGAATTTTTTCAAAAAATCCCCACCAATTACTAAACCTGACGGAGAAAGATAATCTTCTTCTATTTTATCCAAAACTTTTTTGTGTTTATCCAATGCATCTTTATGCCAATCAACAAGTTTTTTTTCAGAATAACTATCAAAATGTTCAGGGAGTTCTCCAAAACATTCACCCCAGATACTACCTCCGGTGTGATCAGAATTATCTATTCTTTGCCTCCATAAATAATTTTCACAAAATGAATTACCCTGGGGCTCCCAATAGGTCCTTAGGATTAAACTATCCTTTGCCTCACCTCTCAAGATTATGGAACCTGAAAGAAAATTAATTTGTGAAACATAATCTGAATACTCCCAGCCTTCAGGCAAATCCCCGATATATTCTCTATCAACAGCTTCCCAAAGATGTTCCACCTTCCAATTTTTGCTCCTGCTTAAAATATCCTCATTTCTTTTTTCAATCATTTTCTGTAAGGCTTTATTATCTCTGTCCAAAACACTATCAGGTAACTCATCCAATCCCATAAAAACTCAAAAAAATCCCCACTTAAATACTTTATCATGAATTATTATGCATTTTAAAATTCAAATATCACTCGCTCCGCTCGCCCATTAATAAAATTTATATCTAATAAACAAAAAATTTTGCATTCTTCTCCCCATTCAACAGAAGCGAGCCGACGTCAGGATTAACTAACCTTGCTTCCTTCTTCAATATCTTCACTTAGTTCAAGCAGAACAAATTTATTTTCTTCCCTTGAACCAGCAGCCAAAATCATCCCCTGACTTTCAACTCCTTTTAATTTTCTTGGAGCCAAATTAACAAGAAAAGGAGACTTCTTTCCCTCTAACTCTTCTTTTGAAATATATTGTTTTATTCCAGCGCAAATTGTCCTTTCTCCAATCTCCTCTCCAAAGCTTACATTTAATTTGTAAAGTTTATCTGCTCCTTCTATTTCATCAACCTTGACAATTTTTCCAATTCTTATATCAAGATTTTCCCAATCCTCAAAATTTATTTCTTTTTTAATCATCTCTTACTAAAGTTTTAACTTTATTTAAAGAATCTTCATCTCTTGCAACGATTGCAAAGTCCTCTCCAACAATTATGGGTCTTTGCAAGAGTCTGGGATTTTTTGATATTAAACCAAGAACTTCATCCTCGCTGAGATCCTTTCCTTCAGAAAATTCTCTATATTCTTCATCATTAATCCTCGCTATTTCTTTGGCGTCCAAATTCCCAAGATCAAGTATTTTCCTCAGCTCTTCTATGCTCAATCCCTTTTCCAAATATTCATAAATCTCATATTCAACTCCCTTTTCATCAAAGAAAGACCTTGCATTTCTGCACTTCGAGCACGCCGGATTATAATATATTTTAATCATTCTAGTAAAACTTATGAATAAACTAGTTTTTTAAAATCTATGCGTCAGTGGTTTAGTGGCAGAATATGAGCTTCCCAAGCTTGTGACCTGGGTTCGATTCCCGGCTGGCGCATTCTTAATCGACCTAAATCTTCTTAAACAAAATTGGAGCTTTTTCAATTTTATCAGTTTTGAAAATATTCTCAATTTTCTCCGAAGCTCTTGGAATAAAAATCCCAAGATAAGGATTTATTTTTCTTATAGCTTCAACCAATTCATATAAAACTTTTTTATCTTTAGTTTCCCAGGGTTTTTTTACTTGAATATACTCATTACATTTTCCTAAAAAATAAAAAATTTCTAACAGGGCCTTGTCAAATTCAAAGTTCTCCAAATATCTTTCTATTTCATTCAGGTTTAAATCCTTAATCAGATTTCCTTCACTTTTTTCCAAACCATATTTCTCAACTAAAGCAGAAACTCTTGAAACAAGATTGCCAAGCTTATCAGCAAGTTCATCATTATTTCTTTGAATTAAAATTTCCTCTGAGTAATCAGAATCTTCAAAAACAGAGCATCTCAAAAGAGAATACCTTACAGCATCAGAACCATACTTTTCAACAAGTTCTAAAGGATCAATTACATTTCCTAAAGATTTAGATATTTTCTTCCCGTGAATATTTAAATATCCATGAACCAAAAGTTTCTTAGGTTTTTCATATCCAGAAGAAAGTAAAATTGCAGGCCAAATAACAGAGTGAAACCAATTAATTCCTTTTCCAATCACATGTACGTCGGCTGGCCAGTTTTCTTCATTTTTTCCAGATCCAGAGATATAATTAATCAAAGCATCAAACCAAACATAAATCTTGAATTTCTTATCTATTGGAGAGTCAATTCCCCAATCTAAATTTGTTCTTGAAACACATAAATCCTTCAAGCCTTCAGATTTAATCCTTGTAATAATTTCATTTTTTCTTGAATCTGGAACAATATAGCTTTCAGCAAACTTCAAAATTTTAGATTTATATTTACTAAGTTTAAAAAAATATGCAGCTTCTGAAAGCCATTCTGGTTTTTTATCATGCTCAGGACATTTTCCATCAACTAAATCTTTCTCTGTTTTGAAAGCTTCACATCCTTGACAATAAGAGCCCTCATATTTTCCTTTATAAATTTCCCCCCTATCAAAAACCTTCTTAAAAATTTCTTGTGATTTTTTAACATGGTCTTTATCAACTGTTCTTATGAATCTATCATACTTTACATTTAAGGAATCACACAACTCTTGGAATCTCTTAGCATTTTCGGAAACAAATTTTTTAACAGGGATCCCTTTTTCTTTAGCAATCAATGCATTCTTCTGGGCATTATCGTCTGTCCCAGTAAGGAACCAAACCCTCTTTCCATTTAGCTTATTCCATCTAACTAAAGCATCAGCTAAAACTTTCTCAAACGCATGTCCTATGTGGGGTTTTCCATTAACATAGTCTATTGCTGTTGTCACATAAAATTTCTTTACCATTAGAAAAACAAATTAAAGAGTTATAAAAACCTAACTAAAAAGGCTTTCGATATAAGCCTCAACACTGGCCCCTTTCTTAACACGCTCATACAATCCTCTATCTCGGACAACAGGCAAACCAAAATCATGCCATTGAATCTCAGAGGGTTTTACTGGAGTATCAAACTGATTAAACAAGTATCTAAGCCCATGACTATTCAAAATACTTCCCTCAACTTCTCTAAGAACTTCTATGCCAGAATGAATAGACGCGATATCTCCAAAAATCCTATCCATAATTTCTTCTCTTTGAACCCTATATTTGCTAACCACCAGCACACCATATTTCAAAATTCCCTTATCATCTTTTGAGGATTCCCAATGATACCGAACATGAGGACTTCTAACAGACTCTATTTTTCTAGATTCTTGTATTGTTTTCATTAAAATCTAACAAATATTGCCTATAAAAAACTTCTTAAAAGTGATTTTTAGAACCTCGAGAACAGAAGACAATAAATTATTTAAAAGCACAGACATTGAATGAAATATGTTCAACAAGAAGAAGTGTAAGAGGTGCGGAGAAGGTGTAAATAGTAAATATTTGTTTTGCCCACATTGTGGAAATCTTTGCGATAAAAAATCAAAAAAGGATTCTGGAATGTTAGGGGAAGATGATTTACTAAACGGATTAGAAGACATACAAAATTCTTTATTTGGAGGAGTAGGAGGAAAAGTTGTTGGGAAAATGTTTGAAAATGCAATAAAAATGCTTGAAAAAGAAATGCAAAAAGAAGCAAATAAGCAAAACCATCAAGAACCAAAATCAAATTTCCAACTATTCATAAATGGAAAAAGAATCGATAACCCAAATCCAAAGAAAACAACAAAGAAAAAGAAACACGAAATAAAAGAAGAGTTTATGGATTTGGAATTGCCTCAAAATAATTTAGAAGGTTTCTCCGAACTTCCAAAAAATGAGCCAAGAACAAATGTAAGAAGATTTTCAGATAAAGTTATTTATGAAATAAATATTCCAGGAGTAAAATCCTTAAAAGATATTTCAATAACAAGACTTGAAAACAACATAGAAATAAGAGCCAGAACAAAAAACAAAGCTTATACAAAAATAATTCCTATAAGCTTCCCAATAATTGACTACAATTTTTCTAAAGGTAAATTGCTTATCGAATTAGATTCCAAAGAATAATTACCTAGCTTCATCGAGAAGAAATCTAAATTCTTCAGCTATTTCTGGGAAATTTTTTTCTATCTCAAACAAAGCCTTCTTATCCCTCTCTCCAATTTCTCCAGTCTTAGAAAAATCATTCATAAGAGAATCTAAATAATTTCTCAAAAACAACTCCTTTCCTTCAAATTCTTTAACGAAGTGTTCTGTGCAAAATCCTCTAACTTCTCCGTCCATGTCTGGAGCAGAAAAATGTTTGGATTCATTTCCGCAATAAGAGCATTTCTCACTTTCCATTTTCAATTAATATAAATGAGCCTGCAAGGATTTGAACCTTGGACCCCTACCTTATCAGAGTAGTGCTCTAACCAGGCTGAGCTACAGGCTCTCAGAATCAAATACAATAATCAATTTAAAAAAGTTTGTTTAAGAAACTTTAAAACCTACAAAATTTTCTTTAGTTTGCGTGGAGATCCAGTTCAAATTTTTGGGGTTCAAAATCCTAAGATTTAAAAACCACTTTTTTCTTTGATAAATAATAAACATTGCTTCAGCACAAATTGTCGAAGCGTATGACTAATCGCACATGGTTAAAGGATTATATCATTACATAAAGGAAGCTTGGAAAAAGCCAGAGAAAAAAACACTTAGGGAAAGAATGGTTGAATGGAGAAAAAGCCAATCAATAACTAGGGTTGATAAACCTCTAAGACTAGATAGGGCTAGAGCTTTGGGATACAAGGATAAGAAAGGATTTACAATCTTAAGAGTAAAATTAAAGAGGGGAGGGCACAAAAGACCCAGACCAAACAAAGGACGTAGATCTAAGAGATTGCACACAAGAAAGAATCTTAAGATGAATTATAAGTGGATTGCAGAGCAAAGAGCAGGAAGAAAATACAAGAATTTAGAAGTGCTAAATTCCTACAATATTGGAAAAGATGGAATTCATTATTTCTATGAAGTAATCTTAGTCGACCCAAATAGGCCAGAAATAAAATCAGATAAAAAGCTTAAGTGGATTACGACACCTGCAAACAAAGGCAGAGTTTTCAGGGGATTGACATCGGCAGGAAACAAATCTAGAGGATTAAGAAAAAAATCCAGAGAGCTTAAGGTAAGACCAAGTATAAGGGCACAAGGTAGGAAAGGGAAATAATCAAACTTAAAAACTTCCATTTCTTGATTTTCTAAAGAGGAAAATTATTTCGAAAAATTAAAATGGCTAAGCATATGCAACGAAGCGGAATCGCCTATTTCCTGGCTAAGCATATGCAACGAACGAAGTGAGTGGAATCACATGCTTTACAAGAAACTCGCTGAAACTTATGAAGCCTTAGCTTCAACGACAAAAAGACTTGAAAAAATAAAAATTCTTTCTAAATTTTTAACTCAAGTCCATGAGTTAGACAAAGAAGTCATGTACCTTCTTATGGGAGATATTTATCCTGAAAGCGATCAAAGAAGAATCGGGATAAGCAATCAATTAGCCATAAAATCTATTGCTCTTGCAGTTGGGACAGATAAAAATGAAGTAGTCAAGGAGTGGAAAAATCTTGGAGATTTAGGGCAAGTTGCCGAGAAATTAAAAAAGAAAAAGAAACAATCCACACTTCATGAAATTGCATTGACAACAGAAAAAGTTTTGAGTAATTTAAGGAAACTTCCAGAGTTAGAAGGTAAAGGATCCATTAATAAAAAACTTGCATTAATCACAGAACTTTTGACCTCTGCTTCCCCAATAGGTTCACAATATTTAGTAAGGACTTTAATTGGAGATTTAAGAATTGGGGTTCAAGAAAGTACAATTCGTGAAGCCCTATGTTCTGCGTTTTTCAAAGGAGATAAAGAATGTTCACTAAAAATACAAGAAACAATAGATAAAGCAAATGACATCTCTGAGGTTTTTGGAATTGCAAAAAAAGGGAAATTAAAAGATTTAGAAAAAGTCCATCTTAAAATTGGAAAGCCAATAAAAGCTATGCTTCCAAAAAAAGTCACATCAATAAAAGAAGGGTTTAAGGAAGTTGGATGCCCTTGTGCCCTAGAATATAAATATGATGGCTTCAGAATGTTGATCCATAAGCAAGATGACAAATTAATTGTATTTACAAGAAGTTTAGAAAACGTAACAAATCAATTTCCAGAAGTTGTTAATTACATAAAAAAATATGTCAAAGGAAAGTCATTCATCTTAGATTCTGAAGCAGTAGGCTATGATAAAAAAACAAAAGAGTACACTGATTTCCAAAAAATAAGTCAAAGAATAAGGAGGAAATACGATATTCAAAAACTACAAGATGAACTTCCAGTTGAGTTAAATATTTTCGATATACTCTACCACAATGGGAAATCTATGTTAAATGAACCTTTCAAAAAAAGAACAAAGTTACTTAGGAAAATAGTCACAGATAAACCCTACAAAATAATTTCCTCCAAACAATTAATTACTGATGATGAAAATAAAGCTGAAAAATTCTATAAAGAAGCTTTGAAAAATTCACAAGAAGGGATTATGTTCAAAAATCTTGAATCTCCATACAGGCCTGGAAGAAGAGTTGGGAACATGGTTAAGATGAAACCAGAAGAAAGGGATTTAGATTTAGTTATCACTGGTGCAGAATATGGTGCTGGAAAAAGAGGAGGCTGGATGTCAAGTTTTATTATCTCTTGTAAACATGGAGAGAAATATTTAGAAGTCGGAAAAGTTGGAATAGGGATAAAGGAAAAATCTGAAGCAGGAGAAGAAGATATAACATTTGAATCTCTAACCAATTTATTGAAACCTTACATAACAAAGGAAAAAGGAAAGTCTGTAGAAATAAAACCAAAAATAGTAGTTGCAGTAACATATCAGCAAATTCAAAAATCTCCAAATTATAACTCTGGTTGGGCTTTAAGATTTCCAAGATTCATAACCTTAAGACCAGATAAACACATTTCAGAAGTTAATACATTGGATGAACTCAAAAAAGATTTCGCAAATCAAAAAAGAAATTATGTATATGGTTGATTCCAAAAACCTTTATAAATAGCTTTCTTTTATAAATAGAATAAAATGGCAGCAAAATCTAAAAGCAACTATCAAATTCAAAATATTGTTGCAACAACTTCTTTAGAAAAACCTATTCCATTAGTTAAGCTTGCAAAAAATCAACCAAACACTGAATATAACCCAAAAACATTCCCTGGTTTGGTTTTAAGGGTCAAAGAACCAAAATCAGCAGTCTTGGTATTCTCCTCAGGAAACCTTGTTTGCACTGGAACAAAATCAATTACTCAAGTTAACAAAGTAATTCAAGAAGTGATAAAACAACTTAAAAAAATAAATATTAAAATTACTATAAAACCCAAAGTAACTGTTCAAAATATTGTTGCTTCAGGAACCATAGACCTCAAACTTAATTTGAATTTCTTAGCTTTAGAAATGGAAAATACCGAATATGAACCAGAACAATTCCCTGGTTTAGTTTATAAATTAATCGAACCAAATGCCACATTTCTTCTTTTCTCTAATGGAAAGCTCGTTTGTACTGGAACAAAGAACAAACAGCAATTGGAAGAAAGTATGACCCAACTTCTTAAAAATGTTAAAGCTGCTTTGAAGAATTACTAATTTTACTCTTAAGAAATAACCATTATTCTTGATTATGCTTAATTTTTAACAACAAACTATAAAAACAAATCGCCTCTAAATTTCATATATGGCAGAGGCGAAGACAAAAGAAGCATTAATAATAGAGGCGAAGAATTTTTTTGATTTCCATAAAAGAGAGTTAGCAGACTCAATAAAGCAAGGAAACAACGTTATTTTCATAGACTTTATGAAGCTTTCAGAGTTTTCAAGTAAACTTTCTGAAGAAACACTATCAAATCCCGAAGAAGTTCTTAGCTTAATAGAATTGGCAATAGAAGATTCCCCAATGTTAAAGAACGTCAGAGTAAGATTGTTCAACATGCCTGCTAGTTTGCAAATAAAGATAAGGAATATTCGTTCTAGAAATCTAAATGAGATGGTTGTTGTTGAGGGGATTATTCGCCAAGCAAGTGATGTAAGACCCCAGGTTATTCAAGCTTCTTTTGAATGTCCAAGCTGTGGGACAATTCAGGGAGTAATGCAACTAGAAAAAAAATTCAGAGAACCTACAAGGTGTTCATGTGGAAGAAAAGGTGGATTCAGGCAAGTAAGTAGAAAGATGGTTGATACTCAAAGATTAGTAATTGAAGAATCTCCAGAATCTCTTTCTGGAGGAGAGCAACCAAAAAGACTAAATGTTTTTGTAAAAGAAGATTTAGTTGAGCCAAGAATGGAGGAAAAGACAACTCCAGGTAGTAGAGTAAAAGTAATCGGAGTTTTGAAAGAAGTTCCAGTTCCATTAGCCTCTGGAGGATTGTCAACAAGGTTTGAATTAGCTATAGAAGTTAACAATCTTATAGCTCTTGAAGAAACCTTTGAAGAATTAGACATAAGTGAAGAAGATGAAAAAGAAATACTTGAACTTTCAAAAGACCCAGAAATTTTTGACAAGCTTGCAAAAAGCATTGTTCCATCAGTTTGGGGCCACGAGGAAATAAAAAGATCCCTGATCCTTCAACTTTTTGGAGGTGTAAAAAAAATCCACATAGATGGGCAAAGATCTCGGGGAGACATACACATACTCCTTATAGGAGACCCGGGGGTTGCAAAATCCGTCACACTTAATTTCATGGCTGAGATTTCTCCAAAAGGAAGATATGTTGTTGGTAAATCTGCGTCTGGAGCAGGACTAACAGCAACAGTTGTAAGAGACGAATACCTGAGAGGTTGGTCTTTGGAAGCAGGAGCAATGGTTCTTGCAAATAAAGGTTTAGTTTGCATAGATGAATTAGAAAAAATGGACCCTCAGGATCGATCCTCAATGCATGAGGCAATGGAACAGCAAACCATAACAATAAGTAAGGCGAATGTTCAAGCGACCCTAAAAGCCGAAACCTCTGTTTTAGCGGCAGCGAATCCAAAGTTCGGTAGATTCGACCCTTTTCAATCAATCTCGCAGCAAATTGATTTGCCTCCAACTTTAATAAATCGTTTTGATGTTATATTTACATTAAGAGATATTCCAAACAGAGAGAAAGACACCTTGATTGCACGGCACATTTTAGACGAACACAGAAAAGAAGGAAAAGCGATGATAATCCCAAGAGAAATGTTCAGAAAATATGTTGCTTATTCAAAACAGAAAATAGTTCCAAAATTAAGTGAGGAAGCAATTCAAGAAATAGAAAAATTCTACATAGATTTGAGAAATTCACAGGTATCTTCAGATGCCTCTCTAAGACCAATCCCAATCTCTGCAAGACAATTAGAAGCCTTGATTAGAATGTCTGAAGCTTCTGCAAAAGTACGCTTAGATAGCATCGTCACAAAAGAGGATGCAAAAAAATCCATAGATATAATGAAATATTATCTTATGCAAGTTGGTTATGACTACGAATCAAAAACCATAGACATAGATAGAATTTCTGGAATGTCAACTTCAAAAAGAAATAAGGTTTTCATAGTTAGAGACACTATAAATCAATTAAAAAACAAGGTCGGAGATTTAATTCCTATAGAAGAAATAGAAAAAGAACTAGAGGGAAAATTAGAAAAAGACGAAATTGATGAAGCTATAACAGAACTAATTAAAAACAGCATAATTTATGAACCACGTTCGGGTTATGTTCAAAAGATGTAAAATGCATTTAAAAAAAATTAAAATAAAATGAAAAAATTAAATAAAAATCTAAAATTCGGACAAAGCGTATGCAACGAAGCGGAATCGCCTGTTTCCTGGCTAAGCGTATGCAACGAACGAAGTGAGTGGAATCACGATGCCTGAAGAACAATTTAAACGAAACGTTGCATACAAATTAAGAATTGGAGACATTTTATCTGGAAAGCCAGTAATTGAAAATGAGAAATTTACCCACTTGAATTTAAACGGAAAAAGAGTTGTAAGAGTAAATGTGGTTGCAAGTATTGTCGATAAATATGTAGTTGATGAGGAAAAAAAATATGTTTTCATAACTCTTGATGATGCTTCAGGGCAAACAAAACTCAAGGTTTTTGGAGATGATATAGAAAAAATAAAAGATATTGAACATGGAAAGACAGTGATTGTTATTGGAGTTTTAAGATACTTCAATGATGAAATTTATATTTCTCCAGAAACAGTTAAAGAAACAGATCCAAGATATCTTGTTGTAAGGAAATTGGAATTAGAAAAAGCAAATGCACTGCAAACCCCAAATCAAAATTCCCAACCTAATAAAGAAGTAAGAAAAGATTTTAGGGAAAAAATTACGGATTTAATAAAAAATGCAGAAGCTCAAGGTGGAATAGAAAAAGAATCAATAATTTCTCAAATTAACGAAATTCCAAAAGAACAAATAGAAACCGAAATTCAAAAATTACTTGAAGAAGGAACAGTTTTTGAGCCAAGGCCAAACGTAATTAGGTGGTTAGGATAAAATTATTTTTTCTTTCTACTTTTTTTCTTCCAAATATTCCAATTTTTTAAATTAAACCAATAAGCTGTCACTATAACTGCGGCAAGTCCAAGTAAAGATAATGTAAATTTAATCCAGTCTCCTGCAAATCTCCAAAATCCTCCGACCCCAAATAGAATCAATCCAACCCCTCCACCCATCAAACCTGCGCCCACAGATTCAAGTCCAAATATGAAAGCGCCCAATCCAATTAAAACAACTCCCAAAGGAACTACAACAAAGAAAACATTTCTGTAATAATTCTCCTGTGCCTCTTCATAATCCTGCCTACATTGGTAGTCCCGGTCACAATATCCCTGAGGACAAGGTTCATCAGTTATACATTTTATTTCATAACTAGTCCATTTTCCACCAATAGATTCACACTGAGTTTGAGTCTCTATAATCTCCTGCGTTCTAAATTCTCCACAAAAATTACTATATTCTGGAGAATCAAAAACTAAGTTAATTCCATAAACTCCTACAGAAATTGTAAGAATCATAATCGCAATCCCAAAAACTACATTCTTGATCATTAAATAATAAGAATCAGCAGATTTATAAATCTAGTTATTGCCTCCCTTTCATAAAACAGCCTCGAGATTAGGGAATTTACATTCCCATCTCAATTCAACTTCCCCAAATCTTCCAATTCCATCACAATCTAAATATGCGGCAAGAGAGAAATATGCTTTTTGAATTTGTTCTTGAAAATCTGAATCAAAAGAATAAGAATAAGAAATAACCTCTCCATTCATATAATCTATGCTACAAATTTCCTGAACTTTTTTTTGAAAAATCCCTTTTGTTTTATAGATATTAGTTATTCCAGGATAATTTGATATTATAAAACCTGATCCAAATATCTCCTCTATTCTTCTATCTGCTCTTCTCCTCGAATTAACTCTATCAATTCTTTTCTTATTTGCCTCTGAAGTTTCCAAGGATGCACCAACCTCCATACAAAATTTAAAATCAAGAGATTTATAAAGATTTATATAGCGAAAACTCAAGAGAAGATAATGGAAAATTATGAAAAATTACTTGAAGAAGCTTACAAGAAAGTAAAAAGAGTAGAAGACACAGAGGAGACTAGATTCAAAATCCAAAACATAGAAGGGTCTTTTGAAGGTAAAAAAACAATCTTAACAAATTTCTCACAGATAGCAGATTACATAAGAAGAGACAAAGAACATTTCAAAAAATTCTTGCTTAAAGAACTTGCAACCTCGGGACACCAAGACGGAGAAAGATTCATATTAAATAATAGAATTCCAAGCAAAAAAATAAATCAAAAAATTGAAGAATACTTGAAAGAATTTGTTTTATGTAAAGAGTGTGGAAAGCCCGATACAGAATTAGCTAAAGACTCTCAAAGCAGAACAACTTTTATTCATTGTTTAGCATGTGGGGCAAAACATTCTGTTAGGGGAAAAATTTAGTATGAATTACGAGCAACTTAAAAGAAAAAGATTGATTCATATGAGATT
This sequence comes from Candidatus Pacearchaeota archaeon, assembly GCA_040879765.1. Lineage (GTDB taxonomy): Archaea > Nanobdellota > Nanobdellia > Pacearchaeales > GW2011-AR1 > JBBDJQ01. Next base: position 229,542 of record JBBDJQ010000001.1, on the reverse strand, counting down.
TGTATTTACACCAAGCGCGATGTCCCATATTAGAAGATACTATGCGCTGCAATAAGAGATGACTCAAATCTAGTTATTGAAATGGCTTCTGATGGAACTAGTGAATTATTTTCAAAGATGATTCTTGTATGACACAAAACAGTTTCCAAATTGTTTAGAAAAATCCAGACCAAACATAGCAATTTTTCAAAACGGGTTTAATTGATCCTAATTCTGATTAAAATTATCCCCCTAAAAAAAACCTGATTTACAAAGTCAGCAATCGCTAATGGATAATCCTTTAGAGAATACTATACAATGAACGAAGGAGGTGGAATCGCCTGTTTCCTGGCGAAGCATATGCAGCGAAGTAGAATCGTATGGCTAATCGCCTATTTCCCGCCGAAGCGTATGGCTAATCGCAAAGGAAATCAATGATGTCGAAGACACATTATGCCGAAGCGTATGGCTAATCGCAAAGGAAATCAATTTCGCTTTAGCACAATTTGCCGAAGCGTATGGCTAATCGCAAGCCTTATAAAATAGAAAACCCTAACCTAAAAATAAAACGGAGGCAAAAATGATACAAGCAAGATGTATGAGATGTAAAGAAAACGGAAAGAACATGAAAGATGCCCAAATGACAAAAACTGCTCGTGGAGGTTTTATGGCAAAAGGGAAATGTGCTGACTGCGATTGTGGAATGTGCAAAATCATGTCAAAAGACGATGCGGAAAAATCAATCTCGAGTGGAGATGCGAAAAAAGCTTTTTAATATAAGAAAAGTTTAGATTGGTATGCTAATAAATATTATCAAGTCTTACAGAAACGTAGTTGCAATTTGTGACAAAGAAATTCTAGGGAAAAAATTTGAGGAAGGACGATTTCAATTAGATGTGAAAGAAAGCTTCTTTTCAGGCCAAGAAATAACTGAAGAGAAAATTCTCTGGATGATAAAAAGAATGAGTATAGAAGATTCTACATTCAATATAGTCGGCCCAAAATCAATTGAAACTGCTAAAAAAGCAGGAATTATTTCTGATTCAAACGTAAAAAAAATCCAAGGGATTCCTTTCGCATTAGTTTTAATTTAATTAGCGGGCTAAATGCGCAAAAGTTTCAATAAACCAAGATTTGAAATCTTTCACACCAGAATTTTTTTCTTTGTAAATTGATTCTCCAACATTAATTTCTGCACCATCTAAAAGAAGATGATCTAAAACTTCTAAACCTTCCCAAGCCTCTTCCACAGAATCATATCCTCCAGCAACCAAATAAAACCTTTGCCCAGGATTATTAACTTCATAATAAAAAGTCATAAAATTTTATAGCCCCTAATTTTATAAAGATTGTTTTCTCGAAGTATATAGATGGAAAATAACAATGAGCAAAAAATTACCAGAGTAAGACTTCCAAGAGGCGAAGAAGTAATGGGAATTATAGAGCAAAGACTTGGAGGGAACAAAATGATGGTTAATTGTTTTGATGGAAAATCTAGAAATTCTAGGGTTCCAGGAAGATTGAAAAGAAAATTATGGCTTCGTCCAGGAGACATAGTAATAATAGAGCCCTGGGAATTGGACAAAGATAAAGGAGATGTTATTTTCAAATATTCTAAAAACCAAGTTGGTTGGCTGAAAAAAAACGGATACATAGAAACAGAAACTTTGGAGTTCTAAAATGGAAAAAATCTATTCTGAAAAAATTAGAAAGATATTGAATAATAAAGACAGATTAGAAAAAGAGCTAAAAGTAAAAATAACTAACCGCGGGAGAGAATTATTTATTGATAGTTCAGGAGAAAAAGAGTATTTTGCTGGGAAAGTTATTGAAGCGCTTAATTTTGGATTTAGATTTGAAGTTGCAATTTTGCTAAAAAATGAAGATTTTGATTTTGAAATCTTAAATATAAAAGATTATACAAGAAGAAAAGATTTAGAAAGAATAAGAGCAAGAATAATTGGAAGGGGTGGAAAAACTTTGAAAGTTTTACATGATCTAACAGATTGTTTTTTTGAAACAGATGAGAACAAGGTGGGGGTTATAGGTTATCCTGAAAATTTGAAAAAAGCCGAAGAGGCAATTCAAGCCATAGTCCGAGGAAGCAAGCAATCAAATGTTTATAGTTTTTTGGAAAAAAAGAAAGTAAAACCCGTAGTTGATTTGGGTTTAAAAGAAGGTAATTAAATTTAAATACCATTTTCATTTTTGAAACTTGGGTCCTGGTAGCTCAGCAGGTAGAGCACATGGCTGTTAACCATGTTGTCGGAGGTTCGAGTCCTCTCCAGGACGTTTATTTTTTAAATAACTCTTGATAAGTTGAATTATGAAGTCAAAACGAGTTTTAGTTGCTATGTCTGGCGGAGTTGATTCTTCTGTAGCTGCTCTCCTCATGAAAAGAAAAGGTTATGAGGTCATAGGTGCGTTTATGAAAAACTGGTCTGATACCAAAGATGAATTTGGAGAATGTAATTGGAAAAAAGAAAGAGAATATGCAATAAAGATTGCTTCTAAACTCAATATTCCTCTAATCACTTTTGATTTTGAAAAAGAATATAAAGACCAAGTTGTGAAAAAAATGCTTAAAGATTATAAAAAAGGGGTAACCCCAAATCCAGACGTAGATTGTAATCAAAAAATTAAATTCCCAATGCTAATAAAAGAGGCAAAAAAACTTGGAGCAGAATTCATTGTAACCGGACATTTTTCAAAAATTAAAAAATCAAAAAACAATTTTAAATTATTAAGGGCAAAAGATGAATCAAAAGACCAATCCTATTTCTTATATAGAATAAATCAAAAAGAATTGAAACATACTCTTTTTCCAATTGGAGAATATACAAAAGCCCAAGTCAGACAGATTGCAAAAGAAAATAAATTCCCAAACTTTGATAAAAAATCAACTGTTGGGATTTGTTTTATAGGGAAAGTTGATTTCAAGGAATTTCTAAAAAAAAGAATAAAGGAAAAAAATGGAAAAATCCTAAATCCAGAAGGGAAAATTATAGGAGGTCATAAAGGAATCCATTATTACACAATCGGAGAAAAGCTGGGAACAAAATATGGAACTAAGATTTCAAAGCAAATTGATAATGAAAGTAATTTAAGAAAATGGTATGTTGCGAAAAAGGATGCTAAGAAAAATAATATCGTTGCAGCACCAGAAGGACATAAAATTTTACTTAGAAAACAAATGAAAATTCTAAAACCCCATTGGATAGATAAAAAGCCAAAAAATAATTCTAAAGTCCTTGTAAGAATTAGGCAAGTTGGAGAGCTCCTTCCAGGAAAAGTATACTCTCAAAAAGGAAAAATCAAAGTTACCCTGAATAAATCCATAACCGGAGTTTCAGAAGGGCAAGCAATAGTTTTGTACAAAGGGAAAGAAGTTTTAGGTGGTGGAGAAATTAGATTTTGAAACAACTAATTTTAAAAACATCTTCTCCTTTCCAATAAAATGGATATAGGAGAAGTAATAAAGAACAGAAGAAGTGTAAGGAAATTTACAGATAAAGTTCCAGATTGGAGAGACATAATTGAAGCCATTGATTCTATGAGGTATTCCCCCACAGCAGGAAATAATTTTCCATTAAAATTTATCCTAGTTAATGACAAGAAAAAGATAGAAGAAGTTGCAAAAGATTCGGAACAAGAATTTATTTCTAAATCGAGATATATGGTTGTAGTTTACTCTGCCCCATTAAAAACAATGGACTCTTTTGGAGCTAAAAAAGAATGTTATTCCAGGCAACAAGCAGGAGCAGCAATTCAAAACTTTTTATTAAAAATTCATGACTTGGGTTTAGCAACTTGTTGGGTTGGGCATTTTAAAGACGAAGAAAAAATAAAATATCTTTTTAAAATTCCAAAAGGATCTGATTTAGAAGCTGTTTTTCCGATAGGGTATACAAACGAAAACAAAAAGCCAAGAAAAATAAGACTGGATGAAGTTCTCAGATTCAATGATGCTCAAATAAAAGAGATGAAAAAAGAAAGAGATTTAGATATTTAATCAAATAGAATTATCTCTAAGAGCATTAAAAATTGGGTGTTTAGAAAAATTGAATGACGCAGGACCAATATCAAGTAATTTTTTAATTAAATCTCCCTTAACAATTAATCTTGCTATGCTATTATCTCTCCCTGAGGATTTAACTTCCATGCTTATCAAGTCTTCTGTAGAATAGCTATGATTAATACAATCTCCTTCTTCAGAAAAAATATAAGAATCATTAAAAATAGAGTTTGAAGATTCCTCCTTCATTTCAACCATGAGAGGAAAAGGAGGGCTAAATTTAATTCCCATATAAAAACTATCTCCTGAAAAAGATTCTTTTCTTAAAAATAATTCATATCTTCTTGAAGGGTGGGTTCTTATTGTTGTTTCTTCCCCTTCACTACCTCTATAAATTCCGGGGCCAATTAATTTCATTAAACATAGACAAATCTATAGCTTAAAAAAATATGTAAAAAATAAAAAAATAAAAAGAAGTTTGGAATTACTTCCAAACCTCAATTCCTAAATCAGAAACCTCCTTAGAAACAGGGAATGCCTGTTCTTCGGTTGTCTTCGAAAGCACATAAGGAGATTTGACTCCAGTCATGATTGTTATAACTCTAACCTTACCAACAAAATCCTTGTTGATTCTTGCCCCAATTATAACTTGTGCGTCTTGATTTAAATTCTCTGATACAGTTCTACCAATTGTATCAAATTCTTCTAATTTCAAGTCAGTTCCTCCGGTAACATGTACTAAGGCTCCTGTAGCGCCTTTATAATCAACATCAAGTAAAGGATGAGCTAAAGCTTGTTGAACTGCCTCAGCAACTCTGTTCTGAGTGTCAGCTTCACCAATCCCAATAACAGCAACTCCTCCATCTCTCATAATTGTAGAAACATCAGCGTAATCCAAATTAATCAAACTTGGAAGCGTAATAGTTTCAACAAGTCCCTTAGTCATAGTGCTTATTAACTCATTAGCAACAGCAAAAGCCTGTTCAATTGGAAGCTGTCCTGCTATGTCCACAAGTTTAGTGTTATCTATAACAATACAAGTATCCGTTTGATCCCTCAATTCTTGAAGAGCAAACTCTGCCTTGTCCAATCTAGCCCTTTCAGACTCGAAAGGCATTGTCACAACACCAATAACTATTGCTCCTGTTTCTTTAGCTAGTTGTGCAACTATTGGTGCAGCACCACTTCCGGTACCTCCACCTCCTCCTGCAATTACAAAAACCATATCAGCTCCAGCAACAATTTTCTTAATCTCAGACAATGATTCCTTAGCAGCTTCTCTTCCCACATTAGGCATTCCACCGGCTCCTAGTCCACGAGTTAGCTCCCTTCCTAATAGGAGTTTTTCATCACATTTAGTAACACTTAGATGTAAAGCGTCCGTATTCATTGCATAAACAGTTGCACCTTCAATTCCTTTATTGTACAACCATGTAACAGCATTTGAACCCATTCCACCAACACCAACAACCTTTATGTTTGCCTTTCCTGCTTTCAGTTCGTCAAAATTAATACTATGACTCTGTGCATTCTCTATTGCCTCTCTTGCAAAATCTAAAACCATTATTTTATACCTCCTTTCAACTCCTATTACTCGAGCAATTTCTCAAAGAGAAAATCCTCTTTCTGGATAAATTTAACCCCGAGCTTAAAAAAACTACATCTTCGATCTTTAAAAATATTTTGATTGTAAAAGAGCTATTTGAAAAAGCCAGAAAATGCTAAAAAGAGTATTTATTCCACCCAGAGGCATTTCAGTTTTCAATTTTTTATTCAAAATTTCTATTTCTTCATAAATTCATCCAATCAAATTATAATTTTTTGCCTCTTTCAAACTAACCAAGCAAATTTCATCAGAGCATTGCATGGCCTTATACTAGTGGAATCAGTTTCAGCTGAAAAACTTAGTTCATGTAAGGGACATCATCATCTCTTATGTAAAATATACTGGTAATGTATTATATATTTTTTATTTCAAGTCCAACTTTATCCTAATTTTTCTATACTTCTTGCAATCTTAAACATCTTTTCTTCTTGAAATTTATCGCAAACAATTTGCAATCCAACAGGAACTCCATCAATTTCCGAGACAGGAATTGAAATTGCACAATTTCCTGCCAAATTAGAAGGAACAGTTAAGGCATCATAAGCATACATTTCTTCAACTGAAATTTTACTTCCAATTTTATGAGGTAGTTTTGGAACAGTCGGAGAAATTATGCAATCAATTTTATTAAAAACTTTGTCAAATTCATTTTCAATTATTTTTTTGGCTTTCAAAGCCTTATGATAATACCTCCCACTATATTCAGCCTTGCTTATTTCTAAACCTCCAAGTATTCTTCTCAAAACTTCAGGACCAGCAGCATCTTCTATTTTTAATCCATATCTTCTTCCATCCAATCTCCTAGTAGAAGAAAAAAATTCGACATAAACCAAAGGATAATAGGTCTCAACTGAAAATTCAATCGAAGGTAAAGAAATTTTTTTCAAAATCCAACCATATTTATTTGCTGCTTCTTCAGCTTTCTCATTTATTTTATTCCTTATTTCTTCATCTCCAAAATCAAAATCCAACAAACCAACAACAATATTTTTTGGGACTTTTTCAATTTCTTTAAGATTTATCGAGGAATCTTGAGAGATAGAATCTTTTTCAGATTTTCCCATTATGGTTTCAAGCAAAAGTGCAGATTCATAAACATTTTTTGCTAAAGGTCCAATCTGATCTAAACTCATTGATAAATCAATTAATCCATATCTTGAAACACTTGAATAGCTTGGTTTTATACCCACAACTCCACAATGACTTGCAGGATTCCTTATACTTCCTGCGGTATCTGAACCTAAAGCCATATCACAAAAACCAGCACTTACCGAAGCTGCTGAGCCACTTGAAGAACCTCCGGGAATTAATTCTGAATTCTTTGGATTCCTTGTCGGACCAAAAGCAGATGTTTCTCCAGAAGAACCAGAAGCAAATTCATCCATATTGGTTAAACCAATGATCAAACCATCTTCAGATTTTATTTTTTTTATAACATCTGCATCATAAGTTCCTTTATAATTTTCCAAAACCTTACTTCCACAAGAAATATTCAAGCCCAAAACATTTATGTTTGCTTTAACAGCAATTATTTTTCCAGCAAGCTTCCCTGCCTTTCCCAATTTTATTTTTTTATCAATTTCTTTTGCTTCATTAATTAACTCTTTTTCATTCCGTAATTGAAGAAAGGCATTTATTTCTTTTCCTTTTTTATCATTTCTTTCAATCTCTTCCAAATATTTTTTTAATTTTTGTTCAGTTGTCATTTTCCTAATTTTAAGTATCTCCAATTCTTTTGTGAAAATTTTAATTCATTAGCTAATTGAAATATCCATTCTTTTTTCCTTTCTTCGCTTTCAGAATTTATTATCAAGGAAATGATTGGGTGCTCCAACTTTTCAACTAAAGCTTCTGGGTTAAAGATTACAAATTCTCCAGAATGAATATGCCTGTGAGGCCTATGGAGACCATGAGATTCATCAACTCTAGCTATAACTTCTCCAGAATTTTTATTAATTATTTTATGTTCATATAAAAAGAAAAATTTTCTTTTATCCCATCCAATCTTAAAAATAAGTTTATAATTGCTATTCTCAAAAACAGTTTTTTCTTTGAAATGCTTTTCTTCTTCAATAGATTTTTCTTTCAACTCCTTGAATCCACAAAAATCAAAAGATTTTGGGTTTTCTATGGCAGAAATGATAATCCCCTCCCAATCAATTTTTTCTAAATCTACCATCCTTTCTTTTCTCCCAGAATAAAATCCTCATTTTTATTTGGAGCATTATCAAGAATTCTTTTCCTAAAATCTTCATCAACCTTAGATTCATTTTCGTTCTCTTCCCTTTCAAACTCATTCCTCTCTACAAAAACTTCTAAGGATTTATCATCTATTTTAGAAAGCTTCTCAGAAAATTTTTCCATAATCTCCTTTGCTTCTTGCTTTATAGATTTCTTTTCATCCTCAGAAACCTTGTGGAATAAAAAATCATTTGACATAACCTTAACAAAAAGAGAAAGTATTTAAGATTAATCTATATTCAAAACAACGTAATCTCCGTTGGAGCCTATATTAATAATCTCAGTTTTTCCAATTTTTTTCCTTCCTTTTCCTTCATGAATATGCGCACATAAATGAAATTTTGGTTTTTTCTTCTCAACATAATTTAACAAAACTTTGCTTCCAGCATTTTTTCCTTTCCAATGTTTTGGAGCAAATTTAGCTGTGACTCTATCTAAAATTCCATAAGGTGGCTGGTGAGAAATGAAAATATCTAAATCTTTAAATTTTTTCAAAACCTCTTCAACTTTTTTGGACGCTTTTTTCGCTTTCTTCAAATTATCTGAATAATCTTTTGGTTTAAATTCTCTTACCCAGCAAGAATCTGTAAAAAATTTGACTCCTCCGATCCTTAGATGTTTGAACTTAACAAATTTATTATTAATAATCCTAACATTTTTCATTGAATTTAATTTATCTGTTAAAGAAGGTAACTTCAACCCTATTTCTTTTGAAAGTTTCTTAGTCTCTTTATTTGAAATTTCAACATTTCCGTAAATCATGTAAACTGGCGCAAAACTTGATAAAAATTCTACAATTTCAACTGAAGAATCGTAAGCTTCCATAAAGGCCCTCTTTTGTTCCTTGGGAGAATATTCAATTTCCTCTAATCCTTTTTTCTTCCTCTCAATATTTTTGAAATACATCTCCCTCATCAAATCCGCCTTTCCTAAATCTCCTGCAATAAGAATTAAATTCGTCCCTTTTAGAGGGGCTCTTTTGGCTTTCTTAGAACCATGTAAGCATCCAAAGACAACTATTTTCATTTAAGGCTCCAATCTATCTCTATCTCTTGGGAAAAGGGTGGCTTCTCTTATATTGTCCAAACCGCAAAGAACAGTTGTTAATCTTTCTAATCCAATAGACCATCCTGCATGAGGGGGGGCTCCAAATCTAAAACTATCAATGTAGGATTTGAACTCTTTTGGATCCAATCCTTTATCTTTCAAAGAAATTTCCAATAAAGCAGGTAGATGAATTCTTTGTCCTCCCGAGGAAATTTCAAGCCCTTTGTAAATAGCATCAAAACCTTCACTCAACTCTGCTTTAGCATTTTCATCTTTAGGCATTATGTAAAAAGGTTTTAATTTAGCTGGCCAGGAATGTACAAAAACAATTGTGTCTGGAAATTTCTTCTCCAAATCTTTTTCATTCCCAGGATTTAGATCTTCTCCATAAGAAATATTCAAAAGCTTACAAGTTTCCTCGTAAGAAATGTACTTTGCCTTTGGAACCTTCAACTTTAATTCAAGAACTTCCAAGTCATCTTTACATTTTTCATTTAATTCCTTAACAATAAACTGGACAGATTTTTCAAGCTGTTTCATAACTATTTCTTGGTCAGCAAATGCAACTTCGATATCCATCTGTCTTGCTTCATTTATGTGTCTAACAGTATTGTGTTTCTCTGCTCGCCAAACAGGAGTAATTGTAAAAACTTTTTCTATAGGAGAGGTTGCAATCATCTGTTTATATAATTGGGGGCTTTGAGCAAGATAAGCTTTCTTTTCAAAATATTTAACTGGAAATAATTCTGTTCCCCCCTCACTTGAACTCGAAATTATTGAAGGCAAAAAAACTTCCTTAAATCCTTCATCATAAAAAAATTTTCTGAAAGATGCTGCAATCTGTCCTTGAATATTAAAAATACTTTGGATTTTTCTTCTGTGCAAATCCAAAAATCTATAATCCAATCTCTTTGGCAATTCAGTTTTTGAAAAATCCATAACATCTATTGGTAATTCTTCTGCAGAATTTAAAACAATAATTTCATCAGGATTAATTTCCTTTCCTCCAGGAGCTTGCTTGGATTCTTTGACAGAACCTTTAACATAAACCACAGATTCTCGAGAAATCTTTTCCATATCTTTGAAAATCTTGTCGTCTGTTTTTCCTTTGATTCCCGTAACTTGAATCGTCCCAGAAGAATCTCTGACTAAAAGGAATTTCACCTTGCTAAGGTCTCTTGTGTTAGAAACCCATCCAAAAATCTCAACGCTCCCTGATTTTTTTGAAAAAACATCTTTTATCAAAATCCGATTCTTACTTAGATTTCCTATACTTTCTTTTTTCATTTTTTCTTTCCGCTTCTTTAATTTCTTTTATTATTTTCTTCCTCTTCTTTTTATCTACATGAGTTAAATCCCTTATAAGAATCTCTGCTCTGCTTTCTGTTTTAAGAACCACGTAAATAACTAACACAACAAGGACTGTGGCAATAATTGCTCCAATAAATTGATAAAAAAGAATTTCTCCGGGAAAAAGAATCTCTATTGTATGGGTGAAAACATCCTTCCAAACCAGTGCTGCTGCTATGGTTAAAGCAGTAACTAAAGAGGTCTTAACAATTCCTCCAACACTAATTCCGTCATCCATGCAAAAAATAAACAAGATACATTTTTAAAATGTTTGATATCAAAAATGTTTCTTAAGTATTTTTATCACCTCACTTCCAGAAATTTTTCCTTTAAATTCCTTCATAGCCAATCCCATATAAGCCTTTTCAGAAAGCCCAGGCTTAGATTTTATAATCGAAATAATCTTTTCTTCAATCTCATCAAAGTTTGATTCTTCCCTTCTTATAGAATCTTCTAAGGGAATCCCTTTAACTAAATCAGAAAATATTTGACGAACATATTCTTTTCTTAACATTCCTTTTTTTACTTCAGTTAAAATTTTTGACAAAACATCGAAGTTTATAATCTCTTCCATTGCCTTTAAAGTTTTTTTCGATTTTGTAGAAATCTCTCTCCTCCAAACTGTAAGCATCTTTGCAATTAATTCAGGATCTTTAGAATAAATTTTAAGTAATTCTTCAAAGTCATCTAAATAACCAGAAAGAATCATCTTTATTGATTCTTGAGATAGTCCTTTTCTTTTTAATTCTCTTTCGGATTCTTGTCTTAATTTGGGTAAATTCTTCTTTATATGATTAATAAAATCTCTATGAATTCTCAATAAAGGCAAATCTGTTTCAGGGTACATTCTTGAGGCTCCAGGCATTGGTCTCAAAAATTCTGTCTTTCCATCAAGCAAAACTTTTCTAACTTCTGATTCAAATTTTTTCTTCTTTTCAATTAAACCAATCTGTCTCTTAGCTTCTTCTTCAACTGCTTTCTTGATTAGCTCAGGATTCTGAACCCCTTTTATTTCAACCCGCTTTCCTTTTTTAACAGAAACATTGACGTCCTGCCTTATTGTTCCCAAGCCCCTTTTAACCTTACAACTCCGCAAAACATTTCCAATATAAAGTGCCACTTCTTTTGCCTGTTCAGGATTTTTTATATCTGGCGCAGTTGCAATTTCAATTAAAGGAATTCCAAGCCTATCAAGTCTAAAAATAACTTTGTCTTTTTCCTTAGAAACAATTCTTGCAGAATCTTCTTCTAAACAAATTGTATCTATCCTGACTTTTCCATAAGAAGTTTCAACAAATCCATCCCTAGCAAAAAGAACCGTTCTCTGAAAGCCAGAAGTATTAGAGCCATCAATAACTATCTTCCTCATTATTTGAGTTATTGGAATAATTTTTGCATTAAGTAAAATAGAAATTTGAGTTGCTATCCTTAAAGCTTCAGAATTAATTTCTCTAGGAGGAGATTCATCAAATTCAACCAAGCAAGTTGTTGAGTATCCTTGATAAGAATATGTTTTTTTCAAAGCTGCCTGATATTCTGCGGCCTTATCAACTTCTCCACTTTCTCCTGCAACTGCATGAAGTTTTCTTTCAACAAAAAACTCAGGATCGTCTTTTCTTATAAGAGAAGGACAATTGCAAAACAATTTTTCAGTGTCTAATTGCTGGTGGATTTCCAAACCACACTTCAAGCCAACTTTTTCATAATCAATCTCTTCAGACATAAATAAGAAAAAGAAGGATGGTTTATTAAATTTGTTTATTGGTTGTGTTTATTACAACTTTCAATAACCTTCTCAAGTGAAATATTTACCTTTCCTGCAAGGTAATCATAAAAAATTCTTTCTCCTTTTGTTACATTTCCTCTTTCTTTTCCCCCCTTATGTTTCCAATCATATACAGCACTATCTAAAAGAGAATAATAAGTCATTCTTTCGCCAGATTCTATAACCGGAACTGGAATTCCATAGGAATCCAAAATTGTATCTTGTAAAACCCTGCAAGTTCTTCCATTTCCATCAACAAAGGGGTGAATCCTCACCAAATGCAGATGAGCATAAATTGCTGCTTCCACCCCATTTATTTTTTCCTTGTATTTTAAAAGAGATTTTAATTCTTCAGTAAACTTTGGAATTTCTATCTCCTGTAATTTATAAGGGTATGGAGGAGTGACACTTGCACCACTTATTGTTGTTCCAGTATCCCTATACCATGCAAAGTCTCCGGCATACATGTCTGGAAAAATTCTTTTTGCAATTCCCCTAAAAAAGGATTCATCAAGATTATCTGGGTCAAAATTAGCCTTAGCCCATTGAGATGCGGCATTAATACTTTCTATTCCTTTTTTTATTCTATGGCGCTTTCTATTTTTAGGGATTGAAAAAGGAATCTCGGTATTTGGATTTTCCATTCTAAAAGAATTTAATTTAGCGTTTTTCTCTATCGCTCTCCTCATCCTATGATGGCAACATACATCAACCTCATACTCATCATGGTCCTCTAGCTGATAAAACCCATTATTTAATTCTTTGACTAATTCCCCAGTAATATATCTGCTACTCATAAAACAAACTACTGGTTTCTACTTTAAAAACCTTGCTATTAGTAACTCAAGAGTAGTTAATAAATGTAATTTAAATAAGTTTATAACGATGAATCACGAAACAGATAAATGAAAAATCAGGCAGACTCGAAAAGACCCATAAAAACAAATGTTAGTTTCCATGATTTTTTGCAGATAATTATTGGAGCATTTATATTAGCTATTCCTGTAGGCTTCACCCAAGAAGTCTGGGAACTTGGAGAAACACTTTCGATTTTCAAGATATTGGTAATAATCCTCCTAACATTCTTTTTCATAGGGATCTTCACATATTACCATTACCACAGAAAAAACATAATGAAAAATCCAATTTACCACCTATCTGAAATGACAAAAAGGATTTTTGCAACCTATATAATCTCTTTCATAGTTGTGGCCCTATTTCTATGGTCTATAGATGTAACTCATTGGAATGACAATGCCATTTTAGCATTTAAAACAGTAGCAATAGTTACCTTTCCTTCATCAATCGGCGCAGTAATCTCTGATAGGGTTTAATTAATCAAGAGAAGACTTCCTTTTATTTCTTCAATTAACTTTTAATTATGCAATTATATCAAATTCAGATATATGATTAATCCTTTTTTATTTAAAAAGTTTATAATCTCAAAGAATGCTAAACACCTCAACCTTAGTAATTATAAAAACTTCAAATAAATTTATAACTGAGAAATACTTTGATAAGAAATGGGAAAAAAGGTGAAACACAAATCAAAGTTTCTTGATGTGGAGCACCCAATTAGTAAGCTCCCGAGAACTTTTGGGCAAAGGGCTGCAGATGGACTAACAAAATGGGCAGGAAGTTGGACATTCATAATAAGCCTCGGGGTTTTCTTGTTAATATGGATGTCTATAAATACTGCTTGGATAATATTCGGAAAAGCTTGGGACCCTTATCCATTTATTTTACTAAATTTCATACTTTCGACACTAGCAGCAGTACAAGCACCAATAATTCTCATGTCTCAAAATAGAACCTATCAAAGAGATAGGGCTGAAGCAAAATATGATTACCTAGTTAACAGAAGAGCTGAAAAAGCAATCTTAGAAATAAAATCTCAGCTTAAAAGAATTGAAAAAAACCTCCACAAAAAAAAGAAACATTAAACTTCTAACCTTTCATTAAATTCTCCAGAAATATTCTCAAGCATTTTCTGTCTTATTATTTCTTTACTCTTAATCCACTCTCCATGTCCTAAAACCCATCCCAGTTTAACAAAAGCTGTTTCGGGCAACATATCTTCTAAATAAATAGCGCCGGTTTTCAAAACCTCTCTACCATTAGAATAAACAAATCCATCAACCCTTCCATAAATTGTCTGGGTTGTAATACAAACAGTAATTCCATTGTCTTGAATTTCTTTCAACTTTTTTATCCAAGAATTTCTAGATCTCCTACTTGGCAAATGCCCAAGGCCCGAAGCTTCTATCACTAAACCTTTATATTTTTTCTTAACATAATAATCAAGAAAGTCCGGATTTTGCCCCGGATAAAATTTAATCAAAGCTACTTTATTTTCAAACTTCAAATCCAATTTAACTTTTTTCTTATTGTCCCTTTTATTATAATTTCTAATTATTTCTATCCTGTCTTCAAAAATTTTGGCAAATGGTTTTTCATTAACAGCCTTAAAGGCGTCTCTTCTTGATGAATGCATTTTTCTAGACTTATTTCCTGGAAGAGCAAAACAAAAATTGTCATTAATTGTCCCATGCCCAACAAGCATAACTTCAGCCATTTCAGAGATTGCAGCCAAAGCAGCACATTTCAAATTCAAATTAGCATCTGAAGATGCACGATCAATTGATTTCTGAGAATAAGTTAAAACAACTGGTTTATTCAAATCCTTCAAAAAGAAACCCAACATTGAAGAAGTATAATGTAAAAAATCAGTCCCATGAGTAATTATGACTCCCTTAATATTTGAATCATTCAAAAGTTTTTTTACAGTTTTTGCTATCTTTTGCCAATCTTTAAAATCCATATCTTCAGAAGCCTTCATAAAAGGAACCTCGACTTTAGAAATATTAACAAGATCAAAAATTTCCGGATAAAATTTAAACAAAGATTTTGGTTCATCAAGCCAATCAACTCCTCCCTTTCTAGAATTCATCTTAGCTGCAATGGTCCCTCCTGTAATTATCATAGCGACATTGGGCCTATCAGAAGATTTTTTTAAGTCAGGCAAATCCTCATTAGCTGAAGCCTTATTAATTAATTTTAAATTCAAAATATCTTTTCTATTAAATCCAACATTATATCCTGAATCGAGTTTTATCAAAGCAACTCCCTTATTTTCAGAATCATCAAGGAAAAATCCTTTGTAAGAATCCTTGATCAAATCTACCTCAACATAGTCTCCAGGATTTACCTTCTCTAAAGTCATAACCCCAAAAGCTAAACAAGATATAAAAACTTTTCACAAAGACATCAAATTAATAAAGCACATTTTCTTTTTTGAATTATGGTCAAAATAGGATTAGAAATCCATGGATATCTTAAAACAAAGGAAAAATTATTCTGTTCATGTAATTCCACACACGGATCAAAGATAAGCAAACCAAACACAAACATATGTCCAATTTGCACTGGGCAACCAGGAGCAAAACTCATGCTACCAAATAAAAAAGCAATAAGAAAAGGAATTCAAATAGCACTAATTCTTGGATGCAAAATTAATCCCAAAGTGGCTTGGCAAAGAAAACATTACAGCTGGCCGGATTTACCAAAAGGATATCAAAACACAATTTCTGGAAGTCATGTAATTCCTTTCTGTGAAAATGGAAATTTCCAAAACATAAAAATAACCGAGGCGCATTTAGAAGAAGATCCTGCAGCATGGAATCCAAAAACAGGGGAAATAGATTATAACAAATCAGGTTATCCCTTAATTGAAATTGTTACAGAGCCAGATTTCATAAATTCAAAACAAGTCATAAGATGGATGAAACAATTAGTCGAAACTCTAACTTACATGAAAATAATTGATAGAACCCTAGGAGTCAAGGCAGATGTTAATGTTTCTATTCCTGAATTAAAAGGAGAAAGAGTTGAGATAAAAAATATCAACAGCTTAAAGAACATAGAACGGGCAATTGAATATGAAATTTCTAGGCAAAGCAAGCCAGGAGAGCTAGCAAAAAAACTTGAGACAAGAATGTTTGATGAAATTTCTGGAAAGACTATGAAGATGAGGGATAAAGAATTAGCAGAAGACTACAGATTTATTTCAGAACCAGACTTGCCTGTTTTGAAAGTGGATAAAAAAGAAATTGATAAAGAGAAAAAATCTTTACCTGAAAGACCTCAAGAAAAAATAAAAGGGATTATAAAAAAACATAAAATCGAGAAAAAACATGCAGAAATCCTTACAACTAATTTAGATTTGGTTGAATTTTTCGAACAAATAATAAAAAAAGTCGAACCAAAACTTGCAAGTCGCTGGGTTACTGGAGAATTATTGAGAGTTTTAAATTATTCAAAAAAAGAACTTCATGAAGTCTCAATTCAAACAAATCATTTTATAGAGCTTCTAAAGCTAATTGAGAGAAAAACCATTACAGAATTAAAAGCAAAAGAAATTTTAAATGAGTTTATTCCAAAATCATTTTCTCCGAAAGAGAAAGCTAAAAGTTCTAAGAAGATTTCTTCAAAATCAGAGATTAAAAAAATAGCAAAAGAAGTTATTAGAAAAAATCCAAAAGCTGCAGAAGATTACAAACAAGGTAAAAAGGAATCCATAAATTTCTTAATAGGCCAGGTTATGAAAATCTCAAACAAAAGAGCGGATTTCAAAGTTGCCAAGGAAATAATTGAAAAAGAAATAAATAGAGATTAAATTACCTTCTTACTTTATTCAACTTCTTTCCGATTTCAAGAATTCTCTTATTTTGACTATCTATTGACTTATTTAGTTTTTCTATAGCTTTGTCAAGATAATCTTTTTTCTTTTCTATTTCCTCCTTCTCTTCCATAAGTTTTTCAAGCTTCTTCTTTACCCCAGGTAATTCTTTATTCAAATTTATCTCTTCATCATAAAGATATTTGTCCATTGGATCTAATTTCTTTTTAGCCCTCTTAGATCTAGTTAAAGCATCTTTTGCCCTTGAGAGTTTCAAAATTAATTTCTTTATTTTTAATCCTTTTTCTTCCTCATCTATTCTTTTCTCTTCTTTATCGAAATCTTTATCTTCATTCGCCATATTTAAATTAAACTCCCTCTCTTTCTAAAATTTTTGAAACTCTTTCATCAAAAGTTAGTCTTTTACCTTTTTTTTTCTTCTTTCCAGAATTCTTATCTGCAGATTTTTTTGTATTCTCGGAATTCTTTAATTTTTTTTCGATATTCATAGAATGTCTTATGTTATAATAAATCCTAGCCATTCCCAAACTTATCAAAATCCAAAATATTAAGGGTAAATAAATTTGATTTATGAACAACATATAGGGGTGGTCATAATAAATAAGTTCAAATAAGTTCAAAAAATTAACCATATCCCAAAAAAGAAGTATAATAAATGCTGCCATTATAAAATTCCAAGACCTTGAATTAAATATTAGTCCGACTTTCCATGTATAGATTATTGCAACAATATGGATTACAAAAACAAGGAAGATTATTGCAATGTCGTTTATTAGTGCTACCATATTCTTATTCTCTTAACCATTTTTTATTTTTAAATTTGTTTATTAGTCTTTTTTCTCATATCTAAACACCCTTTCTTTGAATCATAATTTCAAAATATCTAATTAGGTATTATTAATATCAAAACCAAGATGATAGGCATGAGATGTATCTAGGCAACTTTGACTACTGGAATACCACCATAGTTCCTTATCACATCGGCTATTTCAAAAGAATTTATTATTGGCAAAACCAGGTTAAAAAATGACCAATATAAAAAAATATTTTTATTTATTCTCCTTTGATTTTAAATTTGTTCATCGTTTTACTTTTTTAATTATTTTTCTAATCCACGAATCCCTATAATCCTCTCCGCAAATGGAAGCAGCCAATTTTTGAAATGCCCTGCCTGATTTTGAATTTTGCTTGAACAAAACAACAGGTTTTCTATTTGCAATTGATTCCTGTACTTTCCTATCGTACGGAATCTCTTCAAGAATTTTTATTTTAAGTGCATCTTCAATATGTTCCTTTTTTAGTTCGTATTTCTTTTTTCTTACCTGATTTAACACAAGTCCTCCGACAGGCATCTTTATTTTTTTAGCATATTCAATTGCTCTTGCTGCTGTTATGATTGAAGGATAATCTGGGTTTGTAACAATGATCAACCCAGAAGCAACCTGCATGGCTGCCAAAGTCTCAAGGTCAAATCCTGGAGAACAGTCAAGAAGAATTAAATAGTAATCATCAGACAAACTCTTTAAGAATTTCTCGTAATTTTTAACTGTGGAATAGAGGTTTTCTCTCAGCGAATTTAAATTTTTTTCTTTCTTTTTTATTTTTATTGAAGCAGGAATTATGTGGAGGTTTTGGTGGTAAACATGAAGGGATTTCTCATCGCCGGCATTACCGGAAATATCCTGAAGAGTATGTTCTGGAAAGAAAATGCCAAAATGCATGCCCAATGAAGCAGTAGAAACGTTTGTATCAACAGCAAGAACTTTTTTATCATAAACTAATGCTAAAGCCGCGGCAAGATTTGCAGTAGTTACTGTTTTTCCGACGCCTCCTTTTGGTGACATTATTGCTATTATGTTTCCTTTATGTTTCATTTTTTCTTTTTTCTTATTCCTTAATGTGCCTAATAATCTTTTTTAAGCTTTCTCTTTCATGATAGCTATGGGCTGTTTTACTCTTACCAAACCATTTTCTCTTTCTGTGTGCATAGTCTTTTTTTAGATTTCCTCTTTTTCCCCCATAGAAAAATCTCATGAGTAAAAGTATGATTAATGCAACAATTAATATTATTGCTATTAGATAAAGATTTACTTTTTCTGTTAAAGGAGGGGTCAATATATCTTCTTTAACAACACTGAAGGTTTTTTTTCCTATTGCCACTTCTTCTTGATATTCAATTTTTGCCACAAAAGAATATGCCCCTTCAGGAGTGTCTTTAGGGATTTTAATTTCACGCAATATTTCTAAAACCTCATTCAAAGTTAGTTGCTCGAATTTTTCAGAGTAGACAATACCTTTAGAGTTTTCTATGTAGTAATATAGTGTAATGTTTTTGGCACCTTTTACTGAGCTGAAGTCTGTGATTTTTATTCCTGCGGCAATGTTTTCCCCCGGAGCAATTCTTTGGTTTCTTTCAGGTATATTTATTTCTATATTGAATAATTCAGATTTTCCTTCCACAGGTAGTTCTTCACTTGGCGTTGCTGCTCCCCCTCCGCCAGCACTTCCACTACCCCCACCAGAACTTGGCTCGCTTGTTGTGGTATCTTCATCAACTGCAGTGAATAATTGGGAAGCTCCAGATTTTTCTGTTCCAAAGTAAACAACAAGCTTGAAGTAATAATCTCCTGCTGTCAAAACTTCAAGATTCAAAGTTGGATTAAAACTCTGTCCAGGACTTAGTAGTTTAGCTCCTGAGGCATAATCCTCATCGTCATCTCCTCCACACTGATTGCTTTGTTGAGAAACAATACAGTATTCATATTGGTATTCTTGATTGCTGTTACCCTCATTTGTAATTGTCACATCAGCACTTATTGTTGGCACTGTTTTATCTGATATTTCATTTATCTTAACTTCTGCAGGACTGGATTCAAGTTCCCAGAAATCTGATGGAGAGTAAGTTACACCATTTACAACCACATTTGCTATAGTTTCCCAGACACCTCCGGTTTGAGTACTCGAGGTTGTGAAATTATAAACATAAATTCCAGTTGAATCTTGAGTCATTGAAACATCTTGCACAATTATGTTTCTTAATGGATCATATAGAGTTACTGTTGGGATTGAATTGGCGTTTATTGGATTTCCGTTTTGGTCAAATACCCAAACCTTTGCCCTGTAATCGTTTCCTGCAAGAACCTCATCAAAGTCGGACATTTCTACCACTGCTCCTGATGGCAATGCCACGCCTTGTGTTGAAAAGGATTTTATTCCTTTGTATTCAACCCCCGAAATAGTACAATCAATTACAGTAAGGAAGCTTGAGCTTGTTCCAGTCGAGTAAGTGTAATTGTACAAACCTGTTCCGAAGTTTGTCATTGCTTCATTGTCAACAAGGTTTGTTCCTGCTAAAGTATCTCTTATTGTTACGTTTGCTCCAGAATCACAACTAGTTGCTACACCATTTTTATTAGTTGTAAGAGAGGTTATGCTAAAGTTAGTGTTTGTATCTATGGAATTTGGTGCTTCTACTTGTATTTGTGGAACTGAGGCGTCTCCGCCACTGCCTCCGCCTGAAGATATGATAAACGCCTCTGTGTCATGAGCTTCATCTCCAGAGTAGTTTGAATCAATATTAAGCCTATAGGTTCCTTCTGTACTCGGCGCAGTAAAGTTATACTCAAATCTTCCTTCGGAAATTCTTATAGATTCCCCGCTGTTTATTTGAGTTCCGTCCGGGTCAAATGTTGCAACATTAACTGTTGAGTTAACTAATGATCCGGAGGAATTCACAGTTGTAGTGAAAAGCCTTACGGTTTCTCCCAAATCATAACTGCTTCCAACAGAGTTGAACATGTTCAAGGCCAAACCACCTGTTCCTGAGCCAGAGGTTGCCGAAACAACAGAGATAGTATGTATTCTCGCGTCTTTATTCACAGAATCATTTGCAGTTATTAATGTTGAATAATCTCCAAGTGTTGAAGGAATTACAAAACTGTAGTTGTAGATTCCTGTTGAGCTTTCTGTTGGAGTTCCTTGTGAGAAGGTTGTTCCATTCGGGTATTTTGCAGTGACAGTTACATTCGCAGTAACAAGATTTGCAGTGTTATCGTAAGTAACTATGTTTGCTGTTGCTTTATCTCCTGGATTGTAACTTGTTCCAATGTCTGAAACAATGAAAAGTTTTTTGTCAGTGTTTGCAAGTAAATAACCTTTAACCTGCTCAAACGGCACTAAAATCTCATAATAAAAGTTTGCATCTAAAGCCTCTTGGTATTTTTCCTGTATGAAAGCGTCATTAGGGAAATCATTTGCCCATGTTGTGAGCCATTCAAATTCAAGAGACTGTAATATTACTGTATACTCTTTTTCCTCTCTACTTTCAAGCCTGTAAGTTCCATCTCCATTCCACCAGAAAAGAGTGCTTGTTACAGAAGATAAGAATTTTGAGCCCATTCTGTCATGAGGGAAAATTTCCAATTTATGCAATTCAACATCATCAACCAAAATTGAAGTTGGCGTAGTGTAATTGTCTGTTCCTATGAATGTTATTTCAATTCCTGTTATGTTTGAAATGTTTGGATTTCCGAAAGTTTGCAGTTTATCATAATCAAAAGAATCTATGTGTGTTGCCGATTCTCCCGAAAACAATATCTTCCAACCTCTTAATTCCCTGTTCTCAACAAAATAATCTGTTTCATTTGTCTTTAGTTTTATAGAGATGTTTTCTAGTTGAAGATCAGGAAGATAGTATTCAACATCAAACTCCCTTAATTCATTTGCAACATTTGAGAAATCTGTTGATGAAATGTTCTTTGCAATTGTTCCGTTTCCTGTTGAGAAATTAAGAGTTACATTCAATGCAAAGTTGTCTCTTAAAAGAGTTGTTTCTGCAACTGTAAGATTTATTATATCTCCTGAGAAACTCCAGTCACTTATATTTTGGTCTTCAAAACTGTCAAAATTTATCTCTCTGCTGTTATTCATTTCATAAACATCTACATCAAAGTGAGAAGCCATAAGAGTTGTCGGCAAAAGCATAAAATAATTTCTTTCCCAAAGGTCAAATTGCGAGAAAGTCTTATTTTCACTTCTTGGATTAAAGGTTTCAAATTTCAAAGTAACGTTTCCTGTTCCTTTATCCAAATGCGCTAAATTTATATCAAATATCTTGTCACCGACCCTAAATCTTGAGATTAAATCAAGTTCAGGCACAAATTCAAATGTTCTTACAGCGCTAAATCCTTGTCCAAATACATGCACAGAATAAATTCCGTAAGGAATTTCATTATCTATTGAAGGCATGTTAAATTCCAATCTGTAAAACCCATCAGTGAATTCTGTGAATACTTTGTCTTCAAGCCAGATAGTTCCATCAGGGAAATGAACATTTGCAGTAATTGTTTCTCCTGTTAAAGGGTCTCCCACATCATTTGTCAAGCTTACTAATACTGTCTGCGTTTCTCCAAGCTTTATCTGTGGTTTCCCTACATCAATATTTTCAACAGTTCCTGTTCCTCCAACCCCTGCCAAGTCAAGCAAACCTCCTTTATCTCCGACAATGACATCATAACCGTCGTTGAATTCTATTGTTGCTTCTGGGTCTGAAATACTTCCAGCGGTGTCGTTGTTTCCTAAAGCAAGGTCCACACAGAATGTGTAAGTTAATCCATCAACAGTCAATAGGTCTGCTGACAAGTTGTTTTGAGTTGTTTGCTGTTGTGTAAAGTCGTAAAGGTCTTTCATTGTAAACGCTTCTGCAACTGTCAAACCATTTGTAACTGTAACATTTCCTCCGTAAGAATACACTGGGCGGATTTCATAATCAGACATGTCTTGGTTGAATGTAACTTCTCCTGTTGCATAATTTATTGTAAAGTTGTTGCTTGCCCCTTCAACAAGTTTTGTGCTGTTCGCGAAAATTGCAAAGAACTGGCACTGGTCTATTGGGGCGTTTGCCAACGTTCCAGAAGTACTCCAAGTAGTATTTATCTCATCACCATGGCTTACTTGAGTTGGAGCGTTGTATGTTATGTTTTCCAAAGCTTCTGCTCCTGACTCTGAAAGCGTTGTGAATTGATTATCACCTAATTGCAAGGTTTCAACCGTCGCTGCAGAGAAAGCTTTAGCCGCTGTCTGGAAATTGCTTCCGTATTTTTGTATGTAAAGTGTGTGAGGTCCTTGGTCGTCTCCGGTTTTGAAATTGTAATCATAGAGTGCCCTTGTAATTATCTGTTTTGGAATGCTTCCTTGAGCGTCTGTTTTCAATGAGAAAATTAAATCTCCTTTTGTGTCAAGTAACACAAGTGTTGTGTTTGCAACAGATGCACCTATTGAATCAGTTATCGTTGGAGTGTAATCGAATTTTCTTTCAATGCTTCCACCGAAGGAACCTTCTGTCCAGTTTATGTTGCTGAAGTTTAGTGTAGGGTTTATCAAAATCGCTTTCCCAGTATAATTTTGAACGAGTATGTCGTTTGTTGATTCTGAAACCTCTAGGCCTGTTATTGTGAAATTTGGCTCTGTTAAAGAAGTGTTTTCAGTGAACAACATTAAACCGCCA
This sequence comes from Candidatus Pacearchaeota archaeon, assembly GCA_040879765.1. GTDB lineage: Archaea > Nanobdellota > Nanobdellia > Pacearchaeales > GW2011-AR1 > JBBDJQ01. The sequence goes on along the minus strand of JBBDJQ010000001.1, from coordinate 206,335 downwards.
GTATCAATTCCGCTAGGTCTTACAGTTGTCAGCGTTCCTGTTTGTGTTGTTGCAGGGAAGAAACCTTCACCCATATCTGTCAAAATCATATTGTTTATTATATTATTACTTCCAAAGAATCTTATTGTGTGCCAGTTCTGTAAGGTGCTTGCTCTTATTTCTGTGTTTCCATTCCAATAAAGCCTGAAAGGATTTGAGTTGTTTGCATCAATGGTGTGCGAGACGCCTGTGTCGAATAATTTTAGATTTGAACCGCTCTTTGTGTAAAACTGTCCTTCTTCATTACCTGTTGCATCTAAACCAGAGAACGCAAGTGTTGATCCTGCTTGAGGTGTTCCTCCTGCCGTGACTCTTCCAGATGTCAAAGTTGCGTTAAAATTTAATTGAACCTGCTTACCAAAGCCTAACGATTCTCCCGTTGTCTTTACGAAAGTAGTATTTAATGAGTCGGTTGTGTTTCCTAATTCAAGACGGCTTAATACAACATACGCTCCTGATGAAGGATTGTTAACTGCACAAACTCCTCTTACAGCTTGACCAAATTCAAATATTTCTTGGAATGTTATTGGATTGCTTTCGTTGTTGCCCATTGCATCGAAGTCAGTGCCATTACTACCCCAAATAGTTATTGTGTCCGTTATATTATCATAAGACATCGGATAACTTTCTGCAAAAGCGAAATCAGTGTTTGGTTGACATAAATCCAGTTCAAACTGGCGTGTTTCAGATGTGGTGTTTGAAATTCCATCCGTAGCAATTATTTTCCAATAAAATATTCCTTGCTGAGCTCCAAGATCACGCCATAGGTAAAGATTTTCTTCTGTAGTATCTAAAATTGTCGATGCATCAGTGTCATCTCCGAATACGTAATAACTTATATCCACTCCTTCTGGCTCTTCTATAGCTTCCCATGATAAACCGACAGGAACAGCTGCCTGTAGAGAATTATTTGTAGGTGTTGAAAGCACAGGAGTTGGAAGATCAAATATGAAAGGATGTATGTCTATGAAAAGTTCATGAGTTTCGTTGAAAAGTGTTCCATGATCCCATGTGTATGCAATGTTTTGTACACTCACATTTCCATTTGGACTTGAAGTTGAATCCACAAATGCACGTACTCTAATATTTCTTGCCGAATTTACAAATTTAGATTTTTCTGAATCGTCAAGAGTGTAATTTGAAAAGACAGTTCCACTTGTACCATCAGGGTTTGTTATGGAAAAGTTTTGCCATAACAAATTTCCTTTTCCGTCATCATTAGTAATATTCACTGAGCCTTCTCCAATTGTTGTTTTGAAATCATCCCAGTTATAGAAGATTGTTGTGTTAACATTATTCAAGGTTTCATATCTTGCATCGCTTGGTTTGCTGAAAGTGAAGCTTTCTGTGGAAACACAATCATTTCCACTGCTGAAAGAACAGTCAATGTTTGTTGAATTTGAAAAGCTTGTTTTTGTTTGCGTGTCATTTACAGCTTCTGCGCTTAATACATATCTGTTTTCTGTACTACAGTTTAGATTTAAGTGGAAAGTATTTATGTCACTTACATTCAAAGGTCCTAATGGCCAAGTTATTTTTCCCGTCCCAGAATTGTAAGTTCCTGTGTGGTTTGATTGAGTACATTGCGAAGGAATGCTTAAACTGACATTCCATGTGTTGTTTGCAATGTTTAGATCTCCTATGTTTGTTATATTAAATTCATACAATGAATCATCATCGGCTTCCGCTGAACGGTCTTTAAAGCTACCAATTGTTCTGATGTTGTAAGACAATCTAGATTCATCAATATATCTTGATGTGTTTATTTTAAACGCAGAATCTTCATATTTATTTCTTGAGCCCCATGTAAGGTTGTATCTAAGTTCAGCAGCAGCATCTATTTCTGACGAAGATAGTATGAAATAACTTAATAGCTTGTATTCTTGAGCTCTTATTGTTCCAAGGTTATCTGCGGTATATCTGATTTCTCCTCTTGGAATATCTGCAACTCCTGCAAGTGTTCCATCAATAGAAGGAGTATAAGCTGTCCAACCAGAAGTAACTTTTTCTTTCAGAGTTATGTCTTCTGCCAGAGCACACCCCTTATTGTAAACAGCTAGTCTAGATACAAATTCTGTGCTATTTGCAACATTTTGTGGAGTCTCCCTCACAACTTCAAGTATTGGTATACTTGCACCCTCTTCAATATCTTGTTGAGATTGTTTTGTTTTTGAACTTGGATATGTGTATTCAACACTTGCATTTATTGTTTGGTTTGCTTCGCTTGTTCCTGAAGTTATGTTAAATGTTAATGTTGTATTTCCAATTGTTGAGATGTTTTTCAATTGTGAGCCAGAGTAAGACCATCCAGAAGGAAATTCAAGAGAAACATTGTATTCAATTTCATCCGTGAAAGGATGGTTTATTGTTACTGTAAATTCTTCAGTTGTTGAAGAACACATATATTTCTCTGAGCTTGCGTAAACTTGTATGTCTTCAAAGACTAATGTTTCTGAACGGTTTTCATTTTCTGTTGATGTGAAGTTTCCTGTTATCAACGTTTCAAGAGTGTAGTTGCCCGCTGTCCACGTTGATGTGTTTATGTTTTCAAATGTTGTTGTTAAACTTGATAAAGCTCCAATAGTTAAACCAGAATTTAATTCGCTATGAACCACCGTGGTAGAATTGCTAATTGTTAAGTTCACATCTAAACTATGTGTTTCATTAAATGAGTTCTCTGTAAAGACAGAAACATTCAATAATTCATCACTGGTTTCTAATCCTGTCAAATTAAAGCTTCCTACTTGGGCCTGAATATCTCTTACAGAAACAACTTCATCATAGTAAGTGTCAAGTGTTATATCATCAATTATTAAATCATTGTTTCCAAGATTCGAGATTTTTATTTCACAAAGTCCTTCTTCATTTGTATTAATTTGATTTTGAAGTAAAGGCACACGAAGAGTTTCAATGTTGTTGCTTGTATTGATGTATTTGCTGTGCAACACATCAACAAAGTCTGTTCCGTTGTAAGTTTCAACTCTCAAAGGAATTTCATTTGTTGATGTGTTTGCGTTAATGTTAAGTGTAGCTACACGATAATCTCCAATATCAATTCCACATACCCACAAAGCGATTTCACTTTCTCCAGGCAAGATTTTTAAATAATCACTATAAACTCCCAACTTACCATCCCAAATACCAGTATAAACTAAATCATTATTAGGATTAACCGCAACACTTTCAAAATTCGAAGTACCAACCCAATCTCCAGCATCTGAAGCACTCAAATCCTCCCATTCATTACTTGTTCTATTATAAACTCCCAACTTACCATCAATCCCAGTATAAACTAAATCATTATTAGGATTAACCGCAACACCAGTAACATGTGAGGTACCAACCCAATCTCCAGCATCTGAAGCACTCAAATCCTCCCACTCATTACTTGTTCTATTATAAACTCCCAACTTACCATCAAAAATACCAGTATAAACTAAATCATTATTAGGATTAACCGCAGAACTATAAACATGTGAGG